>JBFJQA010000030.1:0-20530 GCA_041616875.1 Nitrospiraceae bacterium | reverse complement strand
TCGCAAGGGATGTTCACGCGAGAGGACCGTATCCTGGTCGCCGTGTCCGGCGGCAAAGACAGCCTGACACTGTGGGCGATTCTGCTGAAGATGGGGTATCGTGCCGACGCCCTCTACGTCGATCTTGGCATCGGAGAGTACTCCCGACGATCCCACCAGAAGGCCCAAGCCTTCGCAGACGCGGTTGGTGCCACTCATCAGGCCCACATGCTTGTCCATGCGATCGAGCAAGAAGAAGGTGCGGGGATACGGGAGCTCGCCAACTTGGTTCACCGCCCCACTTGCTCGGCTTGTGGAACCATCAAGCGGTATCATTTTAATCGTGTTGCCGTTGAGCATCATTATGATGTCATGGCAACCGGGCACAACTTGGACGATGAAGCCGCACGGTTGCTGGGCAATGTGTTGCACTGGCAGGAGGACTACCTGGAAAAACAGGCGCCGAGCCTTCCAGCCTCGGTCGAAGGCTTCGCGAAAAAGGTCAAACCGCTTTATCGGCTCACCGAACGAGAAATTGCCGCCTATGCCGTCTTGAATCGCATCGACTACATCGTCGAAGAATGCCCCATGGCCAAAGGATCCAAGATGCTCCTGTACAAGGAAAGTCTCAATCGGCTCGAAACAGAATCTCCTGGCACCAAGCAGGCATTCTATTGGGGCTTCCTAGATCGGCAGACTCGAGAACGGTCTTCCACCGCCTCCATGGCCGAGAAGGACCAGGCCTCGCTCCAATCCTGCGCGACCTGTGGCCAACCTACTACGGCTGAGGTCTGCTCGTACTGCAAGATGATGGCTCGGGCCAAGGCTGCCCCCACTCGATAGCCCCATCACCTCCACCCACCCTTTGCCATCCTGGCATGAGTACGGTATAGATGGCCATGATGCTCTGCCTGTCCTCCATAGCCCACCCCCGGCGCAGGTGGCTTCCGGCCCTTTTCGTCGTCATCCTCGGTTCTCTTCTTTGGCCCGCCAGCGCCATGAGGGCCGAGTCCTCGGCGACACACCCGAAGACCGTCCTGCGTTTCGTCTCTTGGAAACCAGACCATCCCCGTGTGTGGCAGGAGGCCATCGAGCGATTTCAGGAGGCGTATCCCGACATCGAGGTCATCCGTGAAATTGCCCCCCACTCCTCGACCGCCTATCATGACCTCCTGACCCAAAAGCTGAAGAATCGCGATGCGTCTGTAGACCTCTTCTTCATGGACGTGATTTGGGTCCCAGAGTTCGCGGCGGCAGGATGGGCCCTTCCGTTACGCGACCGATTTCCTCCCTCCGAGCAAGCTAAGTTCCTGCCCGCCACGATTCAAGCCGGTACCTATCAGGGACAGATCTTTGGAATCCCCAGTCGTATCGACGGCGGGATGTTGTATTTTCGACAAGATCTCTTGAAGGCCTATGGGTTTGGCCCTCCACAGACCTGGGAAGAGTTAGCGAGGCAGGCTGAAACCATCGTTGCAGGCGAAGGCAAGACCCGTCCGGCGCTGCGAGGCTACTCTGCGCAGTTCAAACAATATGAAGGCCTGGTCTGCAACATGCTGGAGTTGATTGAGAGCAACGGCGGTCGCCTGGTCAGCGAGGACGGCCGCCACTCCCTGCTCCATAGCCCTCAAAGCTTGGCACCCGTCAGATTCGCTCGCGATCGTATCATGGGACGCTTGGCGTCGCGAGCGGTCCTGATGTACCAGGAACCCGAGTCGCTGGCTGCTTTCATCCAGGGCAACGCCGTTTTTCATCGCAACTGGCCTTACGCGTGGGACGTGTCGAACGATCCGAAACGGTCCACCATCGCAGGGAAGGTTGGTGTGGCCCCCCTCCCGCGGTTCCCTGGTGGCCGAAGCGTCTCGGCCTTGGGGGGATGGCTGTACGGGATCAGTACCTACTCGCGGCAACCATCGGTGGCCTGGGCGTTCATTTCATTCCTGTCCAGTCAGGAAATGCAAAAGTTTTTTTCGATCCACGCCGGCTTAGCCCCTTCGAGAACCGCACTCTTCAATGATTCTGAGGTCCTGACGGCCCAGCCCTTCTTTCGCGACCAATTTGCGGTCTTGCGCGGCACCTCACCCCGCCCGCGCTCTCCTCTTTATCCTGCGCTCTCGCATGTTCTTCAACGCTACTTCAGCCGCGCTCTGGCCATTTCCAACTTAGACCTCGCTGCGGAGGCCGCTGCAGCAGATCGCCAGATCAATCGTCTCCTGAAATTAACGGAGGGGAACACATGACCGGCGGCTCAGCGGGCAGGGACCGATTTCGAACCGGGGAACAGGCAGGCTGGTGGATGCTGGCGCCAGCCTTGGCCTTCAGCGTGATGTTTGCCCTCTATCCGGTCATCGATTCTTTCGTATTGAGCCTCTACCGTATCTTCCTCGCCGTGCCGGACCTAGGGCAAACTTTCGTCGGGTGGGAGAATTATCGGGATCTGGCCACCGATCCTGTGGCCCGCCAGGCCTTTCTCGTGACGGTTGGGTTTGTCGTCTCCTCCACTCTCCTCGAGCTTCTGCTCGGGTTGGGCATTGCCCTGGTCATTCATGAGCAATTTCCTGGGCGGGGTTGGGTCCGGGCCACAGCCTTAATTCCCTGGGCCATTCCTACGGTCGTGGCCTCTCAAATGTGGCGTTTCATCTTCAATGATCAATACGGCCTCGCCAACCTGTTCTTGTTTGGTGACCGGGTTGCGGAGTACGTGCCTTGGTTAGCGTATCCCGGATTTGCATGGTTGGCTATCGTGCTCGCAGATGTGTGGAAGACTTCCTCCTTCGCCGGACTCCTCATTCTCGCCGGACTGCAACTCATCCCGGACGAGCTCTATGAGGCCGCTCGCATCGATGGCGCCAACACCTGGCAACGGTTCTGGCGTATCACCCTCCCGTTACTTCGTCCGGCCTTGCTCCTCGCCCTGGTGTTTCGGACCATGGATGCCTTTCGGGTTTTTGACCTCGTCTTTGTGATGACGCAGGGCGGGCCCGGTGGAGCGACTCAAGTCCTGCAATTTTATGGGTACAAGGCCCTGTTCACCGAAGGGCGCATGGGCTACGGGGCTGCCATCTCGGTGACGGTCTTCCTCGCGATCTTTCTCCTATCGCTCTTTTACATCCGAGCGGTGGGGTCAAAGTTATTTGAGAAGGAGCCGGCATGACACGGCGGGTCTTACTGGGAGTGGGAATCACCCTCACGGTGGCCGTGAGTTTGTTTCCGTTCCTCTGGTTTGTGATCACGTCGCTCAAGACTCAGCGCCAGGTGGAGGCGGTGCCTCCGACCTGGTTGCCGACCGGAGGCGTTCATTTTTACCGATCTGCGCTCGTGGACTATCAATTGACAGACTACATCCTCAACAGTGTCGTGGTGGCCGGGTCGACCACCTTCCTCGCTCTGCTCATAGGGATCCCAGCAGCCTATGCCCTGGCCCGCCTGCGACTCCCCGGCAAGGGATGGATTTTGGGAGGATTGTTGGGGATTTCCATGTTTCCACAAATCGCAATCGCCGGGCCGGTGTGGCGAATCCTCGACCAACTCGGCGGCTTGAACACGCGCTGGGGACTCCTGCTGCCCTATGTGACCCTGACCCTTCCGCTTGTCATATGGATCCTCGCCAGTTTCTTTCGGGAGCTACCAGGAGAGCTCGAGGAGGCGGCTCGCGTTGATGGCTGCAGTACCTGGCAGACCATGACTCGGGTCATGCTCCCCTTGGCGACACCGGGAATCTTTACCGCGGGAATTCTGACCTTCATTTA
This sequence comes from Nitrospiraceae bacterium, assembly GCA_041616875.1. Taxonomy (GTDB): domain Bacteria; phylum Nitrospirota; class Nitrospiria; order Nitrospirales; family Nitrospiraceae; genus JBFJQA01. Next base: position 16,802 of record JBFJQA010000030.1, on the reverse strand, counting down.
CGCCTGGAATGAGTTCTTCTTTGCCCTCTTGATTTTGACTCAGCCCGACAAGCAAACCCTCCCAGTGGGAATCGCCCTCTTTCAGGGAGAATTCACCATGCCATGGGGGGAGCTCGCGGCGGCCTCTGTCCTGGCGACTCTCCCGCTTGTTATTCTTGTCCTGCTGTTTCAGCGGTGGATCGTCAGCGGCCTGTCGGCAGGCGCCGTGAAAGGGTGAGCGACAGGAGGACGTGATGGCCGACCTGGTCCTGCATACCATTTCGAAATCCTTTGGCAATGTCATGGTCCTGGATGACATTTCTCTTCGAGTGCCCGACGGGGGGTTCACCATCCTCTTGGGGCCCTCCGGATGCGGGAAATCCACTCTTCTCCGCATCATTGCAGGACTCGAGACCCAGACCGCAGGTGAGGTGCTGATCGACGGAGAGCCGGTGGGACACCGCTCGCCGAAAGACCGTGACATCGCCATGGTCTTTCAAACCTACGCGCTCTACCCTCACCTCACCGTTCGTGAGAACATGGCGTTCGGTCTCAAAATGCGCAAGGAACCGCGCCAGCTCATTGAGGCTCGCATTCAGGAAGCGGCCGAACTACTTGGGCTGGCTGAACTCCTGGGTCGCAAACCCAAGGAATTATCGGGCGGACAACGCCAGCGGGTCGCCATGGGGCGCGCGATTGTTCGGAAACCCAAGCTGTTTCTCTTCGATGAACCGCTTTCTAATCTCGATGCACGCCTGCGAACGTCCATGCGGGTGGAGCTCAAGAAACTCCACGAGCGGCTCGGAGCGACGATGATCTACGTGACCCACGACCAGGTCGAGGCCATGACGCTGGGAGATACGATCGTCGTGCTGGATCGGGGTAAGATAAGACAAGTCGGGTCCCCAGCCAGGATATACAATGAGCCTTCCGATCCCTTCGTGGCAGGATTTATCGGGAGCCCACCCATGAACCTCCTGGAAGGCCAGTTGCGTCGGCAAGGCGGCTCCTGGTGCTTTCAAGCAGGTTCCTTGTCCTTGCCTGTACCGGCCATCAAAGGCCCCATGCCAATTGAGCAGGTTTCCCGAACCGTGCTCGGCATTCGTCCCGAAGACATTCTGCTGGCCCCTCCTTCGCTCCATGCGATCACGGTGCAGGCTGACGTGGAGGTCGTCGAAGACCTCGGTGCAGACCAAATTCTCCATGTCATGGCCGCTGACGCACGACTCGTCGTCCGAGTTCCACAGGGGCAATTCGTGAAGCTCGATGGCCGGGTGACTATGTATTTCCCGCAGAACCGGTTACATCTGTTTGTCGATGATCGGCGAGCGGATTGGGCCTAGCGCCCCTGTTGGTTCAGCGCAGCCCGACGGGCGTCTTCGGCGCGCTGCAGCGCAGGCTGAGGAATTGACTTGAATCCAGGAGAGAAGTGGTTAATAAGTTTCAGGCAGGACGACGTCTCATTGACATGTACAGCCGCAACGCTCACTGAGCGGGGAAGAGTGAACATCATATGGCCACCGCGCAACGCGATTACTACGAAATCCTCGGTGTCTCACGACACGCGAGCCAGGATGACATTAAGAAAGCTTACCGACGGCTCGCCCGCCAATATCATCCCGATCTCCATTCTGGGGCGAAGAAACCTCAAATGGAGCACAAGTTTAAGGAATTGAACCAGGCCTATGAGGTCCTGAGTCACTCAGACATTAGAAAGAAATACGATCAGTACGGGCATCAATGGGAGCAGACTGAAGCCTACGAAAAAGCCCGTCAGCAAGCCGGCGCGGGCATGGGAGGAGGGCCGGCTTATTCCTTCGGGGAAGGAGCCGACTTCGGCGACATCTTCGAAACCTTTTTCGGGGGAAGGGGCGACGCGCGCGGCACCTCAGCCCCTCGAGGATTCGCCACGCAGGGCGAGGACCTGGAGACGACCGTACGCCTCTCTCTGCGCGAGGTACTCACTGGTGCCTCCCGTCGGGTCGAGCTTTCCGAACCTGTTCCTTGCGCGAGGTGCGGCGGCACGGGTAGACAGCGTGAACGCCTCTGCTCGACCTGCGGCGGGAGGGGGATCCGAACCGAGACTCGCACGATCGACGTGAAAATTCCTGCTGCGGTGGAGCACGGGACGAGAGTTCGGGTTGCTGGGAAAGGCGCCCCGGGGATGCATGGGGGCAAGCGGGGGGATCTGTACTTGAATGTCCATCTACTCTCCGACGGGGTCTTTCAGCCTCAGGGGGCCGATGTGCATGTCACGCTTCCGGTATGGCCCTGGGAAGCGGCCCTTGGGGCAGATGTGCTCGCGCCCACACTCAGCGGACCCGTACGGGTGAAGGTCCCCCCTGGCAGCCGTGCGGAGGGAAAACTCCGGCTGAAGGGAAAGGGGCTACCCCGTCGTTCGGGCGGGCGTGGTGATTTGCTGTTTACCCTACAAATCGTGATGCCGACGCCCCTCACCGATGAGGACCGCAAGCTGTTCGATCAACTCGGCCGCGCGCCTCGGCATGACCCGCGGGCGGACCTGCTCCGGCAAGCGAACCACAGCTAACCCGCTGACTCAGGATGACTCGGAAGGAGGGTCTTGCTGGATGCCAGTAGCTGAATATGCGTTGTTTGCCTTTGGGTCTCTGTTCGTCATTGTCGATCCGATCGCTGCGGTGCCGGCCTACCTCGCCATGACGGCGCGAGATTCCGTCGCGGTGCGGTTGCGCATGGCCAGGGTGGCCTGCCTCGTCACCACGGGTCTCTTAGGCGCGGCAGCCATGGTGGGACAAAGTCTATTCAAGTATTTCGGTGTGACCCTTCCAGCCCTTCAGGTCGCCGGAGGTCTTATCTTGTTCCTCGTAGCGCTCGATATGTTGCAGGCCAAACGATCCGCCGTCCAGGAGACCGCGGGAGAAACGGAGGTCGGCACCAGGAAGGATGATGTGGCGATTACCCCCTTGGCGATTCCGATGCTGGCCGGCCCTGCGGCCATTTCCACCGTCATCCTGTTAGAGGCCCAAGCCACCAGCTGGACTCAGCGCGGAGTCTTGCTTGCTTGCCTTGCAGCGGTCGGTCTGGCGAGTTATGTTATATTTGCTATAGCCGGACGAGGAGCCAGGTGGATAAGCCCCATTGCGGAAAAAATCATTACCCGTCTCATGGGCTTGTTCCTGGCGACCTTGGCCATTCAATTTATATTCAATGCCTTGAAAGCCGAGGGGATCCTGCGAGGCTCCTACGCTCAATGAGTCTCCAGGCGTGGCGAGGCGACTGTCGTAACAAGACAAGAGAAGGAGGGTTCATGAACAACACACTCGCGATAGGGATGGTGACCGGATTCTTTCTGCTCGGCCTGAGCCTTCAGCCCGCATCGGCAGAGGGTGGTCACGGATACAGCAAGGGACATGGTGAATACAGCAAAGGTCATGGCTCTGGCGATCGGAAAGGTTACGGGCATGGACACGGCTACCGTATGGGCGGGCATCATGCCACGACGGGACATCTTATCCGTGGCCTCCTCAGTGGGGCAAAAGAAATGGGGCTCACAGATGATCAGGTCCAGCAACTCAAAGACATCCAGCTCAACCTGGACCGCACCAGAATCAAAGCCGAGGCTGACATCAAGATCGCGGAGCGCGAGGCACGAGCATTGGTAGATAACGACGCCTCCGAGCTGTCGGCCATCGAAGGGAAACTCAAAGATAGTGCCATGCAGCAGGTGGGCTTGCGAGTGGCGGCGATCAAGGCACGAAGAGACGCCATGGCGGTTCTGACTCCCGAACAGAGCGAACGGGTCAAGCAATTCCATGAGATGATGAAAGAACGATACCGAAAGGGCGGAAAGGGACATGGTCAGATGAAAGAGGGGCACCGTTCCAGCCACCCAAAGGTTGAGTCATAGATTCCCGCGAAAGGTGGGCAACGGTGCCGCCCACCTCCTGAGGAGCCTTCCCATGAAAACCATTTGCCCCCCGACTGGCGTCGCGCTTGGAAGGCTCCTCATTCTCAGCCAGACGGCCTGGAGTGCGTCTGCTGGGAGCAAGGAGGCCGAATGGGTAGAGGCAGCGGAATGAGCAGTCGCGGCAAAGATCCCTATCGAACAAGCAATCAAGACGGCCAAGAACAAGGCGTCCGGGAAAGTCATCCTCGCAGAGCTTGAGCAGGACAACGAACGGGTGATCTGGGCAAGAGAGATGGTTCAGCCGGACGGTGAGGTCGCCGAAATCTACGTCGATGCCCGGACCGGTTCGATTCTCCCCACGGATGAGGAGTGAGAATCGAAGAAGGGGGGCGGGTTCCATTCCTGTTCAGACTCGATCACGCTCAGAGAGGGCACCCGATACGGTTCTCAAGAAACCCATCCTCCTCCGTTTCTGAAACTCGCGCGCGCACCTCTCTCCTTCTCACGTGTGGCGGTTGCGGGCACCTCTCGAACATGCTACACAGCAGGCACTCTACAGAAAACTCGGGCGTGAGGGAATTCACCATTCACATGCACATGGAGCAGGAGTCATCATGCCATCCGATCCCAAGCATAAGAGTCGTTCCATAACAGACGGGCCCGGCCGGGCACCAGCACGTGCGATGCTCAAGGCAGTCGGGTTTACAGACGAGGATCTTGCTCGTCCCCTGATCGGGGTTGCCAATACCTGGATCGAGGTCATGCCCTGTAATTACCACCTGCGTCGGCTCTCGGAACGAGTGAAAGCCGGAATCCGCTCCGCCGGTGGCACCCCGATCGAGTACAACACAATCGCGGTGTCCGACGGGATCTCCATGGGCACTGAAGGGATGAAGGCCTCCCTGATCAGCCGCGAGGTGATCGCTGACTCCATCGAGTTGGTCGCCCGGGGACATCTCTTTGACGCAGTCGTGGCACTCTCAGGCTGTGACAAGACCATCCCTGGGACTGTCATGGCGTTGGTTCGCCTCGACCTTCCCTCCCTCATGTTGTATGGCGGCTCTATTATGCCCGGTCAGTTCCACGGGCATAATGTCACGATTCAAGATGTCTTCGAGGCCGTAGGGGCGCATGCAGCCGGCAAGATGTCCGACGATGAATTGCACGACCTGGAAGACCACGCCTGCCCCGGCCCTGGGGCGTGCGGCGGTCAGTTTACAGCCAATACCATGGCGATCGCCTTCGAATTTCTCGGCATATCTCCCATGGGCAACAATGGCGTCCCGGCCATGGATCCCCATAAAGATGATGTCGCATACCGCTGCGGAGAAATGGTCATGGGTCTACTCAAGCAGGATCTCCGGCCGAAACAGATCATCACCAGAAAAGCATTGGAGAACGCCATCGCCGCCGTGGCCACCACCGGTGGATCGACAAACGCCGTGTTGCATTTGTTGGCCATAGCACGCGAGGCCGGCGTGCCTTTGACCATTGACGACTTCGACGAGATCAACCGGCGAGTTCCGCTCCTCGCAGACTTGAAACCAGGTGGGCGATATACGGCAGCAGACCTGTTTGCAGCAGGCGGAACGACTCTCGTTGCGAAACGGCTGTCGGATGCAGGCCTTCTCCATGCCGATCAGATGACGGTGACCGGCCGAACAATTGGGGAGGAGGCGCGCCTGGCCACCGAAACCCCTGGACAAACAGTGTTGCGACCGTTGTCGAATCCCATCAAACCGACGGGCGGCCTGGTGATCCTCAAGGGCAATTTGGCACCTGAGGGCTGCGTCCTCAAGGTTGCCGGCCATGAGCGTCTGAGTCATCGTGGACCAGCCAAGGTCTTCGACCGCGAGGAAGATGCCTTTGAGGCTGTGCAGCGCCACGAGATTCAAGGTGGTGATGTTGTGGTTATCCGGTATGAAGGTCCGCAAGGAGGTCCCGGCATGCGGGAAATGTTGGGCGTGACGGGGGCCATTGTGGGTGCGGGCCTCGGTGACTCCGTCGCCTTACTGACCGATGGACGATTTTCAGGGGCAACGCATGGTCTGATGGCGGGGCATGTGGCCCCCGAGGCCGCAAAAGGAGGGCCCATCGCAGCCGCAAAAAATGGCGACATTATCGTCTTCGACGTCGCCGCCCGTAGACTGGAGATCGAACTATCCCAGGATGAACTGAAATCCCGTCTCAGCCGTTGGCAACCACCCAAACCTCGCTACACGACGGGGGTCATGGCGAAATACGCCAGGCATGTGTCCTCGGCCTCAGAGGGAGCGGTCACGAGCTAGCCATACGGGCATCCTTCTCTGAGACCCTCTCCCTTGGACTCAACCTAGAAGGGAGACTCCTTTGCCTCCCCTTCGTCTTCGTCTTCGAGTTGCCGGAGACGTCCCTCCACTCGTGCGGCCTCCTCAGAACGATGTGTCTGTTGCAATAAATGAAGGTAGCTTTCCAGGGCTCTCTTGAGACTCGGGTGCGAACCCCCTGGCCCACCTCCCGCCATGGTGAAATATCTCTCAAAAAGCGGTTCTGCCTCGTCATACTCGCCCGAGAGTTCGCGCAGGATGGCAAGGTTGCTCACGATGGTCGCGGTAGCAGGATGATCGGCACCAAACGCCTGCTCTCGCAAGAGCAGCGCTCGCTCGAGCGACGCGACGGACTTGGGGTAATCACCAGTAGTCTGATACAAACCTCCCAGATGGTTGAGGGTCGAGGCGACAGCCACATGGTCAGGACCCAAGACTTTCTCCTGGATGCGTAGCGTTCGCAGAAACAGGGCCTCAGATTCTCCTATCTCCAGCAGCTTATGATACAGAACCGCCAAGTGCTCGAGGTACACGGCGACGACCTGATGCTCAGGGCCAAATTCCATTTCAGCCAGCTCTACCGCCCGCCTGGCCAGAGGCAATGCCTCGGCATGTCTGCCAGCCTGCTCAAGGGTGATCATGTGCCGGCTGAGTTCTAGGATATCCGCCTCTGCTTCTTGTGCCGAGGCAGGACAGACCCCAACGACCAACATCGTCAGCGCGATGGCACTGAGCATATGGGGCAATCTCAGAAGCAACGATTTCTCCTAGCAAGCGGTGGAAGAGAAGAACACGAATTTCTGAGAACACCTTCCCTCTCAACCCTAGCACGAGAGGGCCTTTGGCGCCTGCAATACCGTCTATCCAACACGGATTCCCCCCCCAGGATCGGCCTAAGAAACACGGCGCGAGAAGAAGAACAAGGCGAGGACTCAACGAATGGTACCCTCCTGGGATATTCCCTGGCCTCTCGAACCAGAGCCGGTGCCGCTTTCACCAAGAGGACTCATGAACCAATTGTCATAACAATTGACCACCTCAATCACCCGTGTATACTTTTTATGAAGAGAGGACATGTTCCCCCGTAGCAATGAGGGGGCTCGCCCTATGAATACTGGAAAGCCGAGGAGGCACCAGGCGCGACGGGAAAGGTAACCCCCGAGCCAGTATTCAAGGCCTTGAAGGGTGGTACGTCCCAGAGTAAGGGGGATCATGCTGGCAGGAGTAAGTTCGGCACGCACTGGGCTGTTTATCACTGTCCTCATCGCCACTCTCACGATTCATGGATGTGTGCGCTGCCAATGCCCGGTCCAGCCATCAACGGATTCGAAGAAGACCTCTTTTCCTCGAGTGTCCATGGATCAAGGCAAGCTATCGGATTCCACCCGGCCGAAGCGAGAGACTGCTGCGCTCCGCAGCATGGTCGTACAACGGCACGTGGGGTCGGTTTCTCCAGAATCAGGGATCGAGAGGATCTCGTCTGTCCAGAAGTCTGGGAGGAAGGTCGACCTTGCGACATCCTCCTCGCCCAAATTGGATGGTTTCGGCATCACCCTGTATCCCTCCACACTCTTCGTGGCGCCTGGGAAACGGAAAACAGCAAGGGTCACCATTACGCGCAACAAGGAAATTACTGGCCCAGTTCGAATCACCGTCTCGGGGGTCCCACCGAAGGTCAAATCTAACGCACCGTTCACAATCCCCCGCGCGCAGGTGCGAGGATTCCTCAGGCTGACGGCCACCGATCACGCGGCATTCCAAAGGATAAGACTCAGGCTCGAAGGATCCGCAACTGTTCACAACAGAAATTACACAGCGACTCAAGAACTGACAGTGGTGGTGGCACGCCGACGAGGCCCTTTTAGAGAGGCCATTCCTGATTTCCGCATCCCAGGGAAAGAGAAAAGGAGCCCCGACAAGCGGTATCTTGTGAAGGTCGAGCCCCATACAGAGCCAGGACTCTCACAGAACTATGCGGCTAGCTTTTACACGGTGGGTGGTCGAGCGATCGGCCCGCCGATCGGATTCCATGTCGATCAGGCAGCGAGACTTGGAGGAGTTGGGTTTTGCCCAGGTTCGAATGCCGGAGTCGTGTTTTCTACCAATGCGAGGAAACTCGGATTAAACTCCGACTACATGCTGGCGTTTCTGGGCTTCTCCCCCATAAAACCGGTGAGAACCTTCGAGGTCCCTGCGGCAGCCAACGGCGCTTCTGCCCCCCACCCACAAGTCTTTTTCAGCCCGGACTGCACACTGGCTGCCATCGTCACGAGAAACAGACCTGGGCATGAGAAGAAGGTCTTGACCCTTGTCGATCTCGTGAGCGGATATCCTCTGGCCGAGGAAGTTCCCTTGAGATCCTCGACGTTCGTTGGCAAGGTCCTGGTCCACAACAATCAGCTGCACGTAGAGATTAGAACCAAGAGAAGGATCAAGCGCTATCCTCTTTCAACCGACTTACAGCCCTCATAGCATAGCATCTGGATACGCCCCCCCTCCATCGGAACAGACTCGACGGTTAGCAGCCGCAGCAGATCTCGCCCAGCGGAGGACAGTCTACGAGAAAAGTTTCCTGTGAAACGGTATTGCTGGAAGATGTCGAAATGGATAGGGAACCGTGGAGGCGTGGGCAGGTGCGTGCAATCTCCCGGCCAACCGTTTGTGTGTTCTGTGTGAAATTGCCTTGCTCGGGTCTTTTGAGCCTCAGGTTCATCCGGAGAACACTGGACGCATACGTTTCCGTTATAGCACCGCCCCCAAATGGGATCCCCACCGACCAGCCAATTCCTTCCCAACCTCAGAGAGGCGCCTGGTCTCCTGTTGCGACAGGGGAACAAAACTCGCCGCACGTCTCACGTTCTGTCGCAGTTCGGTCCGAGTCGCCATGCCAATGGCTGCACTGGCCACGCCAGGAAGACTCAACGCATAGCGGAACGCAAGATCCAAATATGGCGATGGCATCAAACTGTGGCTTAACCTCGTACCGAAACCCGGACGCTTCCCACCGAACACCTTCATGGCGATCAGCCCGATGTTCGCCTTCATGGCCACCGACCAAACTCGGCCTTCAAAATTGTAGGTATGTCGATCGGCAACATTCACAGCGTTCAAGAGCACATCCACTTCGACATCGCGGATGGCTTGTTCGAAGCGACCAGGTCGGTTGTGCCCTGAGAGCCCCACAAACCTCGTGAGCCCCTGCGCCTTAGCCTGCATCAGGGCGGGGTATACCCCTTGTCGACTGAACACGATGCGGGGATCCATCTTGTCAGCTCCCAGACTGTGAACAAACACGAGGTCCGCGTAATCCGTCTGAAGTTCTTTGAGACTTTGCTTGAGCAAGCGCAACGCCGAATGTCCATAGGGCTCATAGCATTTCGTGACGAGGAAGACATCGTGGCGCCGAGCCTTGAGTAGGTAGCCAAGCTGTTGCTGAGCCTTTCCATACCCTGCAAATTCCGGAGCCGTATCGAAATAGCTGACCCCGAACTCGAGGGCTTGCTCATACAAGTCAATCGCCTCTCTCAGCGGCAGTCTTACCCCTGCCGGAGCCGTGCCAAATCCCAGAAGCGGGACGCGGACATCTGTCTTTCCCAGAACGCGCGTCGGGAGCGTTCCACGTTTTTGGCCGCTCATGATGACCTGGGGTCCCATTGCTTCGTTGGCGTTGGCTCACTCACTTCGAATTGGACACACATCTCTTGCTCCAAGACATACCCCACGAATCGCATGTCGCTTGGCTTCGTTCCCAGAACAAGTCCGTCAGCACCGATCACGTGCCGATAATAGAACTCGGCGAGCCCTTGAAAGACCGGAAGGTTCCACGGACCCGAATACCCGGAAGGGTCAGTCACCTCTAGAAATTCTTGGTCCGCCCCCAGCCCAATCCGTTGAACAAGATCCGCGTGGAGATTGCCGTACTGTGTTCCCTCAACCTCCAAGTCAAAATACAGGCGTGCCCCCATATGCTGGTCATCACCTTTCCATTCAGGGGGATTTAAGATGCAACGCCGGAAAATCATTGTCGCGGTCGCCATGGTGACCCACGCCTCCCAAATCCTGAGAGACAAAGATAGGCTGACTGGTTTGTGTAGGCCTTTGGGCTGAACCTAACACCTTTCGGTGACTTCGGCAAAGGCCTGGAAGTTTGACCTGTGTCACCAGGCACAGGCAGAGCAACCAGGGCCAGCAAGTCGAGACCCTCGCCCAGTGATGGCGTAGCTGCTCACCCGACATGTCGTGAGCCTTACGAACACCTTGATAATACTTAAGAATTTCTTCTTCACGTCCCGAAAACCCCCACTTGTTTTTATGTACGGATCGGAGGATACTAGGAGCCCGGAGGCCTGGGCGCACCTAATTAACAGAGGGAGGGAAGTTATGGCGGAGGCCAAATCCGATTTATTCTTTGGGGCCAAGAGCGGCGAGGGGCGAGTTCTTGTCGTGGACGACGAACCCGATATCCGAAAAGTGGTTCGTCTCACGCTCGATAAGGCGGGATATCAGGTCCTCGAAGCTGAAGATGGCGAGAAAGCAATTGAGATTCTGAATACGGGCGAGAATCGGCTCATGCTCGATGTCATTATCTGTGATATTCGTATGCCCAAAATCAACGGGGTTGAAGCGATCGCATATTTCCGAAAAGAATACCCCAGAGTTCCCTTGATCGTGCTCACCGGGTTCCCTGACGTCGAGATGGCGACGTCATTCTTACGGCAAGGTGTGGTGGACTATTTGGTCAAGCCAGTTGAGGGAGAAAAACTCAAGGGGGCCGTGGCCAAGGCCATGGAACAGCGGAGCATTCATTCCCTCTAGGAGGCCGGTCGATCTCGGTTCAAATAACTTCCCTGTGATCAGAGGAGGGTTTTCATACTCTCCTCTGGTCACGGAGCAGCTCTCCTCTGTCGATTCTGCCTAGTGACCCCGGCCTCGGGGGCAGGTTCCAGGTTCATGGTTGATCCCCAACACACGACGGTAGCCATCCTTGGTGGTGGGAAGGGTGGCTCTGCCTTACTGGAACTCCTCACGCACCTCCCCGAGGTCAGCATCGTCGGCCTTGCCGATAGAGATCCTTCTGCACCAGCAGTCAAGCGGGCCCTAGAGCTTCAAATCCAAGTCACCTCCGAGGCTGAGGCCCTCCTCCGGCAGGAGGGGGTGAACCTTATTATCGACGTCACCGGGGATCCCGCGGTCGAGTCCCTCATTCAAGCGCACAGGCGCCCCGGAACGGAAGTGCTGACCGGTGCCGCCGCCAGGCTGCTGTGGAACCTGGTACAACACCAGACTCACATACAGGCGCAGCTCCTCAGTGCTGATAAACTTGCGACCATCGGCACCTTTGCCTCGGGGCTGGCACATGACATCAACAATCCTCTCTATCTCATAGTCGGTCTGGCTGAAAACCTCCAGGACGAACAAGATCCGGCCGTGATCAAGGAACAGGCCGGAGAAATTATCAGGACTGTGCGACGAATCAGCGCCCTCTCGAAAGAGCTCATGCAGTACGCGCGGCAACCGACGACCCACGACCTGGTGGACGTCGAACTTACCACCGTACTGGACGAGGCCTTGAAGATCGCTCGCTTTGCCTCCTTGCTCCAGGATCTGTCTGTGGTGAAGGACTACGCCGCCAAACCAGTGATCAAGGCCAACCCCGACGATCTCTTTCATGTCTTCGTTAATCTCATGACCAATGCCATCCAGGCCATGCAGGGAAAGGGCACACTCACCGTTGGAACCCAATGGCACGGGGAACTGGTCAAGGTGACGATTTCGGATACGGGTTGCGGCATTCCGCAGGAAGATCTCGTGAAAATCTTTGAAGCCTTCTACACGACGAAGCCACCGGGAAAAGGAACAGGTCTTGGGCTCCACAATGTCCGGGATATTGTCACCAAACTGCATGGTAAGATATCGGTTGAAAGCGAAGTCGGAAAGGGGACCACGTTTTGTCTCGAATTCCCAAAAGCCTGACCCCCTAAGCGAATAAGTGAGATGGACACTCCTACGTTAAAGAAGAAGAATCGACCTCGGTGGGGCCTAAAGTGGAAGCTTATCCTGTCCATGCTATTGGTTGGCGTGGTGCCGCTTCTCATCGGCTTAGTGATGGCCTTCTGGCAGGGCACTGAAGAGATCCGCCAAGTCAGCGGTTCGAGCTTTGCTGGCCTTGCCAATGAAACTTCCAGGAAACTCGACCATGTCCTCAGCGAGGAACTATCGAAGACGGCAAAGATTGCCAAGAATCAGTTCATCATTTTTGAGCTTGAGCGCCGCAGGGATCAGGAGGTCTCGGAAGAGCTCTTGGCCTCTCAACGGGTGGAGCGCGAAGCGGCCTGGAACGCAGAAGATCCACTGATCGTCGAGCCGATCACGGAGGGGGAACTGGCCCAGCTACTACGGCGGCACTATGTCGGCCCGACTGCAGAGCCGGGACAGCCTCCTCCCGTCGTCACTCGATCCGCTACTCGTGCCATGTTCGTCACAGACATTCACGGCGTTCTTGTGGCGAGCCTGAACACACAGGTTCCCTTTTCCAATGCTGACACGGCCTGGTGGCAAGGAACCTTCCACAACGGTGTCGGGAAACCGTATATCGAAAATGTGCGGTTCGATGACAAAGTCGGTGTCTATATCTTCTCTCTGTCTCTTCCCATCATGGATAGTATCGGCTATCAAGCGGTTGGGGTTCTGCATCGTGTCTATGACGCCAAAGAATTCTTTGCCCCGTCTATTAACCCGATTCGGTTCGGCAAGACCGGCCACGTAATGCTGATTGACAGCGAAGGGACCGTGATCAATTGCCCAATTCTTCCTTCAGGCACCAAGGTTCCTGACGACGAAGTGATCTCCCTGGTGACTTCCCCCCAGCCCGGCTGGGTCAACGCTCCCAGCGACGGACATGGGGGCCAGGGGAAATCCATCATTGGCTTTTCTTCTTTGCCGGGAATCAGCCACATCACGAAGGACTCCACTGGCCGCACGTGGCACGCCTTCGTCTGGCAATCTTCGGAAGAACTCTTTGCCCCTGTTCGGCATCTACTGACGTGGATCTCGGTCTTTGGAGCCGTCGCCATCGTCCTTCTCGGAGCTCTCGGGTACATGGCTGCCGGTCGGATCATCACCCCCATTAAGCGTCTTCAGGAGGCGACCTCCCTGATTGGTCGAGGTGAACTCAAAGAGCCGATCACCATCAAGACTGGGGATGAGCTCGAAGATCTGGCCGATGAAATCAATCGCATGAATGCTCAACTGGAGGCGGCCTTCGCTGGGTTAACCGACCAAGTCGCCCAGAAAACACAAGAAGTGCAAATGCTGCAACAGGCTACTGATCAAATTCTCGACAGCGTGTCCACCCCCATTTTCATGGTCGACGGCGACGAGCAGGTTCAGTACGTGAATCATGCAGCCAGAGAAGTCTTCAACTTGGGAGAAATTGACGGCCAGGCCACGAGCCTCTTTACGCTCATTCCTCTCGATAACGTTTCCCAGGAGAGACTCCGAAACGAGCTCCATGGCCTTGCCAGCCAACCATCTGAGAAGGAGTCCGTTCAGGTGAGCGCCGAGTCCTCTCCTCGTGCCGCAGACGTCAGGGATCCACTGGACCCTCGGCTGACCTCGGCCCCCAGCGCGGAGAAAAAGGAGATCCACGTCGGGAAAACCATTTATCGCTACGAATGGTTCCAGCTTCATTCACCCTCTGGGGAGATCAGTCAGGTTGGGCTGATTCTTCGGGATACCACCGAAGAAAGCCTGCGTCAGGATAAGCTTATTCAGGCGGAAAAGTCTGGAAGCCTGGGCGTCCTCACCGCGGGCATTGGGCATGAGTTGAACAACCCTCTCTTCGGAATCCTCGGTCTTGGGGAAGCCATTCAAGAGGAAGCGGATCTCAATACCATTCGATCCTACGCAAAGGACATTGTCAATCACGGAAGGCGGATGGCAGCGATCATCAAGGATTTTACCGGCTCGATACGCTCGGATCAGAAGGAACGGCTGGCCCCGGTTGACTTAAATCAGCAACTTGACGAGGCACTCAACTTAGCGCCGCTCAACCGAGATGAGGACATCGACGTACAACGACACTATCAGACATTGCCGACGATCACTGCAGTACCGGACGAACTCCGTCAGGCTTTCTTCAATATCATTTTGAATGCTCTTCAGGCTATGGACTCGAAGGGAACACTATCCCTGAGCAGCCAGGTGACCGATGGGATGATCCAAGTTCGCGTCACGGACACCGGCAAGGGTATCCCGAAAGCCCATGTATCCAAAGTGTTTGATCCCTTCTTTACAACAAAAGGCCAAGGAGGGGGGTCTGGCCTCGGCCTTACCGTGGCCAATCGGATTGTGAGCAAGTTTGGTGGGCGGATACGACTTGAGAGTGAAGAAGGGAAAGGAACCACCTGTCTCATCACATTTCCACTTCCTGGGTCAGATCAACAGGAGGAGAGTCAGCGATGAAGTGGCCAAGGATCTCTCAAAGAACAGTCTGGTCCGGCATGGTAGGGGTCTGCCTCATAACCGTGGGAGTCTGGACGCTATCATTCGGTGGGAAATCATCCCCTCATTCCGACAGCATTCCGCCTGGGAAGGTCGCGGACTTCGTTCACGCGGTGGTGGAGGCGGATCGTACCATCTATACCACGCACGTCGTGCAGCGGATGCAGGAAAAGGGAATCACCTTTGCGGCCGAACATTGGGAAAAGAATAACGCCTTGCCGCTCCCGGCACAATTTCTCAAATATTCCGGACGCCTCGCTGCTGAGAGAGGGGCAGGAGTTCGTTACGGACTCATCAGTCTCTGGCCCATTCGGAATGGGCCCGCGACCGAATTTGAACGGGAGGCTCTGGAGGCCCTCGCGAACGAACCTCAGAAGCCCGTGAAGGGCACAGTGAAAAGCGGAAAACGTCGGTTTTTCAAAGCGGTCTATGCGGATCGTGCTGTCTCTCAAGCCTGCGTGAGTTGCCACAACACCCACCTTTTAAGTCCGAAGCGTGACTTCAAATTAAACGATGTTATGGGGGGAATCGTCATCACGATACCGCTGGATAACTGAACCTACCCCGGCTAGAATAGCGATTCGTTACATCTCATCGGTCTGTGGCCAATCGTGAACATTCCCAACAGGCAAGCCAGGCGTATGTACCTGGGCCCTGCCAGGTGTTGCGTTCCCTGCATTCACGATTGTTTGATGAATGCGGACGGCTAGTTGATGAACGATTTATTTACGGAATACGACACAGGTGACTTCTACGACGAGATGTTTGAAGCACCAGGTCGCCCACGGCCTCACTACCGGCAACTCTATGAGCAGCTTTGCGCCCTTTCAACAACCGAAGTGGTTCGCACCCAGTCCATGATGGATCGGGCATCTCTAGACCATGGCATCACCTTTACCGTCTATGGAGATCCCGGTCAAACCGAGCGCATCTTCCCCGTTGATCTCGTGCCCAGAATTATTCCGAACAGCGAATGGCGTCATTTGGAGCAGGGATTGCGTCAACGGATTCATGCGCTCAATGCCTTTTTGCTCGATGTTTACGGGGAGCAAGCCATTGTACGTGACGGGATCATCCCACGTGACTTCGTTGAAACCGCTGCCCATTTTCAGCCGGACTTTGTCGGGTTTCGCCCACCCAAAAATCTGTTCATCCACACGGCGGGCATCGATCTGATTCGGGATCCCCAAGGCACGTATTACGTTCTTGAGGACAACCTGCGGACTCCCTCTGGCATCTCCTATGTCCTGGAAAACCGAGCCATTATGAAGCGGGTCTTCCCCCAGCTCTTCACAAAAATGCGAGTACGGCCCGTCGATCATTATCCAAACCAACTGTTGGAAAACCTGAGGTTCCTGGCTCCCCGAACGAGAGACAATCCCACCGTCGTTCTGTTAACTCCTGGCGTCGCCAACTCTGCCTATTTCGAGCATTGTTTTCTGGCGCTCCAAATGGGAATCGAATTGGTCGAAGGCCGGGATCTCGTCGTGGAGGCCGATCGAGTGCTCATGAGAACAACCCACGGGCTGCGGCAGGTCGACGTCATCTATCGGCGCATTGACGACGTGTACCTCGATCCCGAAGTCTTTCGGAGCGACTCGTTACTCGGTGTCCCCGGTCTCATACGGGCTTACCGGGCTGGCAACGTGGCTCTCGCCAATGCCATTGGAAATGGCGTGGCTGACGACAAGGCCATTTACGCGTTCGTCCCCAAGATGATTGAATACTATTTAAACGAGGTGCCCATCTTGCCCAATGTCCCCACCTACCTGTGTGGGAAACAAGACGATCTGCGATACGTGGTAGACCACCTGTCCACCCTGGTTGTGAAGGAGGTCAACCAGTCGGGGGGATATGGCATGTTGATGGGACCATTTTCAACCCAGGCACAACAGGAACTCTATCGCCAGCGTATACGTCAGAATCCCCGTGGATTCATTGCTCAGCCAGTATTGCCTCTCTCTCGCCATCCGTCTCTTGTTGCCGATACACAGGGTGGCCATCACCTCCGACCACGTCACATTGATTTGCGTCCTTTCGTCCTGTCAGGACAAGACATCACGATATCTCTTGGAGGCTTGACACGGGTGGCCATGAAAGAAGGTTCGTTGGTGGTCAACTCCTCCCAG
>JBFJQA010000029.1:0-20771 GCA_041616875.1 Nitrospiraceae bacterium | reverse complement strand
TGAGCGGGGGATCGTGAAGGTCGGCGATGAAGTGGAGATGGTGGGGTTGCGGCCGACGCAGAGCACGGTGGTGACGGGCGTGGAGATGTTCCGCAAGGTGCTGGATGAGGGGCAGGCGGGCGATAACATCGGGGTGCTCTTGCGGGGGACGAAGAAGGAGGACGTGGAGCGGGGGATGGTGTTGGCCAAGCCCAAGACGATCACGCCGCACACGAAGTTCAAGGCGGAAGTGTATGTGTTGACGAAAGAGGAGGGGGGCCGGCATACGCCGTTTTTCAATGGGTACCGGCCACAGTTTTATTTTCGGACGACGGATGTGACGGGGGTGGTGACGTTGAACCCGGGGGTGGAGATGGTGATGCCGGGGGACAACGTGTCGCTGAACGGGGAGCTGATTGCGCCGATTGCCATGGACCAGGGGTTACGGTTTGCGATCCGGGAAGGCGGCAAGACCGTGGGCTCCGGCGTCGTGACCGAAATTCTCGCGTAGAAACAATGGTGTCTGTGACACATGATGCGCCGGGGCGGTGTATTGGAGTGTCGCTCGGTTTTTCCCTCATAGGCGTCACCCTGCAGAGGGTTGCTGTCCGAGATAGGAGAGAGTGGCCGTGAAAGTTGATCAGCGTATTCGAATTCGCCTCAAAGGCTTTGATTATAGGGTCCTCGACCAGTCTGTAGAAGAAATCGTGGAGACTGTGAGGCGAAGCGGGGCGAAAGTTGTGGGGCCAATTCCGCTGCCCACGCGAATTGAGCGATTCACGGTGCAACGGGCGACCCATGCGGATAAGAAATCGCGGGAGCAATTTGAGATGCGAACGCACAAGCGGCTTCTGGATATCATGGAGCCAACCCCGGAGACAATGGACGCACTGATGAAGTTGAATTTGGCGGCGGGTGTTGATGTCGAAATCAAACTGTAGAAGGGTGAGGAGTGTCGGGGAATGACCGCTGGGATCCTTGGGAAAAAACTCGGCATGACCCAGGTCTATGATGAGAGCGGGAGGCTCATCCCGGTGACGGTCATTGAAGCGGGGCCTTGTCGCGTGGCTCAGGTCAAGACTTTGGGGCGGGATGGATATGAGGCTGTTCAGCTTGCATTTGATGAAGTGCCGGAAAGAAAGCTGACGAAGCCAGAAGCGGGACACTTGAAAGCGAAACAAGTGCCTCCCAGCCGCTGGCTCCGGGAGGTGAAAAAGACCGGTGAGGTTGAGGTCGGACAGGTCATTAAGGCCGACGTTTTTCAAAAAGGGGAATGGGTTGATGTCGTGGGAACGTCGAAGGGAAAAGGGTTCCAGGGCGTCATTAAGCGGCATCATTACGGTGGAGGGCCCGAGAGTCATGGGTCCATGTTTCATCGAGCGCCGGGCTCAATTGGGAGCAGTTCGTTCCCTTCACGCGTGTGGAAAAATACACGCCTGCCAGGACAGATGGGCAATGACCGCGTCACGGTTCAGAGTTTGAAGATCATTGAGGCGAGGCCGGAGGAAAACCTATTGTTCGTGAGCGGTTCGGTGCCAGGTTGTGATAACGGGTTCGTCGTAGTCCAAAAGTCGAAGAAAGCGTAGCGCCGACCATGCCGACCGTCGATGTACTGAATCTCCAGGGGAAAAAAGTTGGGACCAAGGACTTAGACGCGAAGGTGTTCGGAGTCGATCCCAACAAGGCGTTGGTCCACGAAGCGGTCGTCATGCAAGGAGCTTCTGCGCGTCAGGGTACCGCGTCGACCAAAAGGCGAGGGGAAGTTAGCGGATCGGGGAAGAAGCCGTGGAAGCAGAAACATACGGGGCGGGCCCGTGCTGGGTCGGTTCGATCGCCCATCTGGAGGCACGGCGGTTCCGTCTTTGGCCCCAAGCCTCGTGGCTACGGTTTTTCCTTGCCCAAGAAGAAGTATCGAGCCGCGCTTCGAAGTGCGATTTCGTCTAAACTCTCCGACGGAGAGGTGGTGGTCGTTTCGGATCTGAGTATTGAGCAACCGAAAACAAAGCTCCTGGCCAAGCTCTTACATCAGATGGGATTGAAGAAGAAAACTCTCATTGTCCTTGGCGAGGCGCAGGTTGATGTCGAGCGGGCCGGTCGAAACCTGCAGAATGTCAAAATCGTTCGCCCGCATGAGCTTAATGTCTATGACATTCTCCTGTATGACTCGGTCGTGATCCCGGAGGGTGAGCTCGGACGTTTACAAGAGGTCTGGTCGTGAAACAGGATTTCCGTGATGTGCTCCTGCGTCCGTTGCTGACTGAAAAAATCACCACTCTGCGCGAGACGGGAAATAAGGTCGGTTTTCTGGTAAGGGCGGATGCAAACAGGATCCAGATAAAGCGTGCCGTCGAGGCCGTGCTCAAAGTGAGAGTGGAGCGCGTAAACGTCATGAATTATAAGGGAAAGATAAAGCGTCTGGGGAAATTTTCGGGCAGGCGGCCGAGTTGGAGAAAAGCCATTGTGACGTTAAAGGAAGGGGAAAAGCTCGAGCTGTATGAGAGCGTATAGCTGTTGAGGGGGCTCCTCACCGCTGGTTCCTCTCTGCTGATTGCACGGCTTGCCATTATTTTGGGAAACCATCGAGGCACGCATTCATGGGAATGAAACTGTACAGACCAACGTCACCTGGCCGGCGAGGCATGTCGGCCTTGGCTGGCGAAAAGTTGGCCAAGAAGCGGCCTGAAAAAAGCCTGGCCGAATACCATCCTCGAACTGGGGGGCGAAATAATGCTGGCCGGACGACGAGTCGGTTTCGAGGTGGCGGACACAAGCGACTGTACCGGCGTGTTGACTTCAAGCGAAACAAGATGGATGTCCCGGCCAAGGTGGTGGCTTTGGAATATGACCCGAACCGGTCCGCACGCATTGCGCTCGTGCACTACGCCGACGGGGAAAAGCGCTACATCCTTGCTCCGGACGGTCTTGCACTCGGGGACAGGGTTCAGTCTGGCCCGAACGTAGATATACGTCCTGGAAACGCCCTGCCTCTTATGCGCATCCCCTTGGGGACGACGATTCACAATATTGAGCTCAAGCCGGGAAAGGGCGGGCAGCTAATTAGAAGTGCTGGGACCTCGGCCCAGGTCATGGGTCGAGATGCAGCGTTCGTTCAGATTCGGCTGAAGTCCGGAGAGATGCGGCGTGTCCTAGGGGCTTGTATGGCGACCGTTGGGCAAGTGGGCAATTTGGACCACGAAAACGTCTCGGTCGGAAAGGCCGGACGGGCCCGATGGCGTGGATTACGTCCCCACCAGCGTGGTGTCGTCATGAACCCTGTAGACCACCCACATGGTGGTGGGGAGGGGAAATCGGGCCAAGGTAACCCGCACCCCGTCAGTCCCTGGGGAATGCCAACCAAGGGTTACAAAACGCGAAAGAATAAGGCTACGGAAAAGTACAGAATCTCGAGGCGAACAAAATAGGCCTACCGTATACATGGGGAAGAATCGATGCCGAGGTCAGTAAGCAAGGGACCGTTCGTGGATGCTCATTTGCTCAAGAAAGTTGAGCAGATGAATGAAGTCCGTGACAAGAAGATTATCAAGACCTGGTCACGAAGATCTACGATTGTTCCCGATATGATTGGACATACCTTCGGAGTCCATAATGGGAAGAAATTCATCCCGGTTTTTGTAACTGAGAATATGGTCGGTCATAAATTGGGTGAATTTGCTCCGACTCGGTTCTTCAAAGGGCACGGCGCCGCAAGGACCGAGAAAGCAGTTGCCCTCAAGTAATTCGCCCAAGTAATTCGATGGGGAGTACGCGAAGGGTAATCCGTGAGGGGAGAGGACTGGTGAGAGGTCCTGATCGATCATTCAGCCTCCGTTTAGCGGAAGAGGGGGTCGAGGGCAATGGCTGAGGCCACAGCGATTTTGCGATATGTGAGGATCGCTCCACGGAAAGCCCGAGCTGTCGTAGATGTGATTCGAGGGCAGCAGGTTCCTCATGCCCTGACGATACTCAAATATTCCCCTCGGGCATCAGCGAAAGTTTTGGAAAAGCTCCTGTTGTCGGCCGTCGCGAACGCGGAGCAGAAGGAGTTGGGAGACAAGGAAGACTTGTGGATCTCCAAGGCTTACGTGGATGGTGGCCCGACCCTTAAGAGGTTTCGGGCCCGTTCCATGGGGAGAGCGAACTCCATCCACAAACGAACCAGTCATATCACCTTGGTCGTGTCTGCGAGGGCTGGCTCAAGCTAACTGTGAGGGCCTCTGAGAAACGGCTGGGCCGTGGTCCAAGGAAGACGTTCTTGAACGTAAAGGGAATGGCATGGGACAGAAGACACATCCGGTAGGCTATCGATTAGGCTACAACTGTACGTGGAGTTCCAGGTGGTATGCCGAAAAGGATTATACCAAACTGCTCCACCAGGATATCCAAATTCGAAAAATGGTCAAAGCAAGGCTGTACCATGCCGGGGTAGCCAAGATCGATATTGAACGGTCGGGAGATCAAATTAGGGTCATTATTCATACGGCCCGCCCAGGAATTATTATTGGAAGAAAAGGGGCGGAGGTGGACAAGCTCAAGGCTCTCTTGGAGAAGGATTACGGCGGGCAGGTCTATATCACCGTCAAAGAGATCAAGAAGCCAGAGTTAGATGCTCAGTTGGTGAGTGAAAACATCGCGGTCCAACTGGAAAAGCGTGTCGCCTTTCGACGAGCCATGAAGCGGAGTATCGCGGCGGCCCTTCGCCTGGGTGCTCAGGGGGTCCGTATCACCTGTGCCGGACGCCTCGGGGGGGCGGAGATCGCTCGAACAGAATGGTATCGAGAGGGGAGGGTCCCGCTTCATACCCTTCGTGCCAATATCGATTATGGCTTTGCAGAAGCCCATACGACGATGGGCCAGATTGGAATCAAGACGTGGATCTATAAAGGCGAGATCCTGCCCTCTCAGCGGGAAAAAAGGATCTGACGGAAGCTGCGAATCCGTTGTGTGCCGGTGGCAGACCGAGCGCAATCGACAGGGTGAGGGATCCTGATATCGGAGAATACTCGTGTTAGCACCCAAGAAGATCAAATTCCGAAAGGTACAGAAAGGGCGGATGCGGGGCAAGGCCTACCGCGGAGGGCAAATCACCCTTGGGGAATTTGGGCTCAAGGCCCTAGAGCCGGGCAGGATTACAAGTCGACAGATCGAGGCTGCGAGGATTGCCTTGACCAGACATGTCAAGCGAGGTGGGCAGGTATGGACTCGCATTTTCCCGGACAAGCCGATCACCAAGAAGCCGGCTGAGACCAGAATGGGAAAGGGGAAGGGCAACCCGGAGTTCTGGGTTGCAGTCGTCAAGCCGGGGCGAATTCTTTATGAGATGGACGGGGTCAGTCGAGCGGTTGCCCAGGAAGCCTTGCGCCTGGCCTCTCACAAGCTCCCCATCGCGACCAAGTTTGTCGTTCGCGGCGTCATTTAGCTCTCGATGAGGGGCCCGGGTTAGGGGGGACTATGGCATTGGAGATGAAGGAATTGCAGGGATTAAGTGAGGCCGAGCTAGCGGAAAAGGAGCAGCAATTCAAGCAGGAGTTGTTCAATTTGCGGTTCCAGCTGGCGACTGGTCGGATTGAAAATACGATGAAAATACGACAAGCCAAGCGAGACATCGCTCGGGTAAAAACGGTGTTGCGGCAGCAGGCCATCGCGACCAAGTCCTGACGTTAGCAAGGTGAAACATTACAATGGCGAGACATTCTGATACACAACGGGCTTGGTTCGGACGGGTTGTCAGTAACAAAATGCAGAAGACGGTTGTTGTGGCGGTGGAGCGTTTCGAGCCTCATGCCGTATATCGCAAAATGCGACGCCGCGTCACCAAACTCAAGGCTCATGATGAAACCAATCAGTGTCAGGTTGGAGACGAGGTGAAGGTGGTGTCGACCCGGCCCCTGAGCAAAGAAAAACATTGGCGAGTCGTGGAAGTTCTTCGCCAAGGGGAATCCCAGCGGTAGCAGGATCTTGAGGGTAGTAGGATGATTCAGAATTACAGTTACCTTGATGTGGCCGACAATTCTGGCGCCAAGCAGGTGATGTGTTTCCACGTGCTGGGCGGGACGAAGCGTCGCTATGGGTCTATCGGCGATATCGTGGTGGTCGCGGTGAAAGAGGCAATCCCGCAAGCCTCTGTGAAAAAAGGGGATGTCAGTAAGGCTGTCATTGTCAGGACGGCCAAAGGCATCCGCCGAGACGATGGATCCTATATCAAGTTTGACCGTAATGCCTGCGTGTTGATTAATGCTCAGGGGGAGCCGATCGGTACGCGAATTTTCGGGCCGGTTGCGAGGGAACTGCGATGGAAGAAATTCATGAAGATTATTTCCCTCGCCCCTGAGGTTCTCTGAGACTGGGAGTCAGCCATATGGGTAAGGCGAACTGGAAACCAAGAATTCGAAAAGGCGACACCGTCATGGTCGTGGCGGGTCGTGAGCGCGGAAAAACTGGAAAGGTCCTCTCGGTCGACGCGGTGGCCAGGAAAGTGGTTGTTGAAAAATTGAATCTTATCAAACGCCACACGAAACCGAACCAGAAGGCTAAGCAAGGGGGCATCCTCGAGCGTGAAGCGCCGCTACCCTACTCCAACGTGATGTACTTCGATCCGAATACGGACAAGCCTGTTCGGTTGGGTGTTAAGTCACTCGAGGACGGACGGCGTGTAAGGTTCTCTCGGGCGACCAAGCAGACGATTGATTAAATGCCCTTCTAATCGGTATGGAAAAGACCAAGAAGCCGACCAAAACCAAGAGCGCGGAGAAAAAGGCCGCACCAAAAAAAGAGGCCGGTGCAGCTGCGCCGAAGTCTGCTGCGCCCCTTATAATGGTGAAGGTTCCGCCAAGGCTGAGGGAGACGTTTCGTGAAAAAGTCCTTCCCGCTCTCATGAAGGAATTCTCGTATCAGAATCCAATGCAAGTTCCCAGGTTGGATCGGATTGTGCTCAATGTCGGAATGGGGGAAGCCATCCAGAACGTCAAACTCTTGGAGAGCGCAGCCACCGAACTCGGCGCGATCACCGGTCAAAGGCCTGTCATCACACGAGCCAAGAAGGCCATTGCCGGCTTTAAGCTACGCCAGGGGATGCCCATTGGTGCCAAGGTCACTCTGAGAAGCGATCGGATGTACGAATTTTTTGACCGGCTTGTAAATGTCGCTCTTCCAAGAATTCGGGACTTTAAGGGTGTCTCACCCAAGGCCTTTGATGGCCGAGGTAATTTCACTCTGGGATTGAAAGAGCAATTAATTTTTCCTGAAATCAAGTACGACAGTGTCGCCTCGATTCACGGGATGGATATCACGATTGTGACGACTGCCAAAACGAATGACGAAGGGAAGGCCTTGCTTCAAAACCTTGGCATGCCCTTTAGGGCCTGAACAATACAGCGAAGTGAAGTTGGGCCTGGTGCATGGGTCGATCCGATGAGATGGAGATTGTAGGTGTCACGAAAGGCATTGCGGAACAAGGCGGCGGCCACGCCGAAATTTCAGGTCCGAGAGTATAACCGGTGTCCGCTCTGTGGGCGGGTCCGGGGCTTCTTACGTCGGTTCAGGATGTGTCGGATTTGCGTGCGCCTCCTGAGTCTTCGCGGGGAGATCCCGGGGGTCATTAAATCCAGTTGGTAGCTGGAATCGGGCGCGAAAGGCAACCGAGTCTCGCTTTCGCGAACTTGTCCAGCTGCACGGCAGCTTGTGTAATGGAGTGAGGGAAAGCCCATGATGACAGATCCCATAGCGGATCTCCTTGTCAGAATACAGAACAGCGGGATGCGCGGGTACGAGGTCGTGTCCGTTCCTGCTTCCAAGGTGAAGGAACACATCCTGAGGGTGTTGAAGTCAGAGGGTTTTATCACTGATTTCTCCCCGGAGGACGGCCAGCGTCATCCTACCTTCCAGGTACGCTTGCGATATGTGGAGGAGGGACAGCCGATGATTACAGGGATGCGCCGAGTCAGTAAGCCCGGCCTCCGCGTGTACGTCGGCAAGCGTCAGGTTGGCCGTGTGAAAGGGGGGCTGGGAATTTCTATTCTGTCGACCTCCCAAGGAATCAAGACGGATCATGAATGCCGGGCTGCGGGGCTCGGTGGAGAGCTCCTCTGTCAGGTCTGGTAAGGGATTGAGATCTTCGGATGATGGGACATATCCGTTCCCGTGGGACGTGTGCTGCACCGATGAGTTCATTTGAGCTCACTGCCGCATCACGAGGACGCCAACTGAGTTATTTGTCATGTCGCGGATAGGATTAAAGCCAATAGAGATTCCGTCGGGCGTGGAAGTCGGTGTTGCCTCCGGAGTCGTGTCAGTCAAGGGGCCGTTAGGGCGACTCGAGTGGACACTTGTTCCGTCTGTGACCGTCTCAATCGTAGACGGGAAAGTCCTCGTCACGCGGGCATCCGACGATCAAAAGGTGCGCGCGTTGCATGGCCTGGTACGCGCAGAACTTGCTAACATGATTCACGGCGTGACCCAGGGCTACCAGCGCACGTTGGAAATTACAGGAGTGGGATATAAGGGCCAGGTTCAGGGCCAACGCCTGACCCTCAATGTGGGGTATACGCATCCTATAGACTATGCGCTGCCTGCCGGACTGGAAGCGAAAGTGGATAAGCAGACGAATATTACCATTCGTGGAATCGACAAGAGAAAGGTTGGCCAAGTCGCGGCCGATATTCGAGCGTTGAAGCCCCCCGATGTCTACAAACAGAAGGGTATTCGCTATGGTGGCGAGAAGCTTCGAAAGAAAGAAGGCAAGACTGGGAAGTAGGTGGGCGCATGAAGTCTGGTGATAAAGCGAGAAAACGGGACCGAAGGCACTTTCGAATCCGGAAGCGAATATTTGGAACACAAGAGCGGCCTCGCCTCAATGTGTTTCGAAGTAAAACCCATATCTATGCTCAACTCATCGATGACACGAAGGGCAGCACTGTGGTCTCGGCTTCGACCTTGGACCCAGCCCTTCGAAAGAGCGTGAAGTCAACCGGCAGTGTTGAAGGAGCTCGAGCAGTGGGTAAACTGCTGGCTGAACGGGCCAAAGCGATGAGTGTGGAGGCGGTCGTGTTCGATCGCGGTGGATGGGCGTACCACGGCCGTATTCAGGCTCTTGCCGAAGGGTCCCGCGAGGCGGGACTTCGGTTCTGAGCCTCAGGCTGTGTTCGAATGAGTAGCGACGGCAGAAAACGAAGGGAGAACAAGATACAGTGCGAATAAACCCTGAGGAACTCAATCTCAAAGACAGGGTGGTCTTTATCAACCGTGTTGCCAAGGTTGTGAAGGGGGGAAAACGTTTTAATTTTTGTGCCCTTGTCGTAGTCGGGGACGGGCAGGGATGGGTTGGTATGGGAAAGGGGAAAGCCGCGGAGGTTCCCATGGCAATCTCAAAGGCTGTTGAGCAGGCCAAAAAGAACTTGGTGTCTGTCCCGCTCAAGGACGGGACTATTCCACATGAAGTGCACGGGTTTTTTGGGGGCGAGCACGTCTTGTTAAAGCCCGCGTCTGGGGGAACGGGGATCATTGCAGGTGGGGCTGTCCGAGCTGTCGTCGACCTGGTCGGTGCCCATAACATCATCGCGAAAACCCTGGGTCGAGGGAATCCCTTTAATACCGTCCGGGCTACGCTCGATGGACTGAGACAGTTGCGCGATCCTGAGGTGGTTACCAGGGTGCGCCTCTCCCGCCCTGAAGGTACATTTGAAAAGGTAGGGTAGTGGAACATGGTCAAGGGCATACCCAAATCATCGACCCTCTCTGTCATGTTGAAGCGAAGTCCGATTGGAACCCCCGTGGCGCACCGTTCGGTCTTGCGCGGTCTTGGGCTTCGAAAGATCCGTCAGACCGTGCAGCGTCCTGACACACCGCAGGTTCGGGGAATGATTCGGAAGGTCTCGTATCTATTGGAAGTTCACCAGACATGAAGTTGCACGAGTTAGCCCCTCCAGCCGGAGCCAAGAAGAAGCCGAAGCGCATTGGGCGAGGTCCGGGGTCCGGCCACGGGAAGACGGCGACGCGCGGGCACAAAGGCATTCTGGCGCGCTCAGGCGGCGTGAAGCGACCCGGGTTCGAAGGGGGGCAGATGCCGCTGATTCGTCGAGTGCCGAAGCATGGGTTTTCCAATCCGTTTCGAATCGAATATGCTGTCGTGAATCTGAAAGCCCTCAAAGCCCTTGGCTCAGTTGAGCAGGTGACGCCACAAGTGCTTCTCGATGCTGGGTTGGTCAAACGCCGCACTCAACCTATCAAGATTCTTGGAATGGGAGAGGTTGGGAAGCCCATGGTCATCCAGGCCCACAAGTTCAGCAAGTCTGCATTGGAGAAGATCCAGGCTGCCGGCGGGAGGGCTGAGGTGATCGGTCGTGTTTGAGCGACTCCTAGCGAGTTTTCAGAATATCTTCAAAATTCCAGAGCTCCGAAAAAGGGTCCTGTTCACCCTTGTGATGTTGGTGGTGGCCAGGATCGGGGCGTATGTCCCGACACCAGGGATTAACAATGAGGAATTGTTTAAATTCCTCCAGGAACAAGGAGGGGCACTACTCGGCTTTTTAGATATTTTTTCGGGGGGTGCACTGTCTCGCGTGACCATCTTTGCGCTGGGCATTATGCCCTATATTAGCGCGTCGATCATTTTACAGCTGCTCACCGTCGTGATCCCCCATTTGACCAAGCTCGCCAAGGAGGGGGAGCGTGGTCGCAAACAGATTATCAAATATACTCGCATCGGGACGATTGGCATCGCGCTGGTTCAGGGTTTTGGCATCGCCGTTGGTGTTGAGCAAATGAATCAGGGGGCCTTTGTGTTGAATCCCGGGTGGCCTTTTCGGCTCATGACGGTTATCACCCTTACAGCCGGAACGGCCTTTCTTATGTGGTTGGGGGAGCAGGTTACCGAGCGAGGCGTAGGGAATGGGATTTCCCTGATCATATTTGCTGGGATCGTGGCGCGCCTGCCAAGCGCGGTGGTTCAGACGTTTAACTTATATACCGTTGGTGAGTTGAGTCTCATCCTGCTGGCTCTGCTGGTGTTGGTGATGGTCGCCGTGGTGACCGCCATTGTCTTTCTTGAAACGGGACGAAGGAAAATACCGGTTCAATATGCCAAGCGGGTCATTGGAAGGCGCGTCTACGGGGGGCAGAGCACCCACATCCCTTTGAAGATTAATACGGCAGGGGTCATTCCCCCAATCTTCGCGTCTTCGCTCATTGCCTTTCCTGCAACCATCGCGGGCTTTATTCAAATACCGTGGGTCCAGTCGATCGGCGCCTCTCTCGCTCCGGGGTCAATTCTCTACACCCTGATGTATGTGTCGCTCATCATTTTTTTCTGTTTTTTTTATACTGCTGTCATCCTCAACCCCGTGGATATGGCCGACAACCTAAAAAAATATGGCGGATTCATTCCAGGTATCCGTCCTGGACAGCGGACCTCGGATTATATCTATAAGGTATTGACGCGCGTGACCTTTGCCGGATCAATTTACTTAGCCATTGTCTGTGTAATCCCTGAAATCATGATCTATAAACTGAATGTGCCGTTTTATTTTGGTGGCACCTCCTTGCTGATCGTCATTGGGGTGGGGCTGGATACCGCGCAGCAGATCGAATCCCATATGCTTATGAGGGATTATGGAGGGTTTCTTGGAAGTAGTGGGATGAAAGGTAGGAGATGAGTGCCAGAGAGCCTTCTTGAACTCGGGTGAGCTCAGGATAGGAACGGTGATGGCTGGGAGGTTGGCGAACAGACAGAGTCTGGTGTGGAATCCAAGAGGGTGGAGATGGTGTCGTGTTCCGAATAGGAATCAACACGTGGTGACAGGAGATCATGATGTGCCGGTTGAGCCTTATTCCGGGTGATCATCCCGACCAAAAACAAATCCTCCAGGTGCGGGCATGATTGTGCTCAAGACATCAGAAGAAATCCAGTCGATGGAGAGAGCATCCAAGCTGGTAGCCCAAACGCTCCAGCTTTTGATCAAGGAAGTCCGTCCAGGAGTCACCACAGAGGACTTGGATCGGATGGCAGAGGAGTTTATTTGTTCGCGAGGTGGAATCCCTGCGTTCAAGGGGTACCGAAACTTTCCAAAAACCCTCTGTGCTTCTATCAATGATCAGGTGGTCCACGGAATTCCATCTAAACGGACTCTGAAGGAAGGCGATATTATAGGGATGGACCTCGGTGCTATTGTCGATGGCTTCTACGGGGATTCAGCAGTCACGGTTCCTGTCGGAACCGTTCCATCGAGAGTTGCTGAATTGCTGCGTGTGACCGAAGACGCTCTGTATAAGGGCATTGAACAGGCTGTTGTGGGAAATCGGCTCTCGGATATCTCGCACGCGATCCAGTGTCACGCTGAAGAACTGGGCTTTTCTGTCGTGACGGAGTTTGTTGGTCATGGGATCGGTCGCCAGTTGCACGAGGAACCGCAGATACCTAATTACGGAAGACCGGGTCAGGGGCCGAGGCTCAGGGTCGGCATGGTGTTGGCCATCGAACCCATGATCAATATGGGTACGAGCGCCGTTCGGGTTCTTGAAGATCAATGGACCGCGGTCACCAAGGATGGGAGTTTGTCGGCGCACTTTGAGCATACCATTGCAATCCAGGCAGAGGGGCCTCCGCGTATTCTGACGGTGCGGGAATGACGCGATCGAGAAGGATCCGAGAGGAGGAGAATAGTAGGTAATGCCGAAGGAGGATGTGATTGAGGTTCAGGGAACCGTCACCGAAACCCTGCCGAATGCGATGTTCAGGGTGCAAGTGGAAAGCGGGCACAGGATCTTGGCGCACATCTCCGGGAAGATGCGCATGCATTTTATCAGGATTCTACCTGGGGATAAGGTGACGGTGGAGATGTCCCCCTATGATCTTACGCGTGGTCGGATTACCTATCGATTTAAGTAATCCACCCTCGATGTCTAGCCCTCGAGGGTGGCAGAAGTGCGGAGGGGCGTGTAGGTTACCAGATCAGTTTGGTTGTCATCAGAAGGGTCGCGAGTCATGAAAGTCAAATCATCGGTGAAACCCATCTGCTCGAAATGTAAAGTGATCAGACGTCGGGGCGTAGTCAGGGTCCTGTGTGAGAATCCTCGACACAAGCAGAGACAAGGCTAAGCCATGGGCGAGAACATAGAATGCCAGTGGTCTGGGCTGAAGGACGAACGTCTTCTTCACGAAGGACGAGTGCTGGCAGAGTTGTGCGAAGAGGTATCAGCAAGGAGGCAGAATGGCTAGGATTGCGGGGGTAGATCTGCCGAGAGACAAGCGTGTCGATATTGGGCTCACCTATATCTTTGGCATTGGGCGCGCCACCTCACTGGGAATCCTCGCAAAGGCTGGTGTTGATGGGAAAGTCCGGGTCAAGGATCTTCAGGAAGATGAAGTTGTGAAGCTCCGTGATGTGATTGAGCGCGATTACTCGGTGGAAGGTGATCTTCGAAAAGAAGTCACTATGAACATCAAGCGGCTCGTGGACGCGGGAGCCTATCGTGGTCTAAGGCATAGAAAAGGACTGCCGGTCAGAGGGCAGAGAACGAAGACCAACTCCCGAACGAGAAAGGGAAGAAGGGCCTCCATCGGAAAAGCGAGGAAGCCTGTGGCAGCGCCGAAGGCCAAATAGTACAACAGGGTGAAGTCAGCGTAGTGTGAGGGAGACTTATTCAATGGGCGTCAAAAAGGGCAAGAAAAAGGAACGGCGGACAGTGCAGAGTGGCGTCGCTCATATTCAGGCGACCTTCAATAACACCATTGTCACCATTACCGATTTGAGCGGGAATACGCTGGTCTGGGCCAGTGCGGGGAATCAGGGTTTCAAAGGATCAAGAAAAAGTACCCCGTTTGCTGCCCAACGAGCTGGAGAAACCGCAGCTCGCAAGGCAATGGAGCATGGGATGCGCCAGATTGATGTGTATGTCAATGGGCCTGGGGCTGGTCGAGAGTCAGCCATTCGATCGTTACAAGGTGCAGGCCTTCGGATTAACCTCATTCGGGATGTGACGCCGATACCCCACAATGGGTGCAGACCGCCTAAACGGAGACGAGTATAACGGTATGGACGGAGCCCGCGGACTTGAACCTAATATGAATTCCGGGAAGTCCTGAGCAACAGGAGGAGACGAGAGTGGCAAAGTACCGAGGTCCAGCTTGTCGACTGTGTCGACGTGAAGGAGAGAAACTGTTTCTGAAGGGCTCACGATGCATGACCGAGAAGTGCGCCATTGAGCGCCGAAGTTATCCTCCTGGTCAACATGGTCAAGGAAGGCAACGTACCTCCGATTACAGGGCCCAGTTACGAGAAAAGCAAAAGTTGAGGCGGATCTACGGTCTTCTAGAAAGTCAATTTAGAGGCGTGTTTCACAGGGCTGAACGCAAGACCGGTATTACCGGAGATCATCTGCTTCAGTTGCTCGAGTGTCGTTTGGACAATGTGGTCTATCGTCTCGGATTCGCCACGTCTCGCAAACAAGCTCGGCAACTGGTCAACCATGGCCACTTTCTTGTGAACGGCAGAAAGGCCGATACCCCAGCTCGGACTCTAAAAGTTTCCGACACCGTAGAGGTCCGTGAAGGGAGCCGTGAACTTCTTCCGATCCAGGAGGCCTTGGAAGGCATTGCCTCTCGGGGAATCCCAAGCTGGCTCGAATTGGACAGTGGCAATTTCAAGGGGGCAATCCAGGGACTTCCGACCAGAGAGGACAGTGCCATTCCCGTGAACGAGCAGATGGTGGTGGAGTTGTATTCCCGGTAAAGGGCAAACAATGGTGTTCTGGCATGATCCCAAGATGTGGGAATGATAACCAGCCAAGAGTGTCAGATTGAGGCAAAGGGGGGTCCATGATTAAGGCGATGAAGGACTTTCAGATCCCAATGCGGGTCGAAGTCGATCGGGAAACGCTCTCCCCGGTCTACGGAAAGTTTACTGCTGAGGCGTTTGAACGAGGATTCGGGACCACTCTGGGAAATTCCCTTCGCCGGGTGTTACTATCGTCCTTGACCGGGGCTGCCGTGACCACGGTGAAGATCGAGGGGGTCCTCCATGAGTTTTCCACGATCCCTGGGGTTACCGAAGATGTCACAGGCATTATTCTCAACATTAAGACCCTTCGAGTCAAACTCCACACGGACAAACCCAAGACGATTCACCTTCGGAGAAAGGGGCCGGGAGAGGCCAAGGGGTCGGATATCATTCATGATGCAGATGTGTCGATCCTCACTCCGGACCTTCATATTGCCACTCTGGACAAAGAAGCCAGCTTGGACATGGAGATGACGGTCAAGCCCGGCCGTGGGTATGTGCCGGCAGAGCGCAACAAGGAGGAGGGATTACCGATCGGTGTCCTTCCTGTAGACTCGATTTTTTCGCCGGTCAAGCGCGTGAACTTTCACGTGGAAAATGCTCGCGTTGGGCGTGTGACGGATTATGATAAGCTCACCGTTGAAATCTGGACAGATGGGAGTATTGCTCCGGGTGACGCGCTCTCGACAGCAGGGGGGATTCTGCGCGACCATCTTGATATTTTCATCCATCCCGAAGAGCTTGCCGAGGCGGTGCCCTCCCCGCAGCCGGAGGAACATGCCGGGGAACTTAACAAGAACCTGTTCCGAAGCGTGAACGAACTCGAATTATCAGTCAGGGCAGCAAATTGTCTGAAAAATGCAAATATTAAGACCATCGCTGATTTGGTGCAGAAAACTGAAATGGAGATGTTGAAGACAAAGAATTTCGGAAAGAAATCCTTGAACGAAATCAAAGAGATTCTTGCCGAAATGGGGCTGAGCCTGGGGGCAAAGGTCGAATCATTCGCCTCGACAGCCGGGCGTGGAAAAAACGAAGGATAAGGGAGAGGCAACCGTGCGCCACAGAAAAAAAGGGAGACAGCTCGGACGGGATACGAAACACCGCCGGGCCCTATACCGTAACCTGATTACGTCACTCTTAGATCATGAACGCATAGAGACCACCGAGGCAAAAGCTAAGGCCATTCGAGGATTAACAGAACGCATGATCACGTTGGGTAAACGAGGGGGGCTTCACAACCGTCGTCGAGTTCTTGGTGTTCTGCAAAGCAAGACCGTGGTTTCTAAGTTATTTGGAGAGGTGGCTGAACGTTTTCAAGGCCGTCCAGGTGGTTACACGAGGATTATCAAGACCCGTCGACGCGCGGGGGATGCAGCGGCGATGGTGGCCATTGAACTGGTTTCCAGATCTGGTGAGTCCGTTGCCGAGGAGTCAAAACCGCGTCAGGACGAAACACGCTCCAAGTGAATTGGAAGGATTTCTTTCCAGCGGGCAGTAATGATCGCCTGCTCTTTTCCCTCTCTGCCATCTTGCCCTAGCTCGGTTTTTCCTTCTGGCAGTGTACTGCCTTCCGCGGACCCTAACTTTTTTCCCCCGTTTGTTTACATGATTCCAGCCTCATGCTAGAATCATGCCAGTCTCATATTGGCGCTCGGATCACGCTCGCTAGAATATACCGGGTTAATAACAATGTGGTTAGTTTGGGTTCGCCGTGCGCTACTTGCGCTCAGTCTGATTTTCGCCTCTTCACTCGTGTACGTGCTCTTAACTAATACTGACTCCGGCTCCTCACCTCATTTGCCCTCCCCCAATTCACTGCCCGATGGCGACGCCGGCATGGAAGGCTTCACGTTTCTGCACTCTCAAAACGACCGGGTTAAATGGCAGGTTCGTGCCGACCGGGCGCAGCTCTTTGAAAGTGATCATCGGGCAGTCCTGGATAATGTCGAGGTGAGTTTGTTTGGGGAGCAAGGCCGAGAAATCCGATTGGTGGGAGACGAAGGAACCATCGACACGGAAAAACGAGATTTCGTCGTGGCGAACCGGGATCGGCTCCTGGCTATCGAGTTAGACGGTGGATACACGATCTACACGAATCATCTCACATGGCTGGACGACCAGCAGGAATTACGTACGCAGGATCTGGTGACAATCGTCGGTCATGGAATGGATGTCAAAGGGCGGGGGTTAGTGGGAAATCTGGATTCTGAGGAGTTCCATATACAACATGATGTTGAGGTTCATATTACGCCATAAGCGTAGTTTTATCTTGTTACTGTCGTTGGCCGTATCCTTCAGTGCTGGTCCCGCGTCTTCACGGCCAGAATCAGCGGAACCTCCACAGACGAAGATTACTTCCGAAAAAATGACGGTTCGGAACAAGGAAAATCAGGCAGTATTCGAAGGCAACGTGGTGCTGACAAGGGGGCCTCTGGTTGTCCATTCGGATGTCATGGTTGTCTACTATGAGCCTCAGAACTCGAAGGGCGGCAAGGATACGGGCGAAGAGCCCAACTCTGCCAAGGAGTCAAAGGCCGCCAATCTGTCTGTCAGTAGAATTGAAGCTACCGGAAAGGTGAGAATTCAGAGAGGTGAAGGCAAAGCGACGTGTCATAAAGCCGTGTTCTACCAGGACGAACAGAAAATCGTGTTGAGTGGCAATCCTGTCGCCTGGCAAAAAGGAAATATTGTAAAAGGGAGGCAGATCACGATGTTTCTTACCGAGGATCGCACAGTGGTCGAAGGTGGCTCCCAGGTCCTGCTTGAGGAAGGCGTAAGCGGCGACTCATGATGCCTGCCGGCGAGATGGTTAATGCAGAACCTCGACAAGCATCCCGCATGATGACGCAAACAGGGGGGGAACGCCTAGACGCACACAAGTTAGTCAAAAGCTTTAAGGGTCGCAAGGTAGTGAGAGGGGTGAGCCTCGATGTCAGCTCTGGTGAAGTTGTTGGCCTGTTGGGGCCCAATGGTGCAGGGAAGACCACTATTTTCGACATGGTGGTTGGCCTGTGCCAGCCAGACAGCGGAGAGATTTCGCTGTCCGGGGAGGTGATCACTAACCTCCCCATGTATAAACGGGCTCGCAAGGGGATGGGGTATCTACCACAAGAGTCCTCGGTCTTTCGACGCTTATCGGTTGAAGATAACATCGTGGCGATTCTGGAAATGATGAATCTGTCCTCCAAGGAGCGGACTCATCGGACTGAGACTCTGCTGAAGGAACTCGACCTCACTAGTCTTCGGCGGAGTAAAGCCTATGCGCTTTCTGGAGGGGAACGGCGTCGTCTGGAGATCACTCGTGCGCTTGCAACTCGCCCTCGGTTCTTGCTTCTTGATGAGCCTTTCGCCGGCATCGATCCTATTGCCGTAGGGGATATTCAACAGATTCTCATTCGACTCAAGAAGAAGGGAATTGGGTTATTGATCACCGATCACAATGTACAGGAAACTCTCTCCATTACCGACCGAGCCTATATCATTAACGAAGGGGAGATTCTGGAGGCAGGTTCCCCCGAGGTGATCGCGCAGAGCTCAACTGCGAGGGCCGTGTATTTGGGAGAACGATTCCGATTGTGAGAGGCCAAGGTAAGTTCTAGGGACTTTATGAAACTACGACTTGATCTACGTCTCAGCCAGAAACTCATTATGACGCCGCAGCTCCAGCAGGCGATTAAACTGCTGCAGCTCTCCCGATTAGAGCTACAACAAACATTGAATCAACACCTGATGGAAAATCCTCTTCTTGAGGAGGTACAGGCTGAGGCAGATGAAGGAGAGGAATCTAGCGGAGATGACGTGGCAAGTGAGAGTGAGAGTCAGACCCCTGCTTCGGCGGAGGGGGAAGGTCAGGTAGCGGAACAGACCGTCGATCGAGCCGAGACTCCTGAAGAACTATCTCCAACTAGTTGGGATGATTATTTTGGTGCCGATAGGCGGGCAGGTGATACCGAATATTCAGGAGGCCAGCAGGAGGAATTTCCTTCCTACGAGCAGACGGTCGTCAAGCCGATGTCATTTGAGGAACATCTGCTGTGGCAGTTGGGTCTATCAGGCCTCTCGGACGCTGAAAAACTGATTGGTCGAATGATTATTGGAAACCTTGATGATGATGGATATCTTCGAACGCCCCTGGAGGAGGTCGCTTTGGACGCTGGGGTCTCGGTCGATGAAGCTGAGGCGGTGCTTCACCAGATCCAGACCTTTGATCCAGCTGGAGTCGGAGCCCGTGACTTGAGTGAGTGTCTCTTGATCCAGCTCGCCAACCTGGATGGCGATCCAATAGCCCGGTGTGAGCGAGAACCAGCAGGGCTAAAAGGATCGCTGGTGGAATCGATCATAGTCCACCATCTCAAGGACCTAGAGAAGAAACATTACACTCGAATTGCAAAGGCGTGTGGCGTATCGGTCGAGGAGGTGTTTCAGGCCGCCCGCGTTATAGAGGGTCTCGAGCCGAAGCCTGGTCGACCGTATTTCTCGGAGCACAATCCCATCATCACCCCAGATGTATTTGTCGCGAAACATGACGGTGAATGGGTTGTCCTGCTCAACGATGATGGAATGCCACGAATGAGGATCACTCCCTACTACAAGCAGATGATGCAGGGCAAGCGTGAGAATTCCGACGAAACAAAAACCTATCTCGATGAAAAACTTCGGGCGGCCCAGTGGGTGATCAAAAGCATTGACCAGCGCAACAAGACCATTCTCAAAGTTGTGACGAGTATTGTGAAGTTCCAAGAGCAATTCTTCGAAAAGGGAATTCAGTTCTTGAAACCTCTGGTGCTCAAGCAGGTTGCAGAGGACATTGGCATGCATGAGTCGACCATTAGCCGAGTGACTGCAAACAAGTACTTGTATTGCTCTCAAGGAATGCTGGAGTTGAAGTTTTTTTTCAACACCGGCATTCAACGATCCGACCAAAATGCGGAAATGCTTTCATCGGTAACCGTGAAGGAAATGATCCGCAAAATGGTGGCTGATGAGGACCCACGCAATCCTCTCAAAGACGAGGAGATTGCAGCTACCTTGAAACGTCACGACATTCTGATCGCTCGGCGCACTGTGGCGAAATACCGGTCGGAAGAAAATATCCCCTCCGCGAACCAGCGAAAGCGCTTCTTTTAGTCCGGGAACGCCCAAGTCTTGAGAATGACTGGTCTGGCTGCAACAATGCCCACGTAATGGTCATTCCTGGTACCTCTCCCTCTTACATGTTGTCTGGAAAGGTCCCTGGCTTGGGTGGTCAGGGAGTGAACATGTCCATGTGGGTAGAATGGTGTTACCGCGAGGATTACATACGGGAGCATGACGATAGGAGTGAGCGGTCGGCATGTGGTCATCACACCGGCATGACGGGAGCGTATACAGGCCAGACTGGATAGGTTAGGCCGTGTTGGCGTACGTGCGGCAGGGGAGGCAGGTGTTGTTCGCGGTTGAAACGTACCGACGTAGGATAGAGGTCCACGCGTTCATTGAGGAAGTCACGATTCAAGGAACAGCGTCGACACGAGGAATCTGCGGATCCATTGCCCAGGTATTTGGGATGGGCAGTCGCCAAATCCAAAAGTGTAAAGGGAAGTTCAGCGCACGGAGGCAGGGTGCTCCCAGGCCTGGTCATGCCTCAAGAAAGGATGAGCAGCAACGCCGAGCCAGAGATCTCAAGACCATTCGCCCTGCACTCGAAGTGTTGACCATCAGTGGGGCCGGTGAACTTCCCAAAGAAGCTCCTACGGTGTTGATCGTGTTCTTGAGTCCCTCGGCACGCCACGTCCAGGTATTGAGGCGATTGAAGAGGGGAGATGTGCATTTACTCGATCCACAACCGGCACGGATCCTGGGGTCGTGATGCCTTCACTCGAGCTGGTGATCATTAGCGGGCTTTCAGGGGCTGGAAAAACACACGCCCTCAAGTGCTTTGAAGACGCGGGATATTTCTGCGTCGACAATCTGCCCCCGGCGCTGCTCCCGGTCTTCGCTGAACTGTGTAGCCAACAGGGAGAGGAACTGAAGAAGGTCGCG
>JBFJQA010000028.1:0-20864 GCA_041616875.1 Nitrospiraceae bacterium | reverse complement strand
CCCACCGACAGCATTTTGGTACAGTAGCTTTAGAATGGCTGTGGCCCAACCTGCATCTCTCAGCCCCGAAGAACTCAGATGACTGCTCACTTACCCAACCGCCACAGTTCGCATGAGCATGACCATGCACACGGCGTCACGGATCTCCACATCCTTTCGACGGAGCGTGGGATCTGGGCCGTCAAGTGGTCATTCGTTGGCCTTCTGGCGACAGCGTTGGTGCAAAGCGGGATTGTCTACGTATCCGGAAGCGTGGCACTGCTAGGCGATACCCTCCACAACGTTGGTGATGCCCTCACAGCGATTCCCCTATGGCTGGCCTTCCTCCTGGCGCGTAAACTCCCAACGAAACGATTCACCTACGGTTATAGTCGGATTGAAGATCTGGCGGGAGTGGCCATTGTCCTCACGATTCTTGCCAGCGGCGTGGTCGTCGGGTATGAATCGGCGAAAGGATGGTTTGAGCCCAAAACGGTGACCCACCTCCCATGGGTTCTTGTGGCGGCAGTTGTCGGATTCATTGGTAATGAGGCCATTGCCCGACTCCGTATGAAGGTGGGCAAGGAGATCGGGAGCGCTGCCCTCATCGCGGATGGGTATCACGCGCGGGTCGATGCGCTCACGAGTTTGCTCGTTCTGGGAAGCGTCGGCGGAGTCTGGTTTGGCTATCAACTCGCCGACCCGCTTGTGGGAGCGCTGATTGGGTTGGCCATCTTCAAGATCACCTGGGATTCTGGGAAAGCGGTCCTCCTGCGTGTCTTGGACGCTATCGACCCGACCGTGACAGAGGAGGTTTTGCAAGCCGCGGCCCACACCTCGGGCGTCGCCGAAGTCACGGAAGTTCGTGTGCGTTGGCTCGGGCACCGGCTCCGGGCCGAACTCAACATCGCGGTGAATCCGGACCTGACCATCGAGCAGGCTCACGAGATCGCCATGGAGGTACGCCACACCCTGCTGCATCAGCTCCCCTATCTCTCCCACGCGACGATCCACGTCGATCCCCTGACAGCCTCGGGGGAGCGACATCATCGCATCGTCGGCCATGTGCATGATGAGTTCCCCAGTCACTCTCACTAATGGCCGCCGACGAGGCGCGTGAGTACAGTCTCACTGCGTCTCATGCGACACATGGGCCGGACTGATGCTCACGGCCTTCCGTGCGGCTGGATGCGTCACCATGGACAGTCCGCCCGCGCTTGATTCCCTGGACGGGCGGATCTACGCGCAGCACTTATCCCTCATTGACATCCCCGGCGAGCACTTCAGTGCCAGTCAATTGTGCTATGAACAGGCCCTAGGGCCGGTCTGGTCTTCTCATTCTTTCAGCAGTACACTGAAAGGCAGAGTTGTTTTATGCCGATAAAGTTCGGCACCCTGATGCAGGCGTTCGCATTCCCTACAGGGAGGTGATGCCATGTCCAAACTCTTCCAGGGCCTTGAGCAAATCGAACAAGCTCGAGAGCGGTTCACCGGGGTCAGCTTCATGGCCGGTCTCTTGGAGGGAAAGCCTAACCTAGATCTACTGTTGCCGCCGGAAGAACCCAGTGAAGAGAAAGATGCCGGAGAGGCTTTTTGCAAGAAAATCGAGGAATTTCTCACCAACCAGGTTGACCCGGAGGAGATTGAGCGCACCGCCAGGATTCCAGACACGGTGCTCAAGGGGCTCTTCGAGCTTGGGGCGTTCGGGATGAAGATACCTCGAGAGTATGGAGGACTTGGCTTCTCCTATAAGAACTATGGTCGCGTGCTCACCCTTATGGCCAGTTGGAGTAATATTCTGGCCCTCACTGTCGCGGTTCCCCAATCCATCGGGATTGCCATGCCGATTCTCCTCTTCGGCAACGAGGAACAAAAGAAGATGTACCTGCCGCGGGTGGCACGTGAAGATATTTCAGCCTTCGCGCTGACCGAGCCCATCACCGGTTCGGATGCGGCCAATATCCAAACGGAGGCTGTGTTGGATCCCACCGGGTCTCATTTCACTGTGAACGGGGAAAAACTCTGGTGTACGAACGGCACAATTGCTCGTTTCGTGACCCTCATCGCTCGGGTTCCAGCCAGACGTGTCTTGCAGAATGGGAAGACGGGGTGGATGCCTGTCCCCGAAGGAAACGGGGCCGACGATAGCGTCCATACCGCCTTTGTCCTTGAGATGGACTCGCCCGGGGTGAAAATTATCCAGCGTTGTCAGTTTGCGGGCTGCCGCGGGATTGAAAACGCTCACATGACCTTCACCAATGTGAACATTCCCGTCGATCGTATCATTGGGGAAGTCGGCAAAGGCCTTCGATACGCGCTGACCATTCTGAATGTCGGGCGTGCCATTAGCATCCCGGCCATTTGTCTTGGTATGGCAAAGCAAGCCTGGCAACCTGCTCTTGACCGAGCGAACTCTCGCCTGACCTTTAAGAAACCGATAGGGGAGCGCCAAACGCAGACCATGCGGATCGGTCGGATGGCCACTGATCTCTTCGCGATGGAAGCGCTGGCGACCCTGGTATGGCACTTGGCGGACCACAAACGGTATGACATTCGAATTGAGGCCGCCATCGCCAAGATGTTCTGCTCGGAGAAATCTATTCAATTTCTCAGGGATGTCCAAATCATCTTTGGTGGGATGGGTTACGAGACTGCAGAGTCCAAGAGAGCGCGTGGCGAACCTGCCTTCCTGATTGAGCAACTCGTCCGAGACGCGGAAATGTATCGTATCGGTGAGGGCGCAACAGATATTCTGCGTCCATTCGTGGCTCGGGAAGGCTTGAGCCCGCATCTCGATCGAAGCCGGCGGTACTTCGAGAGTGATGGGAAAGGCTCGACCCGAATCACGGAGCTCCTGAGACTATGTCGTTACTACTTCCCCTGGTATCTCAGGCAATGGACTCGAACGGCTATTCCCTTGCGAGTCGAGATACGGCATCCCAAGGTGTTCCCAAAACTGCAGTATGTTGAACGGGCCAGTCGGCGTCTGGCTCGTGCCATCTTGTACGCGATGGCCGTTCAGCGGGAGGCACTCCAAGATGATCAAGGGCGGCAAAACAGGATTGAGGCGGCGGGAGAAGACATTCTCACGATCGCGGCCACAGCGCTGTACGCAGAGTGGCATATGCGTACTCACGGACGACCGGAGGTCTGGGATCTTGCAGACGAATTTTTCCGCACGGCCAAAGAGCGAATTGCCCAGAACATCCAGGAGCTTCATCGCAACAAGGACACATTTCCGACGGCTATTGGAAGGAAGGCTCTCGGGGGAGCGTACTCGGCGCTTTCAGGGGGCATCATCCCGCGCGGCCTCAGCGATTACGTTCAGAGGAAACACCGGGAAGGATAGATATGCAGGTCGGGATATAGCTTCCATCGCACCGATGTTGAAATGGAGCCGACTCTTAAGGGCGAGGGGGGCGCGCGTCTTGGATGAGCTCGACGATTCTTTTCCGCGCGTTCGGGTCAATGGTCGTGAATTCGAGATCCATTCCCGGCATGAGGAGATTCCGGTGAGTCTTGTTTCGAATCCAGGATACTCGTCCCTTGGTGGTGATGGATTCCTGGATGGGAGCCGGGAGGGAGAATCTCAAGGATAACTCGGTTCCAATTGGGAGGGGGTGCTTGGTCTCGATAAAGAGCCCTCCTCCACTCATTGCCCCAGTGACACTCTTGAATCGTTTGCCATCCGTTGTCTGATACTCCACCGATACAGTGAGAGGTATTCGTAGGTCCGTGCGCGTATCTGAACGAGTCCGATCCTCTACAGATGTCTGGATAAAGTCGATCACGTTACTCCAGGTCACGGATCCCAAAAGCTCGCCATCGGAGCCGAGTAATCTCACAGTCTCTCTTGGTTGATCAAATTCCAAGGTTAATCCCCGATGGGCCTTGTGGGTAAAGATCGGCACCTTCATGGGTAGGTCATGTCCTTTGGTCTTGTGGGAACTTGGGACGCGGTATCGCTTTGGCGCAGCCTCTCTCAATCACGCTGGCGAGATGCAAGAGGCGGTCCTGACGTGCGAGGATGAGATTTAGGCAGTTTCTGTGGATTTCGTTCGCAGCTTGCGGTTGGGTTCAGCTCTATTTTTTGCTCGGAGAAGCCGAAATTTGTGATGTGCCCCGTGGGACAGGGGCACAGATGTAAAAAAAAGATAAATCGCCAGAATGATTCTTCTACGAACTCCCCCTCCGGTTAGGTTTTTTACTCGGCTCGGGATGCCTAGAGGGAAAGCTGCCTGCACACAGCATAAGCGGAGGTGGGTTCTGAGAGTTGGGATACTTACTGATGGGATCTTGGAAAGGTTTTAGGCTTGCCGGAGATACCGGCCTGCACACCACCTTTACTCTTGTCCCTTTGTGCGTCGGTGTTCCTCTCACCTTACCTCCGCTCAGTAATTAGGTAACCACTTTTCTCCAGGTATCAAGGTACGATCATGCAGCCGTGGTGACGGTCACACCGTGGGTTGGGCTCTGTCGGCGTGACCTCTTGCAGGACTGCTGACGGGAGTCCGACGCGAGTGTGTGAATTTGATTTTCAGGCAATCATGGTTAACTAAGAATAGGAGGTGAGGAAAGCTCAAAGAGTGGAGGTCAGCAGCCTAAATTAGCAGACTCGTCCTTCTGCAGCCAACGCGCAAAAGGACGCCGCATCTGTGAGAAGGATCGCTGAAACTCCGAGGGTACGCGCCACCAGGTCGGTGCCACTAGGCATGGCCGTCAATGCGAGCCCGAAGGACAGGAGGCGCGGGGCAACGTGAGAACACGGGAGAGTTGTCCGGAGTGAGGCGAGACACCGGGCCCGGCGTTCACAGGAGGATGAGCCGTTTTTTTTTTTTGATAAGGCGGAGTTCTCCGAAAAGTGCGAAGGGAACGAGGCGCTTTCGTTGCAGCTCTCAGCGGGATGATCGGGAGTGTGGTGAGTTCCTCAGCAGGATGGAGAACGAGTGTTCGTGAATCTTCTTGGGTTTTCATGTCTACCAGAACTAAAGACAAAGACACAGAGCGTGGTGGGCTCCACAGTGCACGAGACAACTTCCCTCTTCGGTAACTGCTTCGACCTAAACCAAAGAAAAGGAGACACTGGATGCGTGAATCAGGCCTCGTCTTGATCTTCATAGTAGCTGTGTTCGTCGCATTTCCGCAAAAGGGTGTAGCGAAGGACTCGGCGAGTAGGATGAGCACTCAGGCTCTAAAGGAATGCCACAGGGGCCGGGTGGCGACGGATCGCTCTGTTCGTCTTGAACACTTTGAACGCGCTGAGGCTTTGGCCGAGCAAGCCGTCGCCTTGGATGAACAACTAGCAGCCGCGCATTTTGCGTTGTTTTGTAGTCTTGGCGAGCAACTGCGCATCGATGGCGAGAGCGTTTCCATGATTTTTGGTTTCGGACGAGTCATCGACGAGCTGGATCGTACCCTAGCGCTCAATCCGAACCATCTGGACGCCCTCTCCGCGAAGGGGACGTTCCTTGTCAGGCTTCCGGCGTTATTCGGTGGGGACGTTGAGAAGGGGGAACAATTGCTTCGCCGGGTCATTCAAGAGGATCCGCGGGCG
The DNA here is from genome assembly GCA_041616875.1 of Nitrospiraceae bacterium. Taxonomy (GTDB): domain Bacteria; phylum Nitrospirota; class Nitrospiria; order Nitrospirales; family Nitrospiraceae; genus JBFJQA01. The sequence continues at coordinate 15,331 of JBFJQA010000028.1, read as the reverse complement.
GTGAATGCGCGCCTGACCCTTGCCAGATGCTATGGAGACCGCGGAAATCACCAGCAAGCGCTCGAGTTGGCCGAACAAGCGCTGAAGCTGGCCAAGGCCGAAAGCCGAGCCGACCTCCTCCCCGAAGCCCAGTTCACTGTTTCTGAGCTCCGGCGCAGCCGCGAGGCAATCGTGACCGCACACCGCTGAGCTTTGTACCACTATGTATGATCTACGGAAAGGAGAGACGATCGATGCAGGTCAAATTCTCGGATGGTGTGTCTCACATGCAGGGTGGTCCGCTCACGCTGATTCGACTGGGCCCGCAATGGCACGTCGTCGGGCGGAGGTATCTGTGTGCGGTAGAGAATAAGGAAAGAGGCGCGGAATTGATCATGCTCTTACGAGCCTTCCGGGGAAGCCGGGAGTCCTCTCAGAATGACGCTCTGGAAGCGGTGCTCCACACAGCGTGAACCGACTCTGTCCTAGGTCGGGAAATCCGTTCATGGAAGGAGAACGAGGTAGACCTTGCCGTTGTCTTCTGAGAAGTCTGAACCGCTTTCCTCACGGAAAAGGCACACTCTGCGCGGGTCCTCCGTGGCCATCGTTGCCATTTAGCTTACCGGCATAGTGAAACCCCTCGCCAGCGGGGCCACCGCCATGAGGCCGGGCTGGTGAGGGGTTTCAGAAAGAACCTGATATCAATCAGAAGGCGTGAGGCAAGCTGATAGATAGATTGTGGGGCCTCGGCGCTAAGAAAACCGATGTAACGTGCTTAAGCTGCTCTCTGAAGGGCCTGAGAAGAGGCTAACTCACTCCTTGAGAACGAATGTGACTTTCAACACCACCCGATACTGGGTGACTTTTCCATTCTCAATGTCGACCTTTTGGTCTTCAACCCAGGCACTCTTGAGGTTTTCTAAGGTCTTGCTGGCGCGGGTGACACCCACCTGGATCGCGTCCTCAAAACTCTTTGGAGACGCAGCGATGATCTCGGTTACTCGGGCGACAGACATGAAGTCCTCCTTTGGTGGTTGGATGATGTGCCTTCTAGTTCCCCTCGTCTGCTGGGCAACGAGCAACGAGGATGCAGGCGTTGAGGGAAGTCGTCCCGGAATCAGACCAGAAGGACTCCCTGGTGGCGGTAAGGTTAGGCCCTTCCTTGGAAGGTGTCAAGGCGGTGAGAGTAGGTTCTAGAGAAAGGCATTCCCTCCCTCAGGAAGGGAATATGCAGCAATTTAACGCATGAGCCCCTTGGAAGGGCTGTGGGCCTGATTGACATGGGTGACGATAAACCGCTCTAAGCGTTTCTGCTCATCCTTCCCGAGGAGGATTGTTTTCACACCGAACTTGTCATCCCGTGACCATTGGACCGTGACCATCTTGACCTGCAAGGGCTGCTCTGCGTCTGGAAGAAATACCCGCAGACTGAGTGACATCCCTGCCGTGACGGGTTGAGCGCTCGTTATGTGCCAGCCTCCTAATGAAAGGTCGATGACAGATCCTTCTGCGGTAAAATCGCCGGAGGAGAATTCAACAGGACACTGCACCTGCACGCGGAGGTATTGACGTAACTTCATCGGATCGCTCCAAGTAACTCTGCCACGTCAACTGTACCATGAGGGTCCAGAGAGTCAAAAGAAAGATCGCTGTGCGGCAGCCTCGCCCGTTCCATCGGACCTGCCACCATTCCCCAACTTTCTGCTTGAGGCCTGCCGCCTAGGAGGCTACTATCCCCCCATCCTTAGTGCAGGTCTCGTACATGCGGGTAGAGGAGAACTCGGCACATTTATGCACCCAATTCGGAGCCTCAAACGCTTCCTGGTCGAGTGGCGCGATGGGATCAGTCCCCCGGTGTTCTTCGCGGCAGCGATCTTTAATACTGCCCTCATCGTCTTCGCCGGGGTTTGGACAGAATCGGCAAGGTTGGTCTTTGCGGCAACCCTCAGCTTCATCACGGAGTTTTTCGGCTGGTATTACATCCTGACCACCGCGGGGATTCTGGGTTTCGTCTTCTGGCTTCTCATAAGCGGTTACGGAGATATCCGCTTCGGCAAGCCGGACGAGCAGCCGCAGTTCAGTCTCCTGGCGTGGCTTGCCATGCTGTTTGCCGCGGGAATGGGCATGGGGCTCGTGTTCTGGGGAGTGGCCGAGCCGCTGTACCACTACCAGGCACCGCCCACGGCCACGCCAAGGAGTAGCGGGGCAGCCTTGGAGGCGCTGCGGTTCAGCTTCTTCCACTGGGGCTTGCATCCTTGGGCGGTGTACGTCGTCTTCGGGCTGGGTATCGCGCTGTTTCACTTTCGTCACGGCTTGCCCCTGGCTCCCCGCTCCTTGCTCTATCCACTGTTCGGGAACCGTATCAACGGCTGGATAGGCCATGCGACCGACGCCTTCTGCACGGTCGGCACCCTGCTCGGAGTTGCCACTTCGCTCGGGTTGGGGGCGATGCAGATCAACGCCGGTCTGACCCGCTTGGCCGGTATTGAATATGTCACCGATGTGCAGATCTGGATCATCGCCCTTATCACTCTGGTCGCCACAACCTCCACGGTGAGCGGCGTCTCCCGCGGCATCAAATACTTGAGTATCGTGAACGTCGCGCTGATGGGTCTCGTTCTTGGTTTTGTCTTCCTGACGGGCCCCACGCTGTACCAAGTCAAGATGCTCCTCACTGGCGTCGGGGACTACCTCCAGAACCTCCTGAGCACGAGCCTGTGGGTGGACCCGCGTCCGGGCTCGGATTGGCAGGCCAATTGGACCCTGTTCTATTGGGGCTGGTGGATCTCCTGGAGCCCCTTCGTTGGGATTTTCATTGCGCGCGTCTCAAGAGGCCGCACGTTGCGAGAATTCGTGCTGTACGTCCTGCTTGTGCCGACCTTGATTAACTTTGTTTGGTTCGCCGTATTCGGGGGAACCGCCCTCTACGTGGAGCGTATTGGGGGAGGCGGCTTAGCGGAACCCGTCACCGAAAACGTGGCCATGTCTCTCCACCTGCTGCTTGAGCACCTGCCGTGGACCGCGCTGATGCAATGGAGCGGGCTGGTTCTAGTCGTTATCTTTTTCATCACGTCCTCGGATTCGGGATCATTTGTGGATGATATGGTCACCTCGGGCGGCAATCCCAACCCCCCGGTTGCTAACCGCATTTTTTGGGGAGCTTCCGAAGGGGCCGCGGCCGCCGTGCTGCTCCTAGCGGGCGGCCTTAAGGCCCTTCAAGCCGCCTCAATCTCCGCGGGCCTGCCCCAGAGCGTGCTGCTTATCCTTGCCTGCGTAGGACTCGTCAAAGCGCTGCGTAAAGGGACTCCCCATCCTTAAGAAATTTGAAACGGCACTGGCGAGTGGACACTGTGGCGTATTGCCACGTAGGGGAGGAGGGAGGGGGGGGCAAGAAGGGACTCTGGCGGTTGATACGCATACGTCAGACGCACTCGGGAATCCTGACTGGGTATAATGAAGGGCGGCACTGTTGTTGCAATTTCAAGGGCTTCAGGGGATGTCTGTTGCCAGCCTGAATCAGAATCGCCTCGTGGGGAGTGAGGGAGATCGTGGAATATATATCCCGGGATAACCTTTTTGCTTGGCTCGATGGATTGAAGCCCGACTACGAGGTCTTTGTCCCTGTTAAAAAGGGACCGTTCCGCTTCTACCAACCCTATACGTCCCGTTCGGAAGATATCGTGATCGGCGAAGTCAGGGCCACTGAGCCGCTCAAGGGGTTTTTTACGCCGGTCAAAGAAAAAGTCGCCGAGCTTTTTAACCCCGAGCCCCTTAGAAAGAAACAGAAACCGATGGCCATCGTCGGCGTGAAGGCCTGCGATCTAAAAGGATTTCTTGTGCAAGATCAGGTCTTTTGCAAAGGGTGCCAAGATCCGTTCTATGGCCGGGCCCGTGAGGATAATTTAATTATTTCCGCGGACTGCACTCAGGCCATCGATACCTGTTTCTGCCTTGCGCTTGATGTGAACCCCTACCCCGAAAGCCATTTTGATATCAATCTCTCCGAGGTGGCGGACGGCTTTATCGTTGAGGTGGGCTCGCCCAAGGGCCAGCGGGTCATCGATGGCCACAAGCCTCTGTTTCAAGAGTTGGAGCCCACGCACCTGAATGAGAGGAAGGAAGGACGAAAACAGGTCGTTGCCGAGGTCGAGCGCAACATTGCAAAGCATGGAGTCCCTCATCAGGATCAGTATGAGAAAATGATTGAGCGGAACTACGAGTCACCAATCTGGGAGGACGAGGCCAAGACCTGTACTGAGTGTGGTGCCTGTACGACGATTTGCCCGACCTGTCATTGTTTCATGTTGACCGATGAGAAAGAGGGAGAGAAGTTCGTCCGTTACCGGCAGTGGGACTCGTGCATGCTCAAGGATTATGCCCGGGTCGCCGGAGGAGGCAACCCCCGACCGCGTTTATGGATGAGGTTACGGAATCGGTTTGAGAAGAAATTTGATTTTTTCCCCCAGGTCGCCGGTCTCAATGCGTGCACGGGATGCGGGCGTTGTATTACGGCGTGCCCGGCAAACATCGATATCCGGCGGGTATTGAAAAGGCTGGTTCACAATGAATGACTGGCACAACCCCTATGATCCGATTAAGACCGAGGTGATTGATTCGATTGTCGAAACCCCAAAGATCAAGACCCTGAAGCTAAAGCCGCAGGAGCCGATCGCCTTTGCCGCGGGGCAATTTGTTGAGCTCACCATTCCCGGTGTGGGGGAGGCCCCGTTTACTCCCTCGTCGCGGCCCTCGGTCCAGGATATGCTGTATCTCACGATTATGAATGTGGGATCGGTTACGGAGGCGGTCCATCGCCTGGCAAAAGGGGACACTGTGGGGCTGAGAGGCCCCTTGGGAACCGGATACCCGATTGAGTCATTTAGAGACAGAGAGATCTTGGTGGTCGGCGGAGGCTGTGGCTTTGCCCCATTACGAAGCCTCATGTACACCTTGTTTGAGAGATCCGGAGACTTTAAGAAACTCATATTTCGTGGTGGGTGTAAGTCGTCGAAGGAGTTGCTGTATAAACAAGAGTTTGAACAGTGGGCGGAGCGGAGTGACTTAGACATTCAACTCACCGTGGATGTGGGTGATGATACGTGGAAGGGGCACGTTGGGCTGGTGACCACACTCTTGGACGATGTCGATGTGGATTGTTCGGAGGGAATCGCGATCGTGTGTGGTCCGGCCATCATGATGAAATTCGCGACTGCTAAACTGTCAGAGATGGGTTTCCAAGACCGGAATATCTATCTCTCCATGGAAAAAAATATGTCTTGCGGAATTGGCAAATGTGGCCATTGTCGACTGGGGACCTATTACGTCTGTCACGACGGACCGGTGTTTCCCTACGAACGAGTCAAGCGTTTCCAGGATCTGTGGACCTAGTGTTCTTTCCTTGTGATGCCGATCAAAGAACTCAAGATCATAACAAGCTCGGAAGAGCTGCACGCGGCGAAGCTGAATCTGGAACCTCAGGCTGGGACCGACGAGCGATTGTTCATTGACCTTGATGTCTGTTCCGCGCATCAATGTCCAACATGTACCGTCCAATGTAGTTATCATGACCTGACCAATAATAATGGCATTCGCTCCGTGACTGAGTTGGCCACCTATGCCCTCGTCTGCCGACGATGTGAAGACCCTCATTGTGTCAAGGCGTGCCCCGTCGGAGCCCTTGAGCAACAACAGGACAAGGGGTTGATGCTGATTCGCCATAACATGCTCTGTATCAGCTGTCACTCCTGCTCGCATGCCTGCCCCTACGGCACCATTTATCCAGAACACGTCCCACTATTAATTCATAATTGCGACTTTTGTCTTGATCGACGAGGCGAAAGGGATGAGCCGCTGTGCGTCAAGACCTGTCCCTACGGCGCATTACAGTTGAGGCGGGGGGATACCGAACGGGATGAAAACACGTTCTTGGTTGGAGATCATCTCATTGTGCATTCGACCCACTGGGAACGGAAGAAGGCGTGATTGAAATACATTCTTTATCTATTCTTCTTTGGGTTTCTCTTGACGGCCGTGATTGGTCTCTTTGCGAGTTGGATCGATAGGAAACTCACCGCCCGGATACAGTATCGGGTCGGCCCACCCCTGTTACAGCCCTTGTACGATATTCTGAAACTCCTGGGCAAAGAGACACTGATTCCTGCTGGAGCCGCGACGGTCACCTTTCTCACCGCCCCCTTGATCGGCCTGGTCAGCGTCATGGTTGTCTCGACGCTCTTGTGGGTCAATAATATGAACCCCCAGGATACCTTTGTTGGGGACCTGATCGTCGTGATCTATCTTTTGCTGGTGCCCTCGATCTCCATTGTCATGGGCGGTTTCGCTTCGGGCAATCCTCTTGCTAGTCTGGGAGCCTCACGGGAGCTGAAGTTGATCTTAAGTTATGAACTCCCGTTCATCTTGGCGATACTCGTGGCGGTCATACAGGCAGATTTCTCCATCCGCCTGGGTGATATCTTGTCGACTCAGGCTCAGAGTGGCGTCATAGCGGCCAAGTGGTCTGGGGGGGTGGCGCTGCTGGTGGCGGTGATGTGCACGCAGGCCAAACTCGCGTTGGTCCCATTCGATGCTCCCGAAGCTGAAACCGAGATTTCACATGGTGTGTTGATCGAATATTCAGGGACACTCTTGGCCGTGTATCGCCTCATGAAACACATGCTTCTATTCGCGCTGCCGTTTTTTCTGATCATTGTCTATTTGGGTGGTATACGAGGGAATGGCGTCCGCCTCGTATACGGGGGGTTGGTCTATGTGGGGTTAGTGGCGTTGATCACGATCATCCGCAACACCAATCCCCGGCTGAGGACGGATCAGGTGTTGAAGTTTTTCTGGGGACCGATGACCATCCTGGCGAGTGTCGCCGTCGCGCTCGCCTTGGGGAACTATTAGCATGGGAATTCTGGATAAGGCCTTCCTGAAGTCACTCTGGGTGTTCCATCTGGCCACGGGCAGTTGTAACAACTGTGATATCGAGATCCTGGATAGTTTCGCCCCTCGGCATGATATCGAACGATTTGGGATGCAGCTGGCCGGTAGCATTAAGCATGCCGATGTCCTCTTGGTGACGGGAGCGGTCAATCGGCAATGTATTCCCAGGATTAAACGGCTCTACGAACAAATGCCCCAACCGCGTCTCGTCGTGGCGATTGGGGAATGCGCACTTTCCCGTGGGGTCTTTATCCAGAGTTATAATTGTCCGCTGCCCTTGGATCATGTCATCCCGGTGGATGTCTATATCCCCGGATGTCCTCCCAGACCGGAGGCCATCATTGCGGGTCTAATGAAGTTGATCGACCAGCGGAAAGCGGGACAGGATCGAGCCAAGTCCGAGAGAGAACCATGAATCGCCAAGAGGTACTCCAGACCTTCCGTGACCGATTTCCCGAAGCGATTCGTGGCGTCTATGAGAGATCAGCGAAGCGTGTCTATGTGCAGTTACAGGCGGATGCAATCGTCAGTGCTGCCGCATTCCTCTTTAAAGAAATAGGGGCGAGGTTCAACGTCGCCTCCGGTGTCGATTGCCGAACCCACATGGAGATCCTGTACCATTTTACGGTGGAAGATATTGATCTTGTGATTTCGCTACGGGTCACCTTACCAAAGACAAAACTGGAGATTGATTCCTTGACCTCGGTCTTCACCGCTGCCCGATGGATAGAACGTGAGATTCACGAGCTGCTAGGAATCAACTTCGTCGGCCATCCCCAGTTATCGCGACTGCTCCTGCCAGAGGATTGGCCAGAGGGAGTGCATCCCCTCCGGAAAGATTACGAAGAATGGGATCCCAACGCCATCAGAGATAGGGGAGTGTAATGCCGCGGACGATCATTCCCATCGGGCCGTATCATCCGTTACAGGAGGAGCCGGAATTTTTTATCCTTACCGTGGAAGGAGAGACCGTGGTCGATATCGATCTGAGGATCGGCTACAACCACCGCGGCATCGAGAAACTCTCCGAACGGAAGGCCTACGATCAGGTCACCTTTGTCGTGGAGCGAATCTGTGGAATCTGTTCCACCAGCCATCCCTTTGCCTATACCCAAGCGGTGGAAGATCTTCTCGCTGTCGAGGCCCCACCCAGAGCCACGTACATCCGAACGATCATCGCCGAGGGAGAGCGGATCCATTCTCACCTGTTATGGCTCGGTTTGGCGGGGCACTTTTTGGGCTATAACACCATCTTTATGTGGTGCTGGAAACTAAGAGAAGAGATCCTCGATGTCATGGAGATCCTGTCCGGCAACCGTAATAATTACGCCATGTTTAAGGTCGGCGGAGTATGGAGAGATATCCGAGCCGAAGATATCCCTCTGGTTATACGGAAGATTGACTCCATTGTGCCTACACTCGAAAAATTAGAGAAGGCGGTTGCTGATGACCCGGTCCTGCATGCCCGCACCAAAGGGATCGGAATTCTGTCCAAAGAGGCAGCGGTTGATTATTGTACGGTGGGTCCGACCGCGCGTGCCTCAGGTATCGCCCGCGATGTCAGAAAGGATTCCCCCTACGGAGCATATGATCAGGTCGAGTGGAACATGATCGTCACTCAAAACGGGGACGTCTTTGACAAGGTGTTCATACGAATCAAGGAGATGTTTGAATCGATCAAGATCATGCGTTCGTGCTTATTGCGGCTCCCTCAGGGAGAAATCGAGCGTGTGATCAAGGATATCCCTCCGGGGGAGGGCATCGGGCGTATCGAGGCCCCTCGCGGAGAGTGTTTTCATTATGTGAGAAGCGATGGGACAAATCGTCCGGTCCGGCACAAGATCAGAGCCCCGACCTTTATGAACCTGCCGACCTTCAAGGCAACCGTCGTTGGGGGAGCGATCCCCGATGCCGCGATCGTCTTGGCGGCCATCGACCCTTGTTATTGTTGTACTGAACGAATGGCAGTCCGCAATCGCAAAGGTCAGACACTCTTCACCGGCGAAGACTTGATTAAACTCTCCCAAGAGAAGACCGCCCAGATCAAAGCGACGATGAGACGGTGATGATGTGGCTTGACCAGGATTGGTTCCGTATCGATCCGTTAGCGATCTCGGTGGGAGCGTGCATCACCGTGTTTGCCGGTCTCACCCTGGTGTATTCCTGGGGCTATATGCCCAGGACCAAAGGGCGGATCCGTTATGACCTCTATATTCTGCTGACCCTGGGGACCGCTTTGGGGGCGGTTCTCGCCAACAACCTGATTGTGTTGCTGGTGTGTTGGGGCTTGACTGGCCTCTTCCTCTATCTGCTGATCGGGTATGGCACAAAGGAACGCACGCCCTCCACCGCGAAAAAAACCTTCATCATCATTGGTGGAACCGATGCCGTCATGATGCTCGGCGTCGCTCTCATTGTCCACCTGAGTGGTTCATTCGAATTCCAGAACATCAGACTCAACCTTGAACAACCGCTGGCAGCGGGCGCCTTCGTCTGTTTGTTGGTCGCGGTTTTGGCGAAGGCCGGGGCCATTCCCTTGCATACCTGGCTCGTGGATACGGCAGAGGATGCGCCCACCCCGGTCACTGCCTTTCTGCCCGCCTCCGTGGACAAGCTCTTAGCGATCTATCTCTTGGCTCGGATGGTCCTGGACCTCTTTGTGATGACTCCGGCGATGTATGCGGTGCTGCTGGTCATGGGCGCCGTGACGATCATCGGAGCCGGCATGATGATGCTAGTTCAGCAGGACTTCAAGCGGCTCTTAGGTTATTGCGCTGTCAGCCAAGTGGGGTATGTCCTGTTGGGGATCGGGACCGGCCATCCTCTTGGTATTGCGGGCGGACTCTTTCATATGGTGAATCACGCCATCTATAAATCCTGTTTGTTCTTCTCCGGCGGGGCCGTTGAGCGACGGTGTCATACGACCGATGTCGAGCGACTGGGGGGGCTAGCCAAGCCGCTGCCGGTAATCTTTGCAACCTTCTTGATTGCCGCCCTTTCAGTATCCGGTGTTCCTCCGTTGAATGGGTTTGCCTCGAAGTGGTTGGTGTATCAAGGGATTATTGAGGCCGGGAAGGCAGGTGGGGCGGGCTGGATCCTGTGGCTAGTCGTGGCGATGTTTGGGAGCGCCTTGACCCTCGCCGGCATGATGAAACTCATACACGCCATATTCTTAGGGCAACCCTCCACCGATCGACGTGACGGCAGAGAGCCAGGCCAGAAGACACCCTTGGTCATGTTAGTCCCGTCGATGCTCTTGGCCCTCCTCTGTATCCTGTTTGGGATTTGGGCCTATGCGCTACCCCTGACCCACCTGATCTACCCCATTCTTGAACAAGAGCCCGTCATTCCCGGGATGTGGGAGCCGACGCTGGCCACGGCCCTGATCCTGGTAGGGATCGGCCTGGGTCTGATCATCTACATTCCTGGGCAGCTGGCTAAACGGATGAGACGGACGGACATCTTTATCGGCGGCGAGACACTGGATGCGGTGCCGGGAATGCGGGTCTCGGGGAGTGCGTTTTACAACACCGTCCAAGAGCTTCCTGTGTTTCGATCGTTCTTCGTCTTGGCCCAACGAAGGCTTCTTGATCCCTATGAGATCGGGAGCAAGATGACCTTGCGTATGCATCGTGTGTTAGGGGAACTCCATAGCGGCATCCTCTCAACCTATTTATCCTGGTGTCTCTTGGGATTGGGGGCCTTATTTTTCGTCTTCTTGTTTCGGTAACGGATCATGGTTGAGCTCTATATCCTCCTGTTCCTCATGATCATCGGCTCGCTTGTGGCGCTCGAAGTGAAGGACCTGCTCTCCTCAGTGGCGGCCCTGGGAGCAGTGGGTTTGGGTCTCTGCCTGACGTTCCTGATCCTCAAGGCCCCAGACGTCGCCATAACCCAATTGGTGGTGGAGATCTTGTCCGTCATCATTCTCATTCGGGCCACGCTCAAGAAGGGTTTGCCGGCGGTCCCCACCGGCGGCTGGGTCTTTCCCTCCGCGATCGGGTTGGGGTTTGGCATCGTCTTGGTGCTGGTCGCCATCCAGTGTTTCCCTGAGCTGCCCGTATTCGGGGAGCCCAAGCTCCGGGTCGCGCAATACTATTTAGATCACGGATTACAGCAGACTGGAGCGGCGAATCTCGTGGCATCGGTCATCCTCGACTTTCGGGCCTTTGACACACTCGGCGAGGTGACCGTGTTGTTTACGGCGGCGATGGGGGTGTTGGCTGTGGTGCGAACGGTAGGGAGGAAATCCGGAGCGATGCGGGGAGAAGATCGGTGAGTAAAGAACAGGGCCCAGGGATGTCGATCATCGTGAAGACCGTGACGCGTCTAACCGTCTGGCTGATCCTCCTGTATGGAATCTATATCGTTGTGCACGGACATCTCTCTCCAGGCGGCGGGTTTGCCGGTGGGGTGATCATTGCCCTCTCCTTCATTCACCTGATGCTGGCCTATGGCAAAGAGATGGCCCTCAAGAAATTATCGGAAGGGCTGCTCGGTGTATGGGAAAGCACGGGGGGCTTAGTCTTTCTCGTCATAGCCCTGTTAGGGCTGACGGCCGGATACTTCTTCAAGAATTTTCTTCCCGCTGGGGAACCCTTTCATCTTGTGAGCGCCGGAACGATCCCGCTGAGTTATATCGCGATTAGCGTGAAAGTCTGGGCCGGTCTGTTCGCCATATTCGTGGCCTTGGTGCTGCTGCGAGTTGACACGGAACAAAAGTAAAGGAAGGGTTGAATCGTGACGGTGTATCTCTTAGCCCTGGTTCTATTCTGTGTGGGAATCTATGGGGTGCTGAGAAAACGCAATCTCATCAAGATTATTCTTGGAATCATTATCGCCGAGCACGCGGTGCTGCTTTTCTTCATCCTCGTGGGGTATCGCCTGAATGGGCGTGCGCCTATTCTCTCCCCAGATGCCCCCATCACCCAGATGGTCGATCCCTTACCCCAGGCCTTGGTCTTAACGGCGATCGTGATCGGCCTCGCGACGACCGCTCTACTGATTGCCTTGGCCATGCGCCTGTACGGAAAGTATGGAACCTATGACATCGCCAAGATACGGGAGTTGCGAGGGTGAACGATACCGCCCTGCTCATCCCCAGCTTTGTGGTTGTCCCTCTGGCCGCAGCCTTTGTGAACTCCCTCCTGGGAAGCCGGATCAAAGGACTGCCTGCTCTCTTGGGGGGCCTGACGACGGTGACCCTCCTGGTGTTATCCCTGGTGGCGATCCAACGCGTGCAAGTCGTTCCGACGATGGTCTACGCCGTTGGGGGATGGAAACTGCCGATCGGGATCGCCATGGTGTTAGACGGCCTGACGTCCTTTATGTTGGTGACGGTCAATATGGTGGCCTTTGCCATTGCGGTGTATGCCACCGAATATATGGAACGGTTTACCTCCAAGGCGATGTTTTACACCTTGTTCCTGCTGATGCTCACGGGGATGAACGGGGTCATTGTGTCCGGGGACCTTTTCAACCTCTTTGTCTTTCTCGAGATTGCCGGCGTGGCGAGCTATGCCCTCGTCGCCTTTGGGACGGAACGGCACGAACTGGAGGCAGCGTTCAAATATGCGGTGATGGGCACGGTTGGGTCACTCTTTATCTTATTGGGAATTACCTTTTTGTATAGCGTCACCTCGACCTTAAACATGGCGGACATGAGTCTGGTGCTGGGCGATCACCGGAACAGTAACCTCATTCTCATGGTGAGCGTCCTCTTCCTCATGGGCTTTGGGCTGAAGGCGGCCTTGGTCCCCTTCCATGCCTGGCTACCGGACGCCCATCCCTCGGCGCCGGCCCCGATCTCCGCGATGTTATCCGGGGTGTTAATCAAGACGCTGGGAGTCTATGCCCTATGTCGTATTTTCTACAACGTGATCGGCTTCACTCCAGCGCTGTCGTCGATCCTGATGTTCCTGGGGACCCTTTCCATGGTCGTTGGGGTGTTGCTGGCGATTGGGCAGAGAGACCTCAAGCGGCTGTTGGCCTACTCTTCGATCAGCCAGGTCGGGTATATCGTGTTGGGGGTTGGCTTGGGGACTCCATTAGGAATTTTGGGTGGAGTGTTTCATCTGTTTAATCACTCGGTGTTTAAATCTCTCCTCTTTCTGAATTCTGGGGCCGTCGAGTATGCGACCGGCACCCGAGATCTACAGAAAATGGGCGGCCTGGGCAGGAAGATGCCGGTGACGCGGGCGACGAATTTTGTGGCCTCGATGTCGATCGCAGGGATACCCCCGTTTAGCGGGTTTTGGAGTAAATTGCTGATTATCATCGCCACCGTACAAGCCGGACATCTGGGCTATGCCGTGTGGGCGGTGATGGTGAGTGTCTTGACTCTGGCATTGTTCGTGACGGTCTTGAAAGACACCTTTCTGGGTGAGCCTCGACAGGCTTGGCAAGACGTCAAGGAGGTACCCGGGCTTATGCAAGCCTCAATGGTGGCCTTAGCCCTGATCTGTGTCGCGAGCGGCATGTTATTGCTGCCCAGGGTGAAAGACGCGTTTCTGCATCCAGCAACTGCGATTTTCGTCGAAGGCTCCAATTATGCCCAGGTGATCTTAGGAAAAATCTAACGATGAGTCAGAAGATTCTTCTCTTCTTGGCGGCAATAATCGTATGGTCCCTGTTCACCTGGGTCCCCGATGGCGCGCATCTTCTGGCGGGCGTCGTTGTGGCCTCGATTATAGCCTTGACGATGGGCGATCTGGTTATCCAACGGCCCTCCCTTCTGCGGCATCCTCAACGGTATTTCTATTTCCTCTTTCACTACGTGCCGGTCTTCTTATGGGAGGTGCTGAAGGCGAATATCGACGTAGCCTATCGGGTGATTCATCCCGGGTTGCCGATCAAGCCGGGGATCGTGAAGGTCAAGACCTCCTTACGATCCGATATCGCCGTCACCCTGTTAGCCAACTCCATCACCCTGACGCCGGGGACCATGAGCGTCGATATTAATAAGGAAGGTGGAGTGTTGTATGTCCACTGGATTGATGTGCGTTCGCAGGATATCGACATCGCCACTCGGATGATCGTCGAACGATTTGAAAAGATCCTGCGAAGAATATTTGAAGATGAGGCGGGGGATGAAAAAGTCTAGATGGGTCATCGGTACTGTGATGTTGAGCGGGTTGTTGATCGCGATCATCCTACGTCCATTCCCGTTTCTGTTCTATCCTGATTTGCCCTACGCGTCCTTTTTGGGACGCGCGATGTATATCCTTCTCTTGGCCTCGGGCATGTGTGTCTATCGGATCAGCAGAGGTCCCACCGCAGCAGACCGGATTGTCGCTGTGGATATCTTCGGGATCCTGATTGTCGGATTCTGTGCCATCCTGACCATCTCGACGGGACGGTCCTGGTATATCGATATTGGGATCGCCTGGGCCTTACAGAGCTTTATCGGTACCCTGGCCTTGGCCAAGTATCTCGAGGGGAGGGGCTTGGAAGAATGAACGTACGTGATCGTGACATCTCGAGACGAAACGCATGAGCGATACCTTGGGTTTGATATTTATCGTTGTTGGATTGGCCTTTGATGTATTCGGCTGTCTCGGCCTTGTGCGGCTTCCCGACGTATACAATCGCCTCCAGGCGGCTACCAAATGCGTGACCATGGGGACCTGTAGTATCTTGTTTGGGGTTGTTCTGATTGTCGGATTGACCGCGGCCGGCATGAAAGCCTTGTTGTGTATGGTATTTCTGGTGCTGACTGCGCCCGTCGCGGCGCATGCTATCGCGAGGGGAGCGCATCGGTCGGGGCTCAGTCTCTGGCCGGGCAGTGTGGTGGATCGTTATGCTGAAGATCAAGAAGGAGAGGTTGAAGCGAACGTCGGGTGAGAGGTGGCGGCTGACCAGGACCTACCTGCTCCGACGCTGCGCCACGACCGTACTAAGCCTCGCAGCTGCTCGGTTGCGGAACTCGCCCCATCACAAGGCTGCGCCGAGATGGGGCTCAGACAGTCCTCGCCGTCGGGCAGGGCGGACCTCACCTCCTCGGCAAGTACGGTGCCCTCGGCTCCGCGATTCGCGACGTAGGTCCTGGCCACCCGTTGACGGAGGGTAGATGAGAATGGTTTGAAACGAAGGAGCCGAGCCAGAGCAGTGGACATCGTGCGCTCGGGTTTACCCGACGGCGGGATGGGAGAGCGTGAGTTAATTTCGGATTGGGACTAATAAAGTACGAACGCGCAGATAGTAATCCGAGGAGAACGAGTAGAGACAACCATGCGATTACCGAAGATCAGAGAGCTGGGTGAGGCGATCAAGGCCCTGTTCCAGGGGCCGTATACCAACAGGTTTCCCCAGGTACCGCTTGAACCGTACCGAAGCTTTCGCGGGTTGCCGAAGTTTAATCAGGAGCGGTGCGTGGGGTGTTTGGCCTGCGAGCAGATCTGTCCGGCTG
>JBFJQA010000027.1:0-20996 GCA_041616875.1 Nitrospiraceae bacterium | reverse complement strand
TCGGTCCGTTGAAGGAGCTCTGTGAGAAGCCCGGTCTTCCCGTTCACATTTATGATCACCATCCTGAGGAAAGTGAGGAGGCTTCCGAGGCCGAGGGGCTTCGCCCCGAGCGAAGGGTTGTGGAACGAGTCGGAGCGACCACGACCCTCTTGGTTGAGCGCCTCAAGGCGGACAACATTCCACTCACCCCGTTCGAAGCCACCGTG
The DNA here is from genome assembly GCA_041616875.1 of Nitrospiraceae bacterium. GTDB lineage: Bacteria > Nitrospirota > Nitrospiria > Nitrospirales > Nitrospiraceae > JBFJQA01. The sequence goes on along the minus strand of JBFJQA010000027.1, from coordinate 20,790 downwards.
TTGGCCTTGGGATTGTACGAGGAGACGGGTTCGCTCGCCTATACCTCTACGACGCCGCGCGATCTTGAAGCCGCAGCCCAGGTGTTGCGAGCCGGAGCCGACCTTACCATTGTCTCCGATACACTTCAAAGTCATTTGGATCCTGAACAGGTTGCTCTGTTGAACGATCTTCTGCAAGCGTCTGAAACCTACTACCTCGAAGGTCGCAAGGTTCTCCTCACTTCCAGTGCCTACGATCGCTATCACGGAGATCTCTCGGGGGTTGTCCATAAGCTTGCCGAATTGGAAGGTCTGGACGCGGTCATCGCCGCCATCGTGATGGATGAAAAGGTAGAGATCATCGGTCGTAGTCGAAGGCCTGAGATTGACGTAGGCTGGGTCGCTCGTGAATTTGGCGGTGGTGGCCATGCGGTGGCAGCGTCAGCGAGCGTGAAGGGCCAGACGCTAGTCGAGGTGCGGGAGCGATTGGCGGATTTGCTGACCGAACGATATCGCCCGACCTTGCTCGCCAAGGACGTGATGACAAAGCCGGTTATCAGTATTGGCCAGGACACCACCGTTCTAGAAGCGGAGCGCATGTTGACCAAATACCAGATTAATGTCCTGCCGGTCCGTCAGGAACACGACCGGTATCTGGGACTTCTCTCACGGGAGACGGTCCAGAAAGCACTGTTTCATAAACTGGGGAAGACGGCACTCTCCGACGTTGTGACGACGGACGCCTACACGGCCAACCCCCACACGCCATTTCGGGAAATCGAGACCCATATGATTGAGCGCAATCAGCGATTCGTTCCCATTTTGGAAGACCATAAGGTGGTCGGGGTCATAACAAGAACTGATTTGTTGCGCACGCTCCATGATGATGTGATGGCCTCGGCTCGAGCCAGAGGAAAGGGTGAGGCCGTGCCGCCGTCGACCTTCAGGCGCAATCTTCGCGGGAGAATCGAACAGGGGTTGCCCAAACGGCTTGTACAACTCTTGAAGTTGGCCGGGCAGTGTGCGGAGCAGTCAGGCGTGTCAGTTTTCGCAGTAGGTGGATTTGTACGGGATCTGCTGCTCGGACGGTCAAATCTCGATGTGGATTTAGTGGTGGAGGGTGATGGGATTGCCTTTGCGAGGAGCATGGCTCGAGAAGCCGGAGCTACCGTCAAGGCCCACGAGCGTTTCGGGACCGCCATCCTGCTCGCGCCTGACGGGTTAAAATTGGATGTGGCGACAGCCCGGACCGAATACTATGAATATCCGACTGCACTGCCGACAGTGGAGCGCAGTTCCCTTAAGAAAGACCTGTACCGACGTGATTTCACGATCAACGCCCTGGCCATCTGGCTCAATACGCCTCAGTTCGGTGACCTCATTGATTTTTATGGAGGGCAGCGCGATCTGAACGAGAAGACGATTCGGGCCCTGCACAGTCTGAGCTTTGTGGAAGACCCGACCCGTGTGTTTCGGGCAATTCGTTTTGAGCAGCGATTTGGGTTTCGATTGGGTAAGGAGACGCTGGCCTTGATCAAGGGGGCAGAGAAGATGGAGCTGTTCCATCGCCTCTCTTCTGCTCGGCTGTTTCAGGAACTCGTTCTCATCCTATCGGAAGAGGAACCGCGTAAGGCCATAGCCCGACTTGCAGAACTCCGCCTGCTCCGCTTCATTCATCCAGGCTTGGCGAAGGCTCCACAGTTGACTCCAGTATTGAAGGCCGTGGAGGACAGCCTGGGCTGGTACAAACTCCTGTACCTAGATCGTCCGGTTGATGCCTGGGTCGTCTACTTGATGGCCCTCGTGGACTGCCTTCCCAGGAAGGCGATAGGAGAAACCCTGCGTCGCCTTCGCGTGCCACAACGGGAGGCCGAGAAAGTCAGAGCGGGACGGTTCGAGTCCCAGCGGCTGCTCCGTCAGTTGCAGAAGCGTGCCGCTCCCAGACCGGCAGAAGTCTACCGTTTACTGGAAGGGCAGTCTGATGAAACCCTGTTGTTCTTGATGGCCAAAGCCAAGTCGGAATCTGTGAAACGTCACATTTCTGCATTCCTCACGGTCTATCAAAAGGTGAAACCTTCCCTGACGGGGTCGGACCTGAAGTCCATGGGGCTGAAGCCGGGACCGCTGTACAAGAGACTCTTGAACCGCCTCCTGGACGCTCGCTTAAATGGAGAGGTCAGAACCGAAGCCGATGAGCGGAAGCTGGTCACGCAGCTTGTTCACGCGGAGAAAGCATAACCTCGATGCCGTTTCCTTGGATTCTCGCTAGACTTCTGTTCAGGGTGGTGGCACCGAGTATTCCGGAAGTGATCACGACGATCGCCCGCCTCAAGAGCGAGCAGGTTCACGAACGGGCCGAAAAGGAATCCCAAGAGGCGCGGCTCGTTGATCTCGAAAAGAGGATAGCCAGCCAGTTACAGCTTATTGAGCAACTCACATCCCAATTAGTGGCGGTAGAGAAATCGATCAGGCTTGCTCTCAGTCTAGCCGTAGCGGGTCTGGTGTTGTCGTTGACGGCACTGGGATTTCTGATTATTCGATAATAGGCGAGGACTTCTCGGTCTCGGCTCAGACAACCATAACTGGTGACCCCTCAGGCGAATCCCATGACATGGCTTCTGAGTTCTCGGCGAAGAGTGGTGGTGGCCGTCCTCATTCTCCTCGTCATACTCGACGTTGGGCGCTCCATCAATGCCCGTATCGCGTACGATCACCCCGCCGAAGTCTGGCAGCCGGATCCTTCGCAATATGCAGATCTGGCCTGGCCACCAGGAGCGGATTTACCACCTGATGCTCCATTAGGCCAACGGGTGTATGCCAAGCGCTGTGCCGTGTGTCACGGACCAGACGGACGTGGAAACGGGCCCGCTGCGCCGTCCCTCATTCCTCACCCCCGTGACTTCACGAAGGGCCAGTTCAAATACAAATCTACTCCTGCACGTCAGCCTCCAACTGACGCCGACCTGATTCGGACGGTCTCAAATGGCCTTCAAGCGAGCGCGATGCCCTATTGGCGCGATCTCCTGAGCGAATCTGAGATTCAAGAGGTGGTTGCCCATGTGAAAAGTCTGTCGGGTGTTTTCAAGGGGCCTTCTCCTGAACCGGTACCCGTCCCTCCCCGAGTTCATCCGGACGAAAGGAGCATCCAACGGGGTCAGGTCCTGTATGTCGAAAAGGGGTGTGTGGTCTGTCACGGGCCTAAGGGGCGAGGTGGACGAACCCTGAGAGATACCTTTGGGTATCAGGTGATTTCGCGCGATCTGACCGCCCCTTGGACGTTTCGTGGAGGTGCCCAGCCGGAGCAGATTTGGATGCGGATCACGACGGGTTTAGCTCCGAGTCCAATGCCAGCCTTTGCCGAGCAGATGACCGCGGGAGAGCGTTGGGATGTGGTGAACTATGTGCTTTCGCTGGCGCGAGTTCCACCCTGGGAGACAGGCGGCAACCTTGATGGACCGGGACAGCAACAGAATCCCGTCAAGCGTGGCGAGTATCTGGTCCATGCGGAAATGTGCGGACTGTGTCATACCCAGATCAACCGGACCGGCATCTATCGTGGCGACGAGTATTATCTGGCTGGCGGTATGCGGGTCGATGTGTATCCGCACGGGAAATTGGTCAGCCGCAACCTCACATCCGATCCTGAGACGGGGCTCGGTAACTGGACGAAAGAGGAGATCGTGGATGCCCTTCAAAATGGGCGAGCACGGGGTCGGCTTTTAAATCCCCTCGATATGCCCTGGCACTGGTTTCATGCCTATAGCGAGGAAGACGCCTTGGCCATAGCCAGTTATCTGAAAACGCTTCCACCCGTGCAGAATCGTATTCCTGCTCCCTTGCGGTACGGAGTTCTCGAGACTGTCGCCGTCAAACTGACTCGCCCGGCACCGGCGTTTGCACCAGCGGTCTTGGTGTTTGTGGATGGCAACTTTGGTCAAACCAAAGAGGGGGCGTCACCCGACTTGGTCCAGCAAGTCTTAATCGGGGGACAATGGTTGGCTGTTCTGGGCGGGTTGGTCGTGTTTGTATTGGCTGGACCAGGGGACCGCCGATGGCCGCGAGGTGCGCGTGGGTGGATTCGAACGAGCGGTGGGATCGTGGCGCTGGCCATCGTGTTGGGCGGTGGATGGGCCGTCTATCATTTACCGGCGATGGTGGGTGTGCCAGCCGAACAGGTAGCCCGAGGTTTCCTTGACCGAATTCATAGTCCCGATCCAACTTCACTCCCAGGGCCTGAGCATCAGGCAATGGTCGCTCGCGGTCGAACCATTTTTACCGTTGCCTCTTGTGCCATGTGTCATCATCCCAACGGCAGCGGAGGGCTCAAAATCAGTTGGAAAGCCCTTGGAACGCTCTGGACGAGGAATATTTCTCCAGATATCAAGACCGGCATCGGTCGTTGGAGTGATGCCGAGATTTCCCGCGCCATTCGAAGTGGTGTGACCCCAGACGGACGGATGCTTCATTGGCAGGGCATGATCTGGGATCATGCTTCCAATTGGGATGAGGAAGACCTGCGCAGTGTGATTGCCTATCTCAGAACCCTTCCACCGGTGGAACAAGAGATTCCGCCGACCCGGCCACCATCACCCAATGATTGTGACAAGTATACCTTCTGGATCAGCGAGAGCTGGACCGCTGGGTGTGAATGATCGACGCCGGAGCGGAATAATCCGTGCTAGCGTCCTCTCATATAGATAGAGCGAGTCTGGGCCCCTGTGTTTTCGATGGCGGGCGGGTTGCATGATCTTCCATGAATGAAAGATTAGCACGCATGCTTTCCTGAGTTTGATTGACGGTCCGGCAGTAGAACAGTAACCTCTGGACAATAGCATCAGGCCCAGAACAAGATCGGTAATTCGTCCATGGCTTCTGCTCTCACTCATGCGGTTGTCGCCACATCTGTCGGTGCCGTCCTGCAGGTGCCCAAGGTTCCTCTTCGAATATGGCTCCTCGGGATGATGAGTTCGATCGTGCCGGATGTGGATGTCATAGGGTTCTGGTTTGGGGTTCCCTATGAACATGTTCTTGGCCATCGAGGATTGACCCATTCCATAGCCTTCGCTGCCCTCTGGAGCACTCTCATTGTGGCCGGCGTGTTCCATCGGGCGGACTGGAAGACCCTATGGCGGAAGTTGTTCCTCTTTTTCTTCATGGCCACGGCCTTGCACGGAGTGCTCGATGCGATGACGAACGGTGGCTTGGGTGTGGCCTTTTTTGCGCCATTGGACAACAGTCGCTATTTCCTCCCCTTCAGGCCAATCGAGGTTTCGCCGATCAGTGTCACCGGCTTTTTCAACACAAGAGGACTCGCCATATTAGCGAGCGAATGTTTGTGGATTTGGCTGCCCTGTCTCATTCTTATGGGCGGAGTCTGGAAAACTCGAATGTGGCTAGGGAGGGTCAAACACAGGGACACATGACCTCAGCAAGGCTACGAAAGCCTCGTCATAGAGAACCGTGTTCGTTCCATGGTGTTGGGTGATGAGCCGAACGTTTGGCAATTTATGTCTAGCTCTCTTGGTCGCTGGGTCGTTGGTGTCCTGTGGGCCGCCCGATGAATCGTTGCGATCCGACTCAGCGAAGGAGACAGCACAGACATTAGATCCATCAATGTCTAAGAAACCCAAACTGGGTCTCTTTCTCCACGTCCATCCTTTGACATACGGCAGTCCGGACGCCCTCTCCGTGGAGATTTATTTCGAAAACCTTGGTGAAGACCCGATGGTGATCTTGCCGTCCCTTCTCCATCGCCAATATCGGCCTCTTGAGGATGGGGCTGCTTCCTATATCCCGGGACCCAACGGAGGGATGCTCCCTTGGCAAGGAGCCTTCGTCCTCGGGCCATTAGAACTGAAAAAGGTAGAGCTTATGGGGATGGGAGCCAGAGATGGCTTGTGGGAACTTGATCCCGGTGCCTATGGGCTGTCTGTCCGTTATCTTGTTGAGGAGGACCTCGTTGCCGAGCCGAGTTTTCTGTTAAAGAATTCGAACCTTGGTGAGGTTCCCATCTGGGTTGGAGATGTACAAAGCCGAGAAATCATTGTGAGATATAAGCCCACGGCCCAGATGTCCTACGCGCCTATGAGCACGAAGATAGAGAAGGCCAAATCTGGAGGAGTGAGCCCTTAAGGCATCGGTGGAAGGGCCCTGTTGAGAGCCTGGAGTTGGACGCGTGTGATGGCCTGTGCCTCTGCCGCTTCCACGAGTGAAAAACAGACTGTATCGCCAGGAAGAAGTTGAGCGGCCAAAGGGAGATCGGCTGAAATCACAACCCCAATCTTAGGATAGCCCCCTGTCGTCTGGCGGTCGGCCATCAACAGGATTGGTTGCTGGTTGGCTGGGACTTGTATGGCGCCGAAGGGGGTGGCGTCTGAGATGCATTCTGAAGAGACTGCGTGCGCGAGCGGGTGACCAGTCAGTCTGTAGCCCATTCGGTCGGATTGGGGGGAGACGGTGTAGCGACTGGTGATGAGGCGATCGAGAGCCTCTTGGTGAAAGTAGTCGTCCTGGGGACCCAGAACCACGCGAAGTGTAGCATTCGGACTGTAGGGCGGCAAAATCTTTTCTGGAAGTGCTCGTCCCTCCACGGCTCCATCCTGTCGTAACGATGGACCGCACATAATGACGTCATCCCTCCTTAAGGCTCGGCCGTTCAACCCTCCGGTTCGACTTCGGAGATGAGTCGAACGACTGCCGAGGGTCACGGGAACATCCAGACCCCCGGACACCGCGAGGTAGGCTCGCGCTCCGCTTTTGCGTCTTCCAAAAGTGAGTGCGCTACCTTGCGAAACGGTCACGGTGGTCCAGGAGGGAATCCTCGCGCCGTCCACAGCCGGTGACAAATCGCCGCCCGTGAGGGCGATGACAGCAGGAGTCTCGAAGAACAGATCTGCCCCTTGGATCGTGAACTCCACAACTGCGCTGTTGTCAGGATTGCCGACCAAACGGTTGGCGACCCGGAGTGCAAACGCGTCCATTGCTCCACTCACGGGCATCCCATACCGCTGATACCCGAACCGGCCAAGATCTTGAATCGTGGTGAGAAAGCCAGGCTTTGTCACTCGGAAGCGCGTCGGCTCAGTCGTTGACATAGTCTAGGGGTGTGACCCTCACGCCAGCCTCGATCAACCCATTGCGGATGGTACGCGCGAGTGTGTCAGCGCCGGCGGTATCGCCGTGAATACAAATGGTGTCGGCGCGGAGGGAAATGGACTGGCCGTCTAAACCATGAACGGTTCCGTTCTGCACGATGTCTAGGGCACGAGACAGCACCTCGACCGTACTGCAAATGACGGCTCCTGCATGGTCGCGTGGCACAAGGGTGCCGTCGTGGTTGTAGGCCCGGTCAGCAAAGGCCTCTTCCGCAACGGTCAACCCGATCGAGCGGCCGGCCTGCACGAGCTTGGAGCCGGCTAGCCCGACGAGGATCAGCCGTCGATCAATTGCGACCACAGCACGCGCAAAGGCCTCTGCAAGGGTTTCATCTCTTGCCGCCAATCCGTAGAGAGCACCATGCGGCTTTACGTGCGACAGTCGCACGCCCTCCAAGGCCGCAATCCCGACCAGGGCCCCTACTTGGTAGGCCACCAGGTTTTCGACCTCGGCTGGGGATACTTCTATTTCTCGGCGTCCAAAATGTTCCCGGTCCCGAAATCCTGGATGGGCGCCGACTGCCGCTCCTTTGTCCCGTCCATACCTGACCGTCCACCGCATGAGATCTGGATTTCCCGCATGAAAACCGCAGGCGATATTCACAGAAGTGACATGCGCGAGAACCTGCTCCGCTAATTTCATGCGATCGGGGTCAGAAAACTCACCCAGATCAGAATTCAGGTCGATACGCAACGGGTGAGCCATTTACATGTCCCTCGCCAGCCGGTCAAATTCCTGCTGGCCAATCGAAGTGAACCGAACGCGGTCTCCCGCGCCAAGGAGAAAAGGAATGGGACGCTTGGGGTCATACAACTGAAGAGGCGTCCGTCCAATTAAACGCCATCCCCCTGGGCTCTCCTGAGGATAGATGCCGGTCTGGGACCCGGCAATCCCAACCGATCCCGCTGGCACCCTGAGACGCGGTTCAGCCAAGCGTGGCGCTGCAATTCTCTGCGGTACGGTCCCAAGGTACGGGAACCCCGGGCTAAAGCCGAGCATATAGACCCGATAGTCCACTGACCTATGCAGGGCCACAACGTCTTCAGGCGAGAGCCCGGCGGTGCGTGCGATGCTTGGGAGGTCTGGCCCCGCATCTCCCCCGTAGAGGACTGGAATCGTCAGCATCTTCAGTGGACGGCGTGTTCTCACCGGTGACGAGTGCGCGAGTCTTCGGAGTTCTTGGGTCAGGGATTCCAGATTTACCACGAGCGGATCGAAGTACACGGTCGCAGAGTGATACGTGGGCACGACCTCAATTACTCCTTGAGGTTGGGACTCTTCCAGGACGTGTGCGAACGCTAAGACCTGGTCGTTGATTTCAGGATCAATGCCTTCTCCAAACTGAACGGTCACCCCGCTATCACCAAGTGGGAGGAACCGGGGTTGTACTGCCATGGTGAGTAGCCTTCCAGCACGATGCGAATGAAAACAGCCGCGCCTTATTCTCCGGAATTGTCTATTGACACTCTCTATAATTCTGTTACGGTTCGGGCAGTTGCTCGAACCTATATCTCATACCACTGGCGGAATGCAAAGTAGGCGATCGCGAGACATGCGATGTGGAGAGAATCTCTGACTTCACCTGCCCTATAGGCAAGTACACCTTAGGCGGGTTGAAAAGGATACTGTTTCCGATGGTCATTATCAATCTCGTCCTCCTTGGTACCTTAGTGATCGTGGTGCTTTTATGGGGGTTTAACTGGGTCACGATTTGGGCAGGTGTCCCCTTGCTGGCCGCCGCGGTGCTGTCCGAGTTTGTCCTGTCTCCGGGCGAGGGGAAATGGGAAAAACCTTCCGTGGTCAGGCGACTCGCGGTTTTCGGCATGGTGTGTGGTGTGGTGTCGGTCACACTGTATTTCCAGGTTGGCTTATACTTTGGATTTGGCTGGAGCGTGACAGAAGGGTCAAGAGCAGGTCGGAATTTCATGATTTTCCCGCTGTTTTCTTTCCTTGGCGGGATTCTGGGATACGTCGTGGGCTCGAGGCTCGGTCGGCGTCTGTCTCCTCCTGAAGATTCCAGTCGGTCGGATGAGGGCCCCGGGGAGGCGGGAACAGACTGATGCACGGCGGATGATTCCTACCGTTCCCGCACCGTGCCCGAGTCTTCGTTGTTCTCGACTCGGTCGATGACCGCAGCCCCAACGGCATCTCCCCACACGTTGACCGCAGTACGACACCGGTCCAGGAACCAATCGATCACCAGTAACAGCGAGATTCCTTCCAAGGGCAGTCCTACGGCCTTGAGGACTATGACCATGGTGACCAGCCCGGCCTCAGGGATGCCTGCGGCACCGATGGCCGCAAGCGTGGCCGTCAGGAACACAATGATCAACTGGCCGAAGCCGAGATGGATACCATAGACCTGGGCGATGAACACGGCAGCGATGGCCTCATACAGCGCGGTGCCGTTCATATTAATCGTGGCCCCCAATGGCAGGACAAAACTACCGATGCGAGCAGAGACTTTGTTTTCCTCGATAACTCCTTCGATAGTCATGGGAAGCGTTGCTGAACTCGAGCCAGTCGAGAAAGCGGTCGTCAGCGCTGTGCCCATGTTTCTCGCGTACAGCCATACCGAACGTTTCCCGATGAACCAGAGAATAAGGGCGAGTGTGAGGATGGCATGGATTGCCAGAGCGAGGAGGACGGTTGCGGCATACCTGCTGACCCGGAGCAGCTCCTCCCCAAACCCACTGAACCCTCCGGCTTCCCCTAATCGTCCCGCAATGAGGGCGCCGATGCCAATGGGCGCGACCCACATCAATAAGTGAACAATCCCCATGACGGCCTCATTCACGCCTTCAAAGAATCGGATCACAATTGCTCCGCGTTCCCCTAGGGTCGTCAGTACCGCTCCAAACACAAGCGAGAAGATGATCAGGGGAAGAACCTCAGCCTGAGCCATGGCGGAAAAGAGATTGTTGGGAACCAGGCTGAGCAAGACTTGGCGAAGCAATTCTCCTACCGTCTGGGCTTTGTTCGCCAGCTGTTCGGCAAGCACCTGGGATTCTCCAGGTGGCCGAAGAATGTCCTCGGGACCGGGTGCGATGGTGCCCGGCTGGATCATTGATACGAGTACCAGGCCAACAAGCACAGCCAGCGCCGTGGTGGCCATAAAATACAAAAGGGTCAAGGCACCCAAGCGGCCCAGTCGACGCACATCACCGAGTCCACTGATACCGACGATCATGGACGCCATGACCAAAGGGATGACCAACATGAGCAAGGCCCTGAGAAATAACTCACCGAGGATCTGAACAGCCTTCCCGGCCTGAGGAGCGAGTCCTCCGAGGAGGATGCCGGCCCCAATCCCCACCAACATTGCCACGAGAAGTCTGTTTGTCGCTTGGCCAGTCATGTGAGTCCAACTTGGAGCGGCGGAACGTGCAACAGAAACGACCTCAATGGAACATAGCGCGCTTTGAAAAGCTAGCAAATAACGATCACTGCTCCATGCGGTGTACCCCTCTGCCTTCGAGAGTGCGGCCGTTCGTATTCGCCTCGCTTCTTCTGATGTGAGCAGAGGTTCTTTTCAGTCCTTCATTGCGGATGGTATAGTTTCCCAATCCTATGGCCAGGCTGGACTACTACGAAATTCTCGGTGTCGCCCGTGGTGCTTCCGATGAGGACATCAAGAAGGCCTACCGGAAACTCGTCTTTGAATTTCACCCCGACCGGAACCCCGGGGACCATCAGGCCGAGGCGAAAATCCGTGAGCTGAACGCAGCCTATGAAATCCTTGGTGATCCCGAGAAACGCGGGCCATACGACAGGCTCCGATGGGGGTGGGAAGCACAGGAAACACCCCCTGATCCTGCCATCATCCTCGATGAGATGGAAGCGAAACTCTTTGAGGAAGGGCACAAAGAAGTGTTTGCCTTGATCATCAAAAACATACAGCGTGCGAAGGCAGAACTATCGATCATTCGTGAGCGAGTCGTGGAGCTGCAGGGCTATGACACCTTCCGAGAGGAGGTGGTGCGCGAACGGGCCTCACAGGTCATGCATGAGTTCGTGACCCCGGACATGGAGATGCGAAAAAAACGGCTGCTCGAGGTGGCTCTGCAGATGATGGTATCCCAAAAGGTCGCACCAAGTGGTGATGACAAACGGATCAAGGCGGTCAAAGACCGATTGAACGAGGTGTTCCAGCGTGGGCGGCTCGATGGGTTTGCGTCAGCCTTAGAGTTGTATTATCAGAGGAGATAGGTGTGAAGGAGGATTGACGAAAGTAACCGATGGCGTCATTTCGACATATCTCGCGAGACACGAGACCTGGTCGATCTATGCGACGATGTCAGAAGTGCCATAGAGGCTGAACGTCATGACAAGCGGGTTGATGACCCGAGAGGGGGCGACTTATGAAGCTAGGACTTCTGCGGGCAGTCGAGGATCGCGTGCCCTACCAGAAATTTTTTCGGACTCTTGAGCAGGCGTTGTTTGTGGAGGGGCAGCTGATTCAGTGATCGACATTCAACACATTGTCTGGAGTGGCCCACTCACAAAGCGCCCTGCCTGCATGACCCCTGCGATTTTGTCTTTTCTCCTCAACAGGCCGATGTGCTTGAGCGGATTGCCTTCGACAACAATTAGATCCGCGCACTTGCCAACCTCGATCGTTCCAACCGAATCCTGAATGCCGAGCAACAGCGCCGCTTGGCTTGTAGCTGCCTGAATTGCCTCCATGGGGGTCATGCCGAGCGCAACCATCCGCTCGAGTTCCTGCGCGTTCTCTCCGTGAAAATTGAACGGAGTTCCGGCATCGGTTCCCATGGCGATGCGAATCCCCCGTTGGTGGGCTTTCTTGAAGCTCGCCTCGTGCCGGGCGCGCATGGCTTGGGCTTTGTTGACGACCGACTCGGGGATCCCGCACGAAATGCCGTGATCGGCGGTGGTGGCTAACGCGGACAGGGTGGGGACCAGAAAGACGTCGTGCTCGATCATGAAGGTGGCCGCTTCATTATCCAGTAAGGTGCCATGTTCGATGGAGTGCGCACCGGCTCGGATGGCATTCTTCATGCCCGCTGCGCTATGGGCGTGAGCGGCCACGCGCCGATCGGCTCGCCGAGCTTCCTCCACCCCGGCTTTCAGTTCTTCGAGTGTCAATTGGGCAGCCTCCGGTGATGTGCCGTGCGTCAAGACTCCACCGGAAGCAATGAATTTAATGGCTTTGGCGCCAGCGGCCAGCTGCTCACGGACGGCCGCCACGATTTCCGCTGGACCATCGACCTGTCGTCCAATGAACCGTGCGTGGCCCCCGGTCATGCAGATGGCAAGGCCTACAGCAAGGATGCGAGGTCCTGGGATCAATCCCGACTCAATGGCCCGGACCAGCGCAAAAATGGAATGATCTCGGTATCCTAGATCTCGGACTGTCGTAAACCCAGCCGCGAGAGTTTTTTGGGCAAACTGCGCCGCTTTCAGCAGCGTGAAGGCGGGATCTTCCTCCCTGATCGCGCGAACGACGTCAGATTCACTGCCCAAGCCCATGTGAACATGGCAATCGATCAACCCGGGCATGAGGGTCATGCCCCGCCCATCGATCTTTGTTGCGCCCCGTGGAACTTTCACATCACGTGCGTCACCCACCGCAATGATGCGGTCATTGTCGACAACCGACGTTGCGCGTTGATACCTCCGGCCACGACCGTCCACGATGGTGCACTGGTGGAAGGCCACTTTCATGAGCCACCTCCCTGACCGGTATAGATTTGGGAGGCTGCACTGTGGGCGAGTCCTCTTCCTGGGAGCCATCCGTGTTTGGTGAAAATGTCCTCCAGTGCCGAAAGGAGGGTCAACACGTTGGTTCTCGTAGAGGATTCCCCCATCAACCCGATTCGCCAGACTTTTCCTTGGAGCGAGCCGAGCCCACCACCAATCTCGATGGCATAATCCTGCAGAAGCGCGGCTCTGACCTGCACGTCTTGTATATGGGGTGGCAAGGCGACACACACGAGACTGGGCAACAGGTGGTTGGTCTGTGGAAATGGATGGAGACCTATGGCTGACAATCCTGCCAGCAATGCCGCGCTGTTGAGTTGATGGCGGGCCCAACGCGCGTCGAGGCCCTCCTCCTCGACAATCCGCAAGGCCTCCCGGAGGGCGTACAACATGGAAATGGGGGCCGTATGATGGTAGGCGCGCTTGCCCTTCGACCAATAGTCTGCAACGAGGGAAAGGTCAAGGTACCAGCTTTGGCACGGCGTCGTGCGTTGACGCAGGACTGCGAGGCCCTGCTCACTGAGGGTGATGGGAGAAAGGCCGGGTGGGCAGCTCAGGCACTTTTGTGTACCACTGTAACAGGCATCGATGTGCCAGGCATCCACTTCTAAGGGCACGCCGCCGAGCGAGGTGACCGCATCCACCACGAAGAGGGCCCCATGCTCGCGACAGAGTGTCCCGATCTCCTTCAGGGGCTGCAAGACTCCCGTGGAGGTCTCGGCATGGACTAGGGCCACCGCCTTCACCGGCGCAGATCGGCTCAGTGCGGTTCGAACGGCGTCCGGTTCAAGAATGTGTCCCCAGGGCGCCTCGACCCGGATGGGCTTTCCGCCGCACCGTTCGACGATGGTCGCCATGCGGGCGCCGAACACGCCATTCACCCCCACGATCACGGCATCCCCCGGTTCGACTATGTTGACGAGTAGGGCCTCCATCCCAGCGGATCCGGTTCCCGATACGACGAGAGTAAAGGGATGTGCGGTCTTGAACACTCCACGCAGCATGACCTGGATATCGTCCATCAACCCCAGAAAGGCCGGATCCAGATGTCCTAGGAGGGGCGTTGTCATCGCGTGGAGTACGCGAGGATTGACCATGCTGGGACCAGGTCCCAACAAGAGCCTCGACGGGGGAATGAATTCGCCAAATAAATTCGCTGTCATTATTCTGCGCGGGACTCCCAACATCGATGAAAGAAGCGTAGTATAGCGGACTGTTTCGGTTCCTGCCACAACTCGAAACAAGGTACACCAAGAGCCACGAGCCACGAGCCGGAAATGGTATCCTGCGACCTTCGAGCAATCTGTGCACTTCGACAAAGCATCTGACTCCCAGACACACGATCCTCTCGGGTCGCCCGCACCGGAATTTTCCCCTTCCGGAACCCACCCAGGTGGTTCATCGCACACCTCGTTCTCTCCTGTCTTGAATGTCCTGGCGGGCATTGTTCTCTTGACCGGTATTGCAGGTGTGACGTGGCTTGCCTGGTCAATGCCTCGTCTTGAGAAGGTCCCTGCCCCAGAGCGTGCTCTCGAATTGGCCGTCAGCCGGGCAATGGATCTGGAAACCGGCCTGGAGACCCTGCCGGCCTGGGAGCGTTGGCTCTTTGATGTCGCATCGGGGGGGAGCAGCTCCCTTCCCGAGGCAATCTCCTGGTATGAGGAGTTGGCGTCGGTGTCACGAAAGCCCCTCGTTCACGTGTACCTCGCGATTCTCGAAGGGGAAGCCGGTCTTGTGGACAAGGTGCGCAACACAACCGAGGGCTGGAGATCTCGAGCAGACCCGTTCCCGATATTCAGCCGTTTCATTCAGGCCGCTTACCTCGACTCGACGTTGGATCCTTCATCTGAATTGGCGCTTCAGGCCGAGTTGGCCGAAGCTTTGCCTGCCGGATGGTTTTATGACCGTCTCGCGATCAGCCTCGCCACAAAGGCCAACAACGTGCCACTGCTGACTGCCACACGTGAAGCGGCAACCTTGCGAGCTGCGCCGTTGCTCCGGAGTTCCAGGACATTCCTGTCGGTGGAGCTGGGGATAATCATGATAGGGCTTGCGGCAATCGTGTTTCTGCTGGTCGAACCGAGAGGAGGCCGGCGCTGGCTCATGGTTGGAGGGTCGTCTATGCCGCCGGTATGGTCGGGCCGCGTGGGTGCCATCGTGCTGCTTCGCGGAGGTGCGGCGGCCGTGGTCGTCCTCGTGGCTCTCCTCACCATCGGCGGAAATAGCACCCTGTTTATGGGGATGGCCTTGCCACTCCTCTACCTGCCTTTTCTCTGGCTCACGTCCAGACACCTCCTTCGACCCACTGGAATGGGGTTTGGGCAGGGATTCGGTCTTCGGCTCGTACCGGGAGGGTGGGCCGGTCTTGTCCTGGCGGTGCTGATGCTGGTGACCATTCAACTGTTGCTCGAATGGGGCCTCAGCGTCGGGGCAGGAGCCCTCAATTTCTCCATTCATTGGACCGAATGGTTCGACCCAGATTTGGCTTGGGGGTCAGGCTCTCGATTGGGTATCGCCTTGATGGAGTTCTTGGTGTTCGCCCCGGTGTTTGAAGAAATCGTCTTTCGCGGGGTGTTGTTCGGCTCGCTCCGGCGAAAGTTCGGGTTTGGCGTGTCGGCGGTCTTGAGTGCGTCGGTCTTTGCGGTTGCACACGGCTATGGGGTCTTGGGATTTGTCAGCGTGTTGCTGAGCGGCGTCATCTGGGCCTGGGGGTATGAGAAAACGGGGAGTTTGCTGCCCGGCATGGTTGCCCATGTGACCAACAACCTCCTGGTGTGTTCAGCGGTGATGCTAATCTTGCGGTCCTAACGTGCGGTTCCCTTGCAAGGCACACATGAGTTGAGAAGCGGCAAGATGAGAAGACACAAGTCAGTCGGCATGTCACGCGCGATCATGCCATCATATTCCATATTCGGCTTGTTCGCATTCTTGCCTGTCAGCCCGTCTTCCCCTGTGATGCGATGTCCTCCAGCGCGGCATACAAGTCAGAATGGCGGAATGCATACTGCAGATCCGTCAAAAGCTTGCCGGTCGAAATGCGTTTCCCCGATCGACTGTCGGGCTCTGCCGTGGGAAGAGGAATTCCCCAGCGCCGATGAGCCTCCTCGCAAATCTCAGACCACCGTCTCGGGGTTCCATCACTGACATTGTAGGCCTCCCCTGGCCGTCCTCGCTCCAGCGCCGTGAGGCAGATTCCCGCGAGATCCTCAACGTGCACGAGATTCACATAACGACGGGAAGGCGTCACGCGACCCTGCCGAATCCAATCCAACACGTGTCGGCCCGGCCCATAGATGCCGGCCACGCGCAAGACGATCGCCCCATGATGGAGGCGTAAGTATTCCTCTCCCTGGACCCGAGGCGCGGATTGTTTGAGAGGCCATGCCTCATCGACGTGAGGATTTGACGAACGTTCGCCTTGGCTGGCAGCCAGGTCGTAGGCGGAGGTGCTTCCCAACACCACCAACCGCCGATTTTTCATGGAGGCCTGTTGGGCAAAGGTCTGAACCGATTCGAGAGGCATGGCGGGGAAACACCAGATGATCGACGCATCCTCGGGGAGTTGGTTCCACGTAGAGGGCCGAGTCAGATCGAACTCTACTCGACATGCTGGCGGCAGATGGGAAAGGTGGGCGTCTGGTGTGCGGCTTGTGGCAAGGAACGACATCCCGCGACGCGTGAGGTGTTCGCAGAGATGTCGGCCCGTATATCCAGAACCCAAAATGATCACGGAACGTTGTCGACAGTGGGGGAAAGGTACCATGTGAGCCACATCGGACATTCTAACCGCTTTCTGCCCTCTTTGTGGGGAGGCCAGTGAAGTATGAGGAATCCTTGGGCCTGGAGCAGTAGAGGCCTCGTTGCCCTCCATGGTAAGATCGGGCTTCCATGCCCCTCGCTCGATTTCACCCCATCATTGCCGAGTGGTTCCGCGATCGAATCGGAACGCCCACCGAGGTGCAGGTGCAAAGCTGGCCTGCCATTACCTCTGGGTCCCATGTGTTGATTGCCGCCCCAACGGGATCGGGGAAAACCTTCGCGGCGTTTCTGTCCTGTATCGATTCGCTCTTTAAGCAGGCGATCGGCCATGAACTGGAAGACCGCACACAGGTCCTCTACGTGTCTCCACTCAAGGCCCTCAGCAACGACATTCAAAAGAATCTACAGCGACCCCTGTTGGAAATCAGCGAGGCGGCATTGGCCGCTGGGCTGCTCCTCCCAGAGATCCGGGTCGTCGTTCGGACCGGGGACACACCGACCTGGGAACGCCAGGCGATGATCAGACGGCCGCCCCATATCCTGATTACCACACCCGAGTCCTTGTACTTACTGCTGACGGCCGAGAAGAGTCGGAACATCCTCCGAGACGTGCGCACCGTCATCGTCGATGAAATCCATGCCGTGGCCCCGAACAAGCGCGGTGCGCATTTGGCACTGTCGTTGGAGCGCCTAGAGGAGGTGGCAGAGGGCCGCCTCACCCGGATCGGGCTCTCGGCGACACAGCGACCGATCGAGACCATTGCCCAGTTCTTAGTCGGACAGGGTGACCGACAAGAGTCGCTTCCCTTTACGATGCCGAACGCCGATCTCGGCTGCCACATTATCGACGTCGGTCATCGACGGGAGATGGATCTCGCGGTGGAGGTGCCAAAGGATGAGCTGGGTGCCGTGGCCACCAATGCGATCTGGAGCGATATGTATGATCGGATTGCCGAATTGGTCCGGCAGCACCGTTCCACCTTGGTCTTCGTGAATACCCGTCGCTTGGCGGAACGAGTGGCCCATCATTTAGAAGAACGGCTCCAAGATCTTGGAGCCAAAGTCGTGGCGGCGCATCACGGGAGCCTCTCGCGACAGATTCGTCTTTCAGCGGAAGAACGCCTCAAGGGAGGGCAAACACGGGTGGTGGTTGCAACCGCGTCGCTGGAATTGGGCATCGATGTGGGGACGGTGGACCTGGTGTGTCAGGTGGGTTCGCCTCGGGCCATCGCCACGTGCTTGCAGCGTGTGGGGCGAGCCGGCCACTGGGTTGGGGCGCTGCCGAAGGGCAGGCTGTTTGCCAGCACGCGGGATGAGTTGATCGAATGTGCGGCCTTGGTGAAGGCCATCCGGGCAGGACTGCTGGACCGTATCGAAGTTCCCACGGCTCCGTTGGATATTCTGGCTCAACAGATCGTCGCCACCGTGACGACACGGGAGTGGCGGGAGGATGACCTTTTTGGGCTGTGCCGGCGGGCCTATTCGTATCGAAACCTTGAACGCCCAGAGTTTGATGCGGTCCTGCGTATGTTGGCCGACGGCATCGCCACCCGAAAAGGGCGGGGCCAAGCCTATCTGCACCATGACCGGATCAATGCACGCCTTCGGCCCCGCCGCGGTGCTCGACTGGCAGCCATCACTTCCGGGGGTGCGATCGCGGACACTGCGAGCTACACCGTCATTGCAGAGCCAGAGGGGACCGTCGTCGGCTCCGTCGATGAAGACTTTGCCGTGGAAAGTCTCGCAGGGGACATCATTCTCCTGGGGACCAATTCGTGGCGGATTCGTGGCGTGGGCAACGGGACTATGAGGGTCGAAGATGCTCATGGGGCTCCGCCCTCAATTCCCTTTTGGCGTGGGGAGGCTCCCTCGCGAACGGCCGAACTCTCCGCCGAAGTTGCGTCGCTCAGGGATCACCTCGACCAGCTCCTGCCGGCGGATTCGGGTCTTGAGTCAGCCGCCGATTGGCTTCAGCAAGCATGCGGTCTGGACAGACGGGGTGCGGAACAGGCTGTGGCCTATGTACTAGCAGGCCGGACGATTTTAGGAGCAGTGCCAACGCAGCGAAGCGTGATCGCGGAGCGGTTTTTTGACGAAGGCGGTGGGATGCAATTGATCATTCATGCGCCGTTCGGCGGGAGGGTCAATCGAGCCTGGGGATTGGGGCTGCGTAAACGGTTCTGCGTCACCTTCGATTTTGAACTTCAAGCGGCCGCCACCGATGAAGGCATTGTGATCTCCCTTGGCGAACGGCACAGTTTCCCCTTGGACGCCGTGTTTGGGTTTCTGCGGTCCGAGTCTGTTCGCGAGGTCCTGACGCAAGCGATCCTGGCCGCCCCCATGTTCGCCACACGGTGGCGGTGGAATGCCGGACGGTCGTTGGCTCTGCTTCGGTTCGCAAAAGGACGCCGGGTGCCCCCGCAAATTCAGCGGATGCGAGCGGAAGATCTGTTAGCCGCCGTCTTCCCTGATGCCATCGCCTGTCAGGATAATCTGGGCGCAAAAAACGGCCATCGAGACGTCCCCGATCATCCCTTAGTCAACGAGACGATTCGTGATTGTTTCACCGAGGCCATGGATGTGGAGGGGCTGGTCCATCTCCTTCAACAGATCGAGCGTGGGGAGATTCGCTGCGTGGCGGTCGATACGCCGACGCCTTCTGCATTCTGCCACGAAATTCTCAACGCGAATCCCTATGCCTATTTGGATGACGCGCCCCTCGAAGAGCGTCGTGCCCGGGCTGTCGAGATGCGGCGGACCTTACCCCCTGATCTTGCGGACAAGATTGGCGCGCTGGACGCAGTGGCGATTGAAGAGGTGGCCGAAGAAGCCTGGCCGGAGGTACGGGATGCCGATGAACTGCATGATGCGCTGCTCACCCTGGGTTGGGTTCCCGAAATCCAAGCAAGGGGGTGGGCTCAGCACATGCCTGCCTTGGTACAGGACCACCGTGCCACGGTAGTGACTTTGACTAACATGCACACGCAGGGAGGGGCAGAGGATTTCGACGCCCCCCACGTTTCCCTCTCCCAGGAGGGGAGAGGGAAGGGTGAGGGGCAAGTGGAAGGTGAGGGGCAAGTGGTTCGCGGATACGCACCTGCTGAGCACCTTGCCTTGGTCAACGTGGTGTTTCCCGATGCAACGGCAAGTCCAGGTCTCGAAAGAATCTTGGATGAAGCTGTCCCTAACAGAGAGAGTGCTGTTCTTAAAATCGTGCAGGGCTGGATGGAATGTATCGGACCCGTCACGGCTGAGGAACTCGGTGGAAAGCTGGGTGTCCCCACCCAGGACGTGAACGCTGCCTTGCTGCGCTTGGAGGCTGATGGGCAGGTGCTCCGCGGCCGCTTCCGGCCTTCTCCAAACCCATCACCCCTCTCGCCCGGTGCAGCAGCGCCCGAATGGTGCCACCGTCGACTCTTGGCTCGCATACACCGCCTCACCATCGGGAGATTGCGCAGAGAAATCGAGCCGGTGACGGCGGTCGAGTTTATGCGGTTCTTGTTCCAGTGGCAGCACGTGGCTCACGGGGCTCGATTGCATGGCGAATCTGGTCTGCACGAAGTCATCCGACAACTCGCAGGATTTGAGGCGGCTGCCTCGGCCTGGGAGCGATATATTCTGCCGCTGCGCATCTCCAAGTATGAGTCTGGAGTACTCGACCGGCTGTGTCTCGGAGGCACGGTTGCCTGGGGGAGGCTGACGCCACACCATCGCCTCGAGGTTCAGGTCAATGAGGAGCAGAGTGGGGGAGGGGCTCGTCGGATTCTTCCAACCAGTGTGGCACCGATCAGCTTCTTTCCGAGAGAGGAGACGGAGTGGCTCTTACACCTCTTCGGGCCAGACAGGCGCAGCGGAGTCAAGGCACAAATGCTCTTGCCGAATGTTGGCTCGGTGGCTCAGGATCTCTTTCGTATTCTCCGCGAGCGGGGAGCAAGTTTTTTTGCCGATCTGGTTCGGGGGACAGGACACCTGGCTGCTGCGGTCGAAGAGGGCCTCTGGGAGTTAGTGGCCGCCGGCCTGGTCACGGCAGATGGCTTTGACAATCTTCGCGCCCTATTGGATCCACGCCGCCGGCGCGGGGAGGGCCGTGAGCGGGCTCGGCGTCCGCGTTATGGTGCCGGCCGTTGGTCATTGTTAGGATCCCTCTCCCCTGGGGGGAGAGGGGAGGGTGAGGGG
>JBFJQA010000026.1:0-21415 GCA_041616875.1 Nitrospiraceae bacterium | reverse complement strand
TTATCGCTCGTGCATTGAAATTTCCTCATATTCGAGCTGTTGCCCTTCCTTAATCATCATACTGACCTCTGCAGAAGAGAGGCAAGCTGTGCTTGGCAGGACTTGCGTCAAATGTCCGCGGCGTGCAAAATGGAGGGTGAGCGTGTGGGTGAGATCGTTTCAAGTACGGCCAACAAGGGGAGACCTTCATGGACCTCGAACATGTGCTGCATCCCTCTGATAGGTTTTTGCACCGCCATATAGGGCCGACGGAGGCGGATATCCAAGAAATGCTGGCGACCCTTGGCTTCCCTTCACTGGAGGCTTTGGCCGACGCGGCCATCCCGGAAGAGATTCGATTACGAAAACGCTTGTCGATTGAGAGCAGCCGGGGAGAATTTGACGCTCTGGCAGACCTTCGTGTGTTGCACGACAGGAACCAGGTGTTCAGGTCTTTCATTGGGATGGGGTATTACGACTGCGTCACGCCCCCGGTGATCCAGCGTAATATCCTTGAAAATCCGGGGTGGTACACGCAGTACACACCGTACCAGGCCGAAATCGCGCAAGGCCGGTTGGAAGCCCTCGTGAACTTTCAAACCATGGTCGCTGACCTGACGGGTCTGCCGCTCGCCAATTCCTCCTTGCTCGATGAGGCGACGGCCGCGGCCGAAGCCATGCATATGTGTTACGCGATCACGAAACGAGAGGGACAGAGTGGAAAAGAACGCACCAGCTTTTTGATTGCCGATAATTGTCATCCTCAAACCATTGCCGTTCTGAAGTCACGCGCTGAGCCCATTGGGATCACGCTCCACATTGGTGATCCACAGCATGTGAACTTTTCCGATCTGCATGTGTTCGGCGTCCTGCTACAGTATCCAGCCACGGACGGGGCGATCCATGACTACCGGGGCGTCGCGCAACAGGCTCATGCTTCTGGGGCGCTGGTTGTCGTGGCAACTGATTTGTTAGCGCTCACCTTGTTGAGTCCACCGGGAGAATTCGGAGCGGATATTGCCGTCGGGTCTAGCCAGCGGTTCGGCGTGCCCATGGGATTCGGCGGGCCCCATGCTGCCTTCTTGTCAACGAAGGAGGAGTACAAGCGTCAGATTCCTGGACGGATTGTGGGAGTCTCTCGTGATTCCAGTGGGAAGCCGGCGTACCGGCTGGCCTTGCAGACACGTGAACAGCACATCCGTCGTGACAAGGCGACGAGCAACATTTGTACGGCCCAAGTGCTTCTGGCCATTATGGCTGGGATGTACGCGGTCTACCACGGTCCCGCGGGGTTACGGCGGATCGCCCAGCGTGTACATGGTTTGGCTAAGATTCTCGCCGAGGGGTTGCGGCGGTTGGAGTGTGAAATCGGAGAAGCAGCGTTCTTTGACACCATCTGTGTCCGGTCGAGCGGTCGGTCGGCTGATGAGGTGTGCGAAGCAGCCCGGACCCGCCGTATCAACCTGCGACGGTTGGACCATCAATGGATCGGAATCGCCCTCGACGAGCTGAGTACGGCCCGTGAAGTGGAAACTCTTTGGACAATCGTTGGTGGGGGCAAGGAGCCGTCCTTCACTGTGAAGGACCTCGCCGGGGCGGTCAGTTTGGGTTTTTCGTCCGGTCTTGAACGTACCAGCGAGTATTTAACCCACGAAGTCTTTCATCGGTACCACTCAGAGCATGAACTCCTCCGATATATGCATCGGCTTCAAAGCCGAGATTTGTCTCTCGTGCATTCGATGATTCCGCTCGGCTCCTGCACCATGAAACTCAATGCCACGGTCGAAATGATCCCGGTCACGTGGAAGGGCTTCGGCCGAATCCACCCCTTTGCGCCGTCTGAACAGACGAAGGGGTACGAGGAACTGTGCGGGCAGTTGGAAGGCTGGCTGGCCGAGATTACCGGCTTCGCCGCGATCTCTCTGCAGCCCAACGCAGGCTCGCAGGGAGAATATGCGGGGTTGCTGACTATTCGAGCGTTTCATCGGAGTCGGGGGGAAGACCAACGCGATGTCTGTCTCATCCCCGTCTCGGCGCATGGGACCAACCCAGCAAGCGCTGTCATGGCTGGCCTTCAGGTTGTCGTGGTGGCCTGCGACTCGCAAGGGAACGTGGATCTGGCGGACTTGGAACTCAAGGCTCGTGACGCCGGGAAACGATTGGCTGCGCTCATGATCACGTATCCCTCCACCCATGGGGTCTTTGAGCGGCAAATACGGCGCATCTGTGAAGTCGTGCATGCCTATGGGGGGCAGGTCTACATGGACGGGGCGAACATGAACGCCCAGGTTGGGTTGTGCCGTCCTGGTGATTTTGGAGCGGATGTGTGTCATTTGAATCTCCACAAGACCTTTTGCATTCCGCACGGCGGCGGTGGGCCCGGAATGGGGCCAATTGGGGTGGCTAGCCATCTCGCCCCCTTCTTACCCGGGCATCCCCTTCGGAAGGTCGGGGGAGACCAGGGAATTGGACCTATTGCAGCGGCGCCCTATGGCAGCGCGAGCATCTTGGTGATCTCCTGGGTGTACATTGCTCTCATGGGAGAGAATGGCCTGACCAAGGCCACACAGGTCGCAATTCTGAACGCGAACTATATGGCGAAGCGATTGGAGAAACATTATCCCATTCTCTACACGGGCAAAGACGGGCTCGTGGCTCACGAATTCATTGTTGATGTCCGACCTTTTAAGGAAGGATCTGGAGTAGAGGCAGTGGATGTAGCCAAACGCCTCATGGACTATGGATTTCATGCTCCGACCATGTCCTTTCCCGTACCCGGAACCCTCATGATTGAACCGACCGAGAGTGAGTCCAAGGTAGAGCTCGACCGGTTTTGTGATGCCATGATCGCGATTCATGGGGAAATTCAGGAAATTTCGGGAGGGAGGATGCCACGAGATTTGAATGTCTTGAAACTTGCTCCCCATACCGTTCATATCGTGACAGCGTCAGAGTGGAACCGTCCGTACTCCCGCGAGCAGGCGGCGTTCCCTGCCCCATGGGTACGGGACTACAAGTTCTGGCCAGCTGTCGGCAGGATTGATGAGGCCTATGGCGATCGGAATTTGATGTGCACCTGTCCCCCAATGGAGAGTTACACCTCCTAGCCGCTACGCCTGGGTCCAGAGGCAGCCTTCTCCCATCCTGATTCTTCGCGGGGGTGCTTCCCGCTCCTTCCCGCAACAGAATGCTATTGCCCGCCTCTTCCAGCGAATACTGACGATTTAGTGTGGGCTTTTGCCCTGGTGACTTCATTTGATGGGTGCGTACACCCAGAATCTAGACAGAGCCTGAAATCGGGTAGACGCACCAGAAGAGGACTAGCGGTAGGCAACAAACAATTGGCCGTGCCGGATATCGACTGAGCTGATCTGAGGGGAAAGCTGGAAGGCCTGGCGATTCTCAGGGGAGTCAAAGAGCCGCTGGACGACCCGGTTCAAGGTCGCTGTCGGGATAGGCAATGAGCCGATCTTGCCTTCCGTTGGGTCGAGGCGCAGGTACCCATCCCGCACGTAGACGCGGCCTCCTAACAATAAGGAGAGGTTCCGGCCATGGAAGTCGAAGACCGCATACGCGCGCAGTTGATCACCGGAGAGCTTCACCCGCAGATCCTTCATGGCGGATTGGGCTTCTTGGAACTTGGGATCATTCACTTGAATATTGGGCGCCATGCCTCTGATCTGTTCGGGTCCGCTTCTTTGAGACATGGACATGCTGGAGTGAAGCCATGCATTTAACTCGGCTTCATCCAGGCTCATGGTGTAGGGCTGTCGGGTCTGCGCTGCAATGTGAAGCTGGTGCATTTTCCGATCGACACGCTCCCACGCTCTCGGGTCAAGCTGGATCTTCAACGGAGGCGCTTGCTGGAACATCAAGTAAAGAGCGACCAATCCTGCGGCAAGCGAGATCCAAGGAAGGATCCGGAACATCCTTCTAAAGAGCCCGTGCGAGGGCAATGGGGCTGCTGGTTCCGACTCCGGCAGCCATGATTCCTTTGGTTCCAGGGGGCGCCCACTTGCCTGCGCCTCGAATTCCTGGTCTTTCAATCGAAGAGGAGGTTCATCAGGGGACGCCCCGGTTCCCAGGGATCGCACGGAAGTGACGGGCTTACCAGGAGCTGGCAGAGGTTTATATTTGTGAAAGACAATGCCGCACCGGAGACATTCCTCTCCATCCTCTTGTTCGAACTTGCATTTGGGACAGGTTAGCGCCATAGCGCGTGCTCCGATGGCATCGCTTGATCACCCGTACAGTTGGATCGCCCTCCGGTGAAGGAATCGCGCACTCCCCTCTTCAAGTGTACTCGCACCAATGACCCCGTCAGTTGTGAAGGTAAGGCTTTGAAAATCATGAAGAAAGGCGTTCCGTGAGGGCAATCGCCGGTGAGTCCACCAGCTGGCCGGTATCTGAATTGACAACCCAAGGAAATCTATGGCCTACTGAGAATCGTGTTCTTGCGCTCGGTGAAGCGTGATTCAGAAGCCTTTTGTTACTGGGTAAAGGGGTAAGGGCTCATGAAGGTGAGGTTGCGGGAATTCAGCTCGCGGAAGTTTTCCTTTCACCGGGATCCTGTTCTGGTCTTAGAGGAATTCTGGTCTGCAGACGAGAGAGCCTTCTTTCGGGAGGCGATGAGCCGTTCAAAATGGAAGAGTCTCAGCGAAATGCAAGAGGTTTCAGCCGCGTTTCCGAATAGCGGCGATTGGCTGAAGGGTGCGATTGGTGCCCCTGAGGCGCAAGTCTTTCTTGAGAAGCTCTCCTTGCCCTGTATCGCGGACTACATCGAGTCTTTTGAAGACATCAAACAACGTCATGTGAGCTTTAGCTACTATTCCTATGGGGTGAACGACGCTTTGCCTACCCACGATGATACGGATGAGGCCTATGGTCGCGATCACCAAACCTACCGTGCGCTTCGGCGTATTGCCTGTGCAACCTATTTTCATGAGGAGTGGAACTCGGATTGGGGCGGGGAGCTCATTGTCTATGATGCCACGCAGAGGGACGGGCAGCGGGTGCTTGAGGTCAAGCAATGTATTGCTCCAGAGCCCGGTACGCTTGCCCTGTTCACTGTCCCACGTTTTCACCGGGTGTGCAGAGTGGATGCGATGGCAGGCTCGCACAAGCGGTTGTCGATTGCCGGTTGGTTCATGACCGAACATTACTCCTGATGCCGGAGAAATCCTTGTCGCAACGTACACCCAGGTGCAGCAAATCCTCGTCTCCCTTGTTCTGACCTCTTTCCACGAGATTGCGAACCATGTATCGGATTACCTCCGTTGACGTACACGTCGCGGGTGAGCCCCTCCGAGTCATTACCAGCGGATTTCCGGATCTTCCTGGAGACACGATCCTCGAGAAGAGGCGCGTCGCACGAGAACAGTTCGATCACCTACGAACCGCCCTGATGTTGGAACCTCGTGGCCACCCCAACATGTATGGGTGCGTCCTGGTGCCGCCGGTCAACCCACAGGCTGATCTGGGAGTGTTGTTCATGCATAACGAGGGCTACAGCACAATGTGCGGTCACGGTATCATCGGGTTAACCACCGTTGTGCTCGACAGGAGGATCTTGCCACTGTCCGAGCCTGAGTCGGTAATCACATTGGAAACCCCGAGTGGACTGGTGACGGCACGAGCTTGCGTCAAGGCCAAACGGGTCCGCTCTGTGGGTTTTATGAACGTCCCCTCCTTCGTGTTAACGCTTGATCAGTGTGTCGAGGTTCCCGGGGTTGGCCGTGTCCGGTATGACCTGGCGTTCGGGGGCGCATTTTATGCCTTCTGCAATGCGGAGGAGCTTGGCGTGGAACTGAACCCTGAATCGGCTCGCGACTTGGTCGAAATAGGAATGCGGATCAAGTGCGCCGTTGCCGCGGCGCGAGAGGTCCAGCATCCACTCGAGGAGGATTTGAGTTTTCTCTACGGAGCGATTTTCGTGGGGTTGCCGAAAGGCCAGGATGCACAGTATCGCCAGGTCTGTATCTTTGCGGATGGAGCTCTGGATCGTTCACCGACGGGAACTGGAGTGAGTGCGCACCTGGCCATTCTCCATGCGAGGAAACAGGTTGACCTCCATCAAGCTGTGCGATTCGAAAGTATCCTTGGGACTCAATTTGTCGGGCGGATTCACGAAGCGGGTGAGTATGCGGGACACGCCTCTATTATTCCCGAGGTCGAGGGCACTGCCTGCCTGACCGGAGAGCACGAGTTTGTCATTGAGGATGAAGATCCCCTTCGGACGGGCTTCCTGCTCCGGTAGGGAAAAGAGAGGTTATCGGGCACGGGTTTGCAGAAAGACTGCTTGCAGGCCCACGATGGTTTTGGCATCCCGAATCGTCCCATCTTGAATCTGCGCGATGGCCCGTTCGAGCGGCATCTCGATCACATCCAAGATCTCATCGTGGTCGAGGTTCTGGGTGCCTTTGGTTAAGCCGGTTCCCTTGTACACGTGGATGACTTCGTCACAGAATCCTGGGGCGGTGAAGATACTGGTCAGAAGTTCAAAGGTTGCCGCTCGGTACCCGATTTCCTCCTCCAATTCACGACCCGCACAGGCCAGCGGATCCTCGCCTGGCGATAGTTTCCCTGCCGGAATTTCATAGATGAACCCACCTGCCGCGTGTCTGAATTGCCGGATCAGTACCACGGTCCCTTCATCCTTCAGTGGGACAATCGCTGCGGCTCCAGGATGTCGAATAATTTCTAGATCTACGCTCGCCCCATTTGGAAGTTCCACACTGTCGACGTTCAGGGTCACCACGCGACCGGTATAAATATTCCTAGAAGTCATCGTCCACCGCTAATGGGTTGAGGTAATGGGAATGACACAAAGGCGATGGGTGATCCGTCACGCGTGTTGGAAACGTACCGCGTAGCGTCATGTTTACTTCGGCTCATCACTCATCACCGATTACCCATCAGACGCTTTTCTTCCTGTAAAATGGCAATTTCACGATGACAGCCTTGACTGTTTTCCCGCGAATATCGATGGCGAGGGCAGTCCCGACCTTGGCGTACTCAGGTTGGACATAGGCCATACCAATCCCTTTGCGTAGGAGTGGCGAAAAGTTTCCGCTGGTCACCTCACCGATGGCATCGTGGGGGGCTTGGCTCTTCACCACCTTGAATCCGTGTCGGGGCACGCCCTGTTCGATCAACTCAAAGGCTATCAACCGATTGGCAAGGCCGACCTCTTTTTGCCGTATCAACGCCTCCCGTCCGCGGAAGTCTCCCTTTTCGAAACAGACGGTCCAGGTGACGCCAGCCTCCAGCGGGGTGATATCTTCAGCAATATCGTTCCCGTACAGGAGAAATCCCATCTCTAATCGAAGGAGGTCTCGCGCGCCAAGGCCAGCTGGCTTGAGGCCCATGGCCTTCCCCTTCCCCAAGAGTTCGTTCCAGATTCGAGCCGCCGAGTCGGCGAAGATGTATAGTTCGTAACCGAGTTCACCGGTATAGCCCGTGCGTGTGACGAGTGAAGGGGAGCCAAGGAGGCTGGCTTCCAAGCAGTGACGAGGACGTAGCGTCTCGATACCAGAGAGGCCCAATTGCTTAAGGATTTCGGGTGAACGTGGTCCTTGAAGGGCCAACTGGGCCATGTCAGTAGAGCGATCACGGATTTCTAGCAGGGTGTTCCCCGGTTGCCATTCTTGTAACCAGGCCAAGATCTTCTCTTTGTTGGAGGCGTTCACACACAGGAGATACTCGTGGGGGAGAACCCGGTAAATAAAGACGTCGTCTTTGATGCCCCCGCAGTCGTTACAGACCATGGAATACTGGGCCTGTAGGGGGTCAAGTTGAGCAAGGTCATTGGTGGTCATGCGTTGGAGAAAGGGAAGTGCACCTGCGCCCGAGACAGAGATGCGTCCCATGTGGCTGACGTCGAAAAGGCCAGCCGTATGACGGACGGCCTGGTATTCGTCTACCACGCCGGAATAGTGTATCGGCATCTCCCAGTCGGCAAAGTCGACCAGCTTGGCCTGTGCGGTGATGTGGCTGTCATAAAGGGGAGTCCGTTTCATGAGACAGGATGACAAGAGATGGGTAGGGAGTGATGAGCGGTTGATTGGACTGAGGAGATCAAACGCGGGCTACCCCCATTCACGCTTCACGGATGCCACATGACGGGCAGCTACCGAAGATCTAGAAGCTCGACTTCAAAGACTAAGGTTGCATCAGGAGGGATCACTCTGCCTGCGCCGCGTTTACCGTAGCCGAGGTGGGGTGGGATAATTAATTTGCGCTTGCCACCTTTCTTCATCGATGTCACCCCTTCATCCCATCCTTTGATCACCATGCCGGAACCGATTCGAAAAGAAAAGGGTTCTTTACGGTCCAATGAGCTGTCGAACTTCGTGCCATTTTCCAACCAGCCGGTGTAATGGACGGTGGCGGTATCTCCAGACTCGGCTTTCCGCCCTTCCCCGAGGACGAGATCCAGATACTGAAGTCCGGATGGCATGGTCACAGCCTGAGCGGTTGCGTCTCTCGGCCCGGTCAGTTCCTCGGCCATACCCGACGTGCTTATGGACAGAATTGCTGTGACTAGCCCAACACTCATGCACCTTCTTAACATGACCGTCTCCTCCCGAAGCTTCCTTGAGCACGTCCTGGGAACTGCGCAGGACGTTGTCTATGCATACCCTACGGTCTCGCTTTTTCGCGCGCAGGTCGATTCTGAAAATAAGGCGACACTGGCTGTATAGCCATGCAGGAAATTACTCCCTCCCACCGGTCCTATTTCCCCCTGCGCGAAAAATCCTCCCACCGGGATATTCCCGGCTTCTTTTCTGAGTACCCTGATGTCGTGGTGCGGTCGACCGAAAAGCCCGCGACCTCTGCCGCAACAACTAAAAAGGAGGGCAGCTAAGGGCGGATGTTGGTGCCGAGCGCGTTCGGCGGTGAGAAGATGGCTCAGATCTTCGGTGGCAGAGTCTGCGTCTCGTACGTGGAATTGAAGAGTTTGCCCCTCCTCCACAAGATCACCAATGGCCAAGCTCCCACAGTTTCGATCGGCCCCAATCAGGTTTCGTACCAGGAAGTCTCCTCGTCCAAATCGGTTGCCGTGTTCGTCAATGACCATTCCCACATGGAGGGCCTGCTGGGCCAATTGTTGGTCTTCGGTTGTCAGGGACTCGAACACCGCCTGCAATCGCTCGAGAGCGGGCGTGCCACCCAATTCGTACACAATATTTCGGTCAGCTTTGGTCACCACAAAACGGTCACCAATTGGTCGACAGCCTTGCGAGATCACGGGCCGGATAGAAACCGGGCCGGAGAGGGCCACCCCAACGAGCCCTCCGTCAAAGACCTGATCGTTCAGGAACATCCGATTTTCCCCAGGGTCCCGCCCACCGCCTGCTAAGCCCCCGATCGCCGGTGAACCTGGGCAACGATCGGCGATCATAGAAAGCGCCTCATTCATGGGGGTTGAAAAGGGATCAGCCAAGAGTAGGAAGCAGGGCTGTTCAATCTTTCTCCCAAGATCTTCTGGCCAGCCCGAGAGTCCATCATCGTTCTGTAAAGAGGAAACACTGAGTCGGAGAGGGGTCACGTGGCTATGTGGAAGCCGAGCTGCCCACAACGTGACGGCGGCGCCGGCTTCAATTTCTTCTGATCCCGCGATAACTCCCTCACCGGTGCAGCCGACTAAACAGCTCGGACCTAGTGTTTCCCGCACAACCAGAGCCAGCGCCTCTGCCTGTGTGGCGTAGTGGGACGAACAAAACAAAAACGCCAAGTCTATGGGACCAGCGCCGATTTCTGGAATCACGGCCCGAACGAGCGTGCGAGCAGCTTCTTCCGGGTCTGACGCCCGTGACAGGGCTACGGCAAAACGAAGGCGGCCGTCTGTTTCCGTCATGATTGCTCAGTCTAACAATCAGGTGTCTCTTTGTCTATGGCCGTGCCTCACGCGCAGGGGAGTGCTCGAGAGCCGCGGTGCGGTTACAGATCTGGTGCGAGGCGGTCTCCGCGTTCTGCCTGAAGCTTTCGGTAGTATCGCCAGAGGTACGAATGATAATCGTCAACCTGGGCGAGGAGGTAGTGAAGCTCAGCTGGATCCTCCGATTCCAAAGCTCGAAGTAAGCGACTCTGAAGAAACTCAGAAAACGCCTTCGTTTTTTCCAAAGCTGTAAATAATCGCAAGCCACCGCCAATCTGGTACTCGCTCATTCCCACCTCACTTCTGTACGAAAGATCTATTTCCTGGACCAACCGGTTCCGCTCGAGTTCAGTGGCGTCGGTATCCCTTAAGGGGAATCTTCCGCCTCGAGTCCAAGCAATGCCTGAAGTCTTAATAACGAAATAGATTCCATCTTACGGCCATCCCTCCCAACCACCGTCCTGGCCATCGTCAGTGCGTTGAGAATGGCTTCTTCCGTAGTTTCGACGGTCGCAGCAAACAAGGGGTTCAAATGGGTATCTCCCAGGTGTGTCATGGTGAAGGTCGGCTCTTTGGGATAATGGGGAATGATATTTCCCGTCGAAAAAGCAAGGAGGAAATCCCCGCTCCCATGTCGAGATGTCGATCCCGTGCGTGCGAGACCGAGGGCCCCGCGCCGAGCAAGGCGGGTGAGCTGACGACTGTCAAGCGGGGCATCAGTCGCAATGATCACGATGATGGACCCGTCGTAATAACTCCTACGGCCCTCGCTCACCATCCACTCCTCCGGGGTAACCTGTGGCAGGGCGCTGCTCTGCCCGGGTCCCTCCCCGGGACCATACAGGCGCCCAACAGGCACGCCGGCGACCACCAATTCCCAGCGGCGGCCATGATTGGCGTTGACCAGAACGCCTACCGTGTATCCCCCTTCCGCGTCTGAAAGCTTCCTTGAAGCGGTACCGATCCCTCCCTTGAATCCATATGATATCATTCCAGTCCCAGCGCCGACAGACCCCTCTTCCACTGCACCTCCGGTCGCCCCGTCCAAGGCCCTGACGACATCCTGTTCCGAGACATGTCTACCTTGACTATCGTTGAGCCGACTGTCGTCACATTCGGCTACCACTGGGGTGAGGGTATCGTCGGTAATCCCGATGTCCGGATAATTCCGTATCATCCAACTCATGACGCCGTTGGCCACTATGGGAAGGTTAAGGGTGTTGGTCAACGCGATGGGGTACTCCAAAAAGCCTGACTCTGCCACCCATGCAAGACCGGTCATTTCCCCGGTGCCGTTTAACACGAAGGCTCCGGCCGGGACTTTTCTATGCCATACATCCTCTCGAGGGATGACCACGGTGACGCCGGTACGAACCGGTCCCTCGCCAGGTTTGAGACTTCCCTCTCCACGGATTAACGTGACGTGTCCCACCCTTACCCCTTGCACGTCTGTGATGGCATTGAGGGGGCCTGGATCATAGCGCCCTAGGATAATTCCAAGGTCGCGGGCTCTGGCTCGTGGTTCGTCTACCGTACCAGCTACTGCTGAGGATGGTTCCCAGAAAGAGAGGGTGCGACCAGCGACCCCAGCCACCATACAGAGAACACATGCGTGGACAATCATGCAGAGTACAGGCGGGAAGCCTCTTTTGTTTATCAGGGGTCTCATGTCCCACCGTTGACAAGTGAGTGGTGGCAAAGAGGACAGGACTCCAGCCCAGCCAAGTCAATCACCCAGGAACTATGGGGACGACTCATGGCCATGGTCCATACGAGCTTGGCGAGACAGTGGGGACAGCGAAGCGCGAAGGTGAACCACGTGAACGTCACAGCGAGCAACATGGTGCCAGAGGCCATGAGGCCAACAAACTTTCCCTGGTTGCCCCCCAGCGAGAAGAAACCAAGGGTAAAGCAAGCAAGAGCGGCAGAAAACCCAACGACCGCGACATAGATTTTCCAGCCTTGCCCCGTTTGAATGATCCAACTGGATTCTCGCTGCACAGGATGCGAACCTCCGAGGTTTCTGCTTGGCCAAGATCAAAGCTTATAAGTGGACCCGGCCTCCGGTACAAGGACCTCGATGCCAGGATGCTCATCCCGGATCGCAGCCGCAAGTGAAAAGGACTGTTTTTCCTCCCCATGCACGACAAACACCTTAGCGGGATTCGGTGTGATGGCACGCACATAGGCGAGGAGGTCATTACGATCTCCATGGGCGGAGAGCCCATTAAATCTGACCACCTGAGCCCGGCGCGGCATCGGAACGCCGAAGATTGGAACAGGGTCCCAGCCTTCCACTAATTTTCGCCCCAAGGTGTGTTCGGCCTGAAAGCCGACAATCGCAATCACGTTGGATTCATCCTGGAGGGCATGCTTTAAGTGGTGGACGATGCGTCCCCCCTCGCACATCCCTGACCCAGCAATGATCACACAGGGGCCTTTGATGCTATTCAGGGCCTTGCTGTCTTCGACTGAGGCGACATAATGGATATACCGAGCGGCGAAAGGATCCCCTTGAGAGGCAAAGATCTCATAGGTCTGTTTGTCAAAGACTTCCGGGTGCCTACGGAACACATCCGTGGCCTTGGACGCCAAGGGGGAATCGATGTAGATGGGAAAGGGAGCCACCGATCCCTCGTCAACTAACTCCTTGATGCGCATCACAATATGCTGCGTTCGCCCTACCGCAAACGCCGGGACAATGATTTTGCTCCGGTGAGTGGTTGCATGGTGGGCCAATTGGAGAATTTTCTCCTTTGTGGCTTGTTCATATGTCTCATGGATACGATCTCCATAGGTGGATTCGAGAATCAGGACGTCGCAGGCAGGAGGCGGGCTCGGGTCGCGTAAGATCGGCATATTGGCGCGACCTAAGTCTCCGGAAAAGAGGATCGTCGTCGAGGCACCTCTCGAGGTAATCTTCAAGCGAATGGCTGCCGAGCCTAGAATATGACCCGCGTCGTGGAGGGACGCTCGTATATGGGGACGCACCGAAAAGGTCTCGCCATAATGGACCCCCTCGAACCGTTTCGTAATGGCCTGGACGTCTTTGATGACGTAATAGGGACGACGACGTCGCCTCCCTCGTCTCTGTTCCTTCTTGTTGACGTAAAGGCAGTCCTGCTGTTGGATGCGTGCGGAATCTCCTAACAGGAGCTCGGCAAGGTCGGCGGTCGCCTCCGTCGTGTGCACGTGGCCAGAAAAACCATGCTTGGCCAAGACGGGAAGAGCTCCTGAATGGTCAATATGTGCATGTGAGAGCAGCACGGCGTCGACTGACCGGGGGTCAAAGCCGAGTTCCCGATTCTGTTGGTCAGATTCGCTCCGACGGCCCTGAAAAAGACCGCAGTCGAGGAGGATTCGGGATGTACGGGTATGAACTAAATGGCGACTTCCGGTTACTGATCGGGCTGCACCGTGAAACGAGATCTTCATGTGGGTAAGGAGGGGAGCTTCTCGGCGCTGCCGATGATCTCCCAGGCCTCTTGCGCCGTTTCAGCGTATTTGAAGAGTTGAAGGTCTTCGAGGCCGATAAGGCCCTGGTCGACGAGCATGGACCAGTTCACCAGGTTTTCCCAAAAGTCACGGCCGATGAGGACGATTGTAACACCAGAGACCTTCCCTGTTTGAACCAAGGTCAGGGTTTCGAAGAGTTCATCAAGGGTACCGAACCCTCCAGGAAAGGCGACCAGAGCTTTCGCGCGAAGCAAAAAATGCATTTTGCGAAGAGCAAAATAACGAAACTGGAAACATAAGGATGGTGTGATGAAGGGGTTGGGATGCTGTTCATGGGGTAGGGTAATATTCAATCCGATCGACTTCGCCCTCACGTCAGCGGCCCCACGATTGGCCGCCTCCATGATTCCTGGTCCTCCGCCTGTCACGATCACATACTCGCATCGGCCATCTATCTGACAGGTGCTGGAGACCAGGCGTCCGAACTCCCTGGCCTGATCATAATACCGTGACAACGTCAGCTGATGACGCGCCAGGGAGAGGGCTCGTTGAGCCTGCGGAGTCTCGGGATTGTGTGCATATTCAGCCTCGGCTTTTTCGAAGCGCTGACGAGCCTCGGTCGGCTCGACGAGCCGAGAGCTCCCGAACACCACGATGGTCGAGCCGATGCCTTCTTCTTGTTGGATCAACTCGGGCTTAAGGAGTTCGAGTTGTAATCTGACAGGGCGGAGTTCATCTCGTCCAAGGAAGTCAAGGTCCTCGTCGGCTCGCCGATATGAGGATGATGCGGTATTTCGGGAATGGCTGCTATCCATGAGGCAATGTCATAAGAGCCATGCTAGGGACCTGTGAGGTAGCTATTATAACTGGCTCAAGATTCCACGGCAATCGACAGGTAGGGAGCTGGAAAGAGGCCTTGAGGTAAAGGGTGTGGGATAGAAACTGAGCGTCTGGGTGGGAAGCGCAGAGGGAGGTCTTAGCGAACTCGATTCTAGGAGAAAGGAATCACCATATACGTTAGAAGGCTTGTGAGGGATACCATTCTGGTTCAGCGTGGCGCCTCCCTTAGAGTGATGGAGATGCGCCATCGTCTTTTCTGGGCAAGACAAAGTCTTTCTCAAACACCCGATAACTAGAGGGTGACAAGCCGACTCGTGTATACACGGCTTGAGCCGCTTGGTTGCTCTCTTCGACGTACAGACGGATCCCGCACACATTCTTCCTCGTCTCAGCCTCCCGAAGGACATACTGGTGCATGGTCCGGTACACGCCACGCCTTCGCCAGGCCTGATGGACATAGACGCTCTGAATCCACCAGAACATCCCGTTTCGCCAGTCGCTCCATTCATTGGTAATCAAGAGTTGACCGATAACTTGGGTGCCAGATGACTGGGGAGCTTCCGCGACGAGATAACGACCTTTGTCGTGTGAATCGAGAACTGCCAACGTCCCGCGGCGGAGCAGATCCTTCTGGAGCATTCGCCCCTCAGTCTCCAAGGCCAGGGCTGTATTAAAGTTCAGGATGGTCTCCAGGTCACTCATACCAGCGGGGCGGACGATGAATTCGTTCTGCGACGACATGGGAAGGTCTTCAGGAGTTTGGGGAATCGTAAGGGGCAGACGCACGGTGTTTCTTGAGCCAGGTGAATGGTGGCCGGTACAGGCCCGCTGAAAATTCCATTTTCATGGCTTCCTCCGGTGGGAGATTGACCGGGAATAGCCTCATAGTGGGGATCAGGGCCAGGTAACCGGTGAAGGGGTGAATAGCGGTGGGAACGAAGACCATCGCGAGGTGTCTCTCCGGCACCACCTGCACGGAGGTCGGGGCCATTCCCATGACGAACCCCAAGGCCCAAAGCCCGTGGCGGGGGAAGGGAAACACGACGACGGTGCTGTTTCCGAACCTGGACCTGAATTTAAACACGTCGGTCATGCCCTTGAGTGTGAGATAGACACTCCGGACTATCGGAATCCGCTGCAAACGATCTTCGGTCCACAGAAGAATCCTCTGACCAAGAAATTGGGTCGCAATGACCCCAGCCAGGAGAATGAGACAGGTAAGGGTCAGGACACCCAATCCAGGTATACCGGAGGTGACAGTTGGGCCGAAAAAGTCGTGAATGAGGTCATCCAGGGTGAAAAACAAGGTCTGCAGAATGAGAAAGGTGCCCCATGCCGGTACGAGGATGAACAGTCCAGTCAGGAAATACCGTTTCATCTGAGCGACCCAGGCCATTGCCTCTCTTCCCCAGCGAATGCTCTCAGTGTACCAGAATCTTTCTGCAGTTGCCCAAATTACAACAGGGACCCAGGGGGATTCTGAGGAAAGGTATTCGCAGTGTGAGCATTCGCTTGCTCCAGTCACCGACCGGTGTGCGATGTCGTGGAAAACTTCGATTCTTGATCTTGAGGTTGGCTTCCTATATTCTGAATACCATTGCGTTGGGGTGTGGGCGGAAAGACGTTCAATTTGTCGGACGGGGGGAGGAATCATGCCTGATATGAAAGAGTCTTCCGAAAAGGGGATTATCGACCAGGAGCTGCTCGCGATCCTTTGTTGCCCGGAAACCAAGCAGGAAGTGTCCCTTGCTGAGGAGGCGCTTATTGCCGAACTCAACGCACGTATAGAGAAGGCCGACTTGAAGAATAAGGCTGGGCAGAGTGTCAGTGAGAAACTCGATGGCGGACTGATCCGGGCGGATAAGAAAATCCTCTACCCAATCCGGTCTTCGATTCCTGTGATGCTGATTGAAGAAGGCATCCCGCTAGAAAACCCCTCCTGACGATACGGAACCCTCGCGGACTGAACCAATGATCACGTTCGGCGCTCCGTGGTGCGCGTGATTACGGCCGCCACGCCATCGGGCAGTTCTTCTTGAACCCGGGCCGAGTCTGCCCATGCTAGGGGGGCGTAGCTAGAATCCTTGACCTGGCGGGGCTATGCCTGACGGAGTGATCGACGACCCTGCACGGATTCGTGTATCAGGGAACAAAGAGCCGGACTTCTTGCTGTTCCTTCTCAGTCTTGGATCCAGTCGAGGTTCCGCATTCCGCGCACAGGTATTCGTAAAGGTTGCCGGTTGGGAGTACGAGGAGCAGTCGTTCGCGTGCCGGCGTCGCTTGACGACATTTGGGGCAGAACAACAACGATGCGTGAAAAGAACCATATTGATCAGTCAGGTCAGATCCTCCTCCTGTGGGTGATGGGGCGGGCGAACCTTGGTTCTGCCGAGGCTTGAGAGAGGGGCCCCACGGGGCTGAGTTCGTGTAGGGTGTACGGCGTCGCATCGTACGATGTTACTCAAAAGGATGGTCGGAAGACAATCTCCCAGCCGCAAGCCCCGCAAGATGGCGACACGTTAGCTAGACCTCACGTTGCCTTTTAAAACCCACCACAGTGACCGAACCAGTTGAACAAGCACATACACTCCCACACCAGAGAAAAGACCATTCAAGGCCGCCTCTCTGAGGGACCACAGGTCTGGCGCGTGGAGTACCACGCCAAGGGCGATGTGCCCGCCCAGGCCCACACAGATGGCGAAAATGATCCATTCCCGTACCATGACAAAGGCCTACTGAGGGAACTCGGGTGAAACCCACATGGTGGTGTTCGAGCTGGAGCCTTGCCTCGCAGTATCACAACACCAAGGTCGCTCTGAGACCTAATCTGACATCCTACAGCAAATGCTAATGAAAATTGCCTGCCAATGCAAGAGCCGCAAGCCGTATGACCGACCGTGCGGGGGGATTGATGAACAGGGCTGGCGACAGCGAAGGAGAATGAGTTCCCCTCGGGAGCGGGCGCCCTTCAAACGGGGAACGGGTGAGGCAGGGTTGGGGGTAGGAGGAACAGGGCGGACCACACTGACCCAATGAGCGGCTGGTCAGCGGCAAAGTCAGGGTGGTATGATAGCGGAGTTATTGATTAAGACGAGAGCGCAGGCTTGTTATGACAGGTAGGGCTGACCACGACGCTCCAGGAAGAGCTAATACTTTTGCGCTGTCAGCCGGTTCCTTAATTACCATTGCGTCGGGTAATCGCCCGCCAGGCAGGCCAAACACCGAGGTGTCAAAAGAGCCTGATTTCCCAGCACTTGGGGCAAAAGTAGCGTTGGTAAATATGCCCTTCAGTTCTGCCAAGTTTCCTTCTATTCAGCTTGGGACTCTCTCGACAGCGCTCAATTCACAGGGAATCGGGGCCACTTCGTATCATTTAAACGTGGTCTTTGCGCATAAGATTGGCCTCCAGCTATACGAAGTCCTGTGCGAAAAGCGTGGTCTCATAGGAGAATGGCTGTTTTCGTCCCTCCTCTTCCGGGGTCATCCCAAGCACGCGCAGTACCCCCAAGTGTTTAAGCCGGTGTTTGAAGATGCGGCACGCGAAGCGAGTTGCCCGATTGGATACTTGGAAGAAATCGCTGAGACCCTCGCTCCCCAATTCCTGACCTGGGCATTAACACATTATGACTGGGGGCAATATGCGGTGGTTGGGTTCACCTCCACCTTTGATCAGAACGTTGCAAGCCTCACGATGGCCAAGATTATCAAAGACCTCTATCCAGATGTTCGCATTGTTTTCGGAGGGGCAAATTTCGATGGAGAAATGGGACTCGAATATTTTCGTGCCTTTCCTTGGATTGACTATGTCGTCGTGGGGGAGGGCGAGGAGGTCTTTCCTTCCCTGGTCAAAGGAATATTAGCGGGGCAAGAAGAGGGATATCCAGCAGGTGTTGCCTATCGGAAAGGTGGCCAAACCCGATTTGAACCGAACCGGAAATTGTTTGAGGACTTCGAGCGAATGGGTCCACCAGATTATGACGACTATTTCGCGCTACTCCAAGAACTCGATGGCCAGGCATCGACAGGCCTGAACCGGATCCTGTTGTACGAGGGTTCCCGAGGATGTTGGTGGGGCGAAAAGCATCATTGCACCTTCTGTGGTCTGAACGCGCAGGCCATGCGGTTCAGGGCAAAATCGCCGGAACAAGTTGAAAAAGACCTGGATCATCTTTCGAGTCGGTACAGTGCCACGCGATTCCGGATGGTGGATAATATCATCGATATGAAATTTATCGATGGGCTGTTCGGCAGGTTCGCTCACCATCACTATGATTTGGACGTGTTCATGGAGACCAAGAGTAATTTGACTAAGAGGCAGATCCAAACCCTTGCTCAGGGCGGAGTGAAATGCATGCAGCCCGGAATCGAGAGTCTAAGCGCGGCGCAGCTGAAGGAAATGGACAAGGGTGTCAGCCCTTTGCAGAACATTCAATGCCTGAAGTGGAGCCGCTATTATAATGTTGAGATTTCGTGGAATATTCTTCTCGGTTTTCCGCTCGAGACGAATGAAGATTATCGGCGACAAATTGACCTCATTCGTTCTCTGCTGCACCTTCAACCCCCCGAATCTATTGGGAAACTCTGGCTTGAACGGTTTAGCCCCTATTTCATGCGGCCCTCGGACTACGGAGTGCGCATTACTGGACCGGGAACGGCCTACGCCTATGTCTATGACGAAAAACAAGTGGACTTGACCAAAATCGCCTATGACTTTGAATATGAGGTGGATTGGAAGGTTGATCCGCGGCTCTATGAAGAATTGATGCGGTCTGCGGCCGACTGGAAGGCCCGCTATTTTTCGGATAACCGGCCTTTCCTTTTTTATGCTAAAGCCATGAGTTATGTCATGGTCTATGATGGAAGGACGAATCCCCCACGGAGCGAACGCTTCGACTGGCCCGCCGCATTTATCATTGACTTTTGCAATGAGTCTCCGAAGACGCTTGACCAAATCAGAGAGGGGGTACACCAAGATGCGCGGAGGGTGAGCGCTCCGGTACCCGCTGGTCTCGAAGGCGTCGTAAGCTCCTTGGTAGCTGAACGGATTTTGTACGAAGAAAAGGGGCGGCATTTCACGCTGGCCCTCCCCATCAACCCCTATCTATAGGTTGCCAGAACTCTGGAGGGGGCTGTTGCTCTTCAACACCACGATCGCAAGGCAGCCCAGCAGAACCCGTAGGAGTCAGAGCGGATTAGGCAGACGCAGAGTGTGGGGGAAGGTCGGCCTTCCCCCACCAAGCTGAGGGTCAGTAAAGGATCAGATTTTTGAGGACAACCCGTGGTGTCGGGAGGTCCAGGAGTTAGACCGAACTCTTGGCGGTCTCGATTTCTGTCGCCGTCATCAGGCTGGTTAAGTAATCGCCGACAAAAGTCAGAGCCTCCTCCCGGCCATCTGCCCGCCGGCCCTTCTCCCGCCTTTGTACCGATAGCTCATGATCTAGGTCAGACTTGACGTCCGCCAACACGCGTTGGAGGGAAGAGGGCGTCAAATTCGAATCCATATCTTCAAGTTCTTGACAGCGATCGAGAACCCAATTCAGCCCTTCGATTTTTCCGGAGTAATGCTCCTGGTCAGCTGTATCGATACGAGCCATTGTGGTGGCAAAGGCCTGAGCCTCATAAATAAGATTGTAAAAACTGGTGACTGCCTTCTGCAGGGTTGAACTCATGCGTCTCCTCACATAATGAGAGTGATAGCGATCATTCTCATTATACATGAGCGAACTGGGGCGACAAGTTCTTTTTTTGGTTGAATTAGGTGAATAAGAGAGCGTGGAATTCGGCCATGAATCCGTAGTAGAGAGGCGCAAAGTGCTTGAGGCTCCCCGGGCTCGTTTCCTTGAGGCGTCTAAAAAAGAATACCTGAAGGCGTGGATCCAGCTGCTCTAACAGGTGCCCCAATTGGGCCATGGTGTAGTCTCCAGAAGGAACGCTCAGAGCATAGTGCACAAGACGTTCAACGAATTGCTGCCCAACATACTCGCTCGGAATATACCCGTCCGGAATCTTCCCTGTCCTGAGGAATTCATCAAAGGGGACCGCTTGGGCGGCAAATGGTGTCGACGATTCGGGGGAATTCACCGGCGGTTCCTCATGGCGGTAGGCACGAAACGCAGTCTCTTTACCACTCTACCGAAGGCCTACTGGGGCGTCAAGCCTTTCAGGCTATTCTATGGGGCCGTGCTGTTGTCAGAGCATGTTGAAGGGGCGATGACCTATTGCTGGCGATTCTCAGGTCCGTTGCCGGTCGGAAGTGGTGCGGTCCTGGGCGTGAAGATCCCCTGCTCATGAATAGAATTGGCCTCTGAAAGTTGGCTACCTGAATTCACGGGAGGCTCAGGGCTAGGTACTTGATCCAAGGGCTTCCGGTGTCTTGCCCCGCCAGGCAAAAAAAAGGCCGGGCGCCCATGAGGACGCCCGGCCCCTGACCAGCCCCCAGAAGGGGTTACAGCCAGGTTACGCGCTCGGCCGGCCGAACGTAAATCGGCTCTTCGACCTGGACACGCGCCACCTCCTTGCCCGACTTGTTGAAGCCCAGCACGGTGTCGTTGTACATCTCAAACCGCTTCCCGTGAATCTGGGTCTCGAACACCTTCGGACCAGGAATGACGTCATACCGGAAGATGATCTGCTGGCTGGCCCGCCACAGCTGCAGGACCGCCAACAACTCCCGGCTTGGCACCAGGTACTTCTCGATCGCGTTATCGACCCCAGGGCCGAACATCTGCCGGCTATACCCACGAGGAGCGTGCCGCGGCGGAATGTAATAGCCGTTCGGCTCGGTTCCCCATTGTGGGTACAAAGGCAGGGCTACCTGCTCCACCCGAATGGTGAAATAGAGCGGGTGCCAACGATCTTCCGCCCACAGGCCGTCATCACCGACTCGCACCAAGCTCTGCATGCGGATCTTGCCTACGCAAGCCGCCATACAGCGGGTCTCCATCGGCTCGCCGCCCGTGAGTGGATCCTTACCCTCGATGCGTGGGTAGCACGCGATGCACTTTTCGCTCACCCGTGTCGTGCCCCGGTACATCGGCTTCTTGTACGGGCACTGCTCCACGCACTTCTTGTAGCCCCGGCACCGGTTCTGGTCGATCAAAACGATCCCATCCTCCGGCCTCTTGTAGATGGCCTTCCGCGGACAGGCGGCCAGACAGCCCGGGTATGTGCAGTGGTTACAAATCCGCTGGAGATAGAAGAAGAACGTCTCATGCTCCGGCAGACTGCTCCCCTGCATCCGCCACGGTTCGTCCCGCGTGA
>JBFJQA010000025.1:0-22821 GCA_041616875.1 Nitrospiraceae bacterium | reverse complement strand
TTGGTGGTCGACTACCTGCAGCTCATGCAAGGGCGCAGTGACGCGGAATCCCGTCAACAGGAAATCTCCGATATCTCCCGGTCCCTGAAGGCCTTGGCCAAGGAGCTCAACGTGCCCGTAGTGGCGCTCTCTCAGTTGAGCCGGGCGGTGGAAAACCGAAAGCCACCCATTCCCATGCTCGCCGATCTTCGGGAGAGTGGGGCCATAGAGCAGGATGCGGATGTGGTGATTTTTATCTACCGGGACGAGGTCTATAATTCGGAGTCCGAAGAAAAAGGGATGGCCGATATAATGGTAAAAAAACACCGGAATGGGCCGACCGGCGACGTGAAATTGGCGTTCTTAGACCGGTTTGCGAAGTTCGGTGAGCTCGATTTGGAGCACGAAGCGGTTTGACACTTTCCAGGGGGAATTCGTATAATTTCCTTATTGCCTTTGGGACCGTCTAGCGGCTGACCAGGCTGATCATAACCGCCAGACCAACGCATTGACGCGAGAGGGTTGGAGCGTGAGAGACCTTTTTTACGGACGGACATCGGCTCCAGGACGGTCTCCTTACCACCCGAGTCTCCAAGGGCTGCTGGTCCTCCTGTGCACCCTGTCGGTTTTCGTGGCCTGCTCCGCGGTTCCCCAGGCAGGATCTGCCATCCAAGTGGCGACGGAGGCTCCCCCACCCGACGTCCGGCCTGCGCCCCCCTCCGATCCCCGTGCCTACTACCATTTTTTGCTCGGCTACATGGCCGAGCTGAAGCAGGAGCCTTCCAAAGCGATTGCGGAATACCAAGCGGCCTTACGAGGTGATCCCGATTCGGTGTTCCTTAAGGTCCGAGTAGCGGCCCTCTTCTTTTCCAAGGGAGAAATCGTCGAAGCCGTTCGCTACGCCGACCGAATTGCCGAGTCGGGCATTCACCACGCCCAAACCCTGTCGTTGCTGGCCGGTATTTACGCCGGAGCCGGCCAAGGCGAGCGCGCGTTGTCGCTCTACGATCGGGCGATCGCCGCCGATCCCCAGCGCGCCGACTCTCATTTCTCTAAAGGCGTGCTGTTGGTCAATCTCAAGCGGCTGGAGGAGGCCGAACTGGCCTTCAAGCAGGGAATTGAACAGGCCCAAGACTCCCCCGTGGGATATTATTACTTGGGGCGAATCGGGGTGGATGCCAAGCAGCCCGAGCACGCGATCTCCCATTTTGAGCGGGCCATCTCGCTCAATCCCTCGTTCGAGCCGGCCTACACCGCCTTGGCTTCCGTCTATGAGTCACAGGAACAATGGTCCAAGGCCGCCGCCGTCTACCGCAGATACCTCGAAGAGATCAACCCGCATAGCAAGGAGGCTCGCCACCATCTGGTCCGGCTCTATATCAGCGACAAGGCCTATGCGGAGGCCCTCGCTGAGGTGGA
The DNA here is from genome assembly GCA_041616875.1 of Nitrospiraceae bacterium. Classification (GTDB taxonomy): domain Bacteria; phylum Nitrospirota; class Nitrospiria; order Nitrospirales; family Nitrospiraceae; genus JBFJQA01. Next base: position 21,423 of record JBFJQA010000025.1, on the reverse strand, counting down.
CAGAATCCTTCGACAGGATCCCGATGATTTGGACGCCAGACTGCGGGCGGGGCTGATCTACGCGGAGATGAAGGAGTATTCCCGGGCGATCGAGGAACTGAAGACTATCCTGGCCTCCCGGCCGACGGAGCTTCGGGTGCGGGATTATCTGGGACTGATCTATGAGGAGACCAAGGAATACGACAAGGCGATCGGGGCCTATGAGCACAACCTCAAGCTGCAGCCGTCCTACGTGGATGGGCACTTGCACATGGGTTTTCTCCTCTACCGGCTGAAGCGCTATCCTGACGCGATTACCCACCTGACCGAAGCGATCAATCTCAATCCCAAGAAAGCGGACGCCCACCTCCTGTTGGGTCTGACCTACCTGCAGACTGAGGAATATGGGGTGGCGAGCAAGACGTTCGAGCAAGGAATCCAGCACAATCCCGAGAATGCCGACCTGCATTTCAATTTGGGTACGGCGTACGACAAGCTCAACCGGTTTGACGACCTCGTTACAGCTATGGAAACGACCCTCCGGTTGAATCCCAAGCACGCGGACGCGCTCAATTATTTGGGATACAGTTACGCCGAGCGTGGCATCAAGATCGAGGAGGCGCTGGCTCTCATTCAAAAAGCTCTCTCCCTCAAGCCCAACAACGGCTATTACGTGGACAGTTTGGGTTGGGCTCTATTCAAGTTGGGTCGGCATGCCGAGGCGCTCACTGAAATTCAGCGGGCCGCTACCTTGGTAGGGGACGATCCGGTAATTTTCGAGCATCTTGGAGAGATTTTTCTGGTACAGAATCGGTTGCAAGAGGCCAAGGAAGCCTGGCTCCGATCCCTGGAGCTCGATCCCACCAACGTCAAACTCATCGAGCGATACCGGAATCGGGGGTTCGGCGACCCCGGTCTGGAAGATCGGGTCAAACAGTCCAAGTCCCGCGTGTCTCAAAGCTCCTCTCTGCTACGCGTGTCCCCCTAACCCTTCGCGTTTCTTTTTCGATTCCCGTCCGGTAACGGCATCATCGAATTGTCTCTAACAGATTCGGCATGCACTAATCCGTTCGGTTGCCTGCCTGATTTGCACGAACCGCTTGACAGTTTGTGCTTTCCATCATACATCGAGAGTGCAGTGACTCCCTGCTGAACAGCTCGAGGACTTCGCCAGAGTCTCCCTAAACTCTCAGGCACCACCCTTACTTTTCTATGGCGCTACGGGGCCTCATACGGTCGGATGTCGATCCTGGCCCCCTGGCTTTCATTCGATCGTCAACCGGATTCGTCCTGGTTCTGCTCTCTGGTATCGTCCTAGCCTTTTATTCCCGACTCTGGCTTCCGGATTTGGTTCTCATCAAGCGCGATGCCTACCGGTTTTTCCTGCCCCTCAAGCAATATATGGTCGAGCGGCTGTCGAATGGGGAGCTACCCCAATGGTTTCCCTATGAGGGCCTGGGGCGTCCGTTCATTGGTGTACCGGTCACGGGGGTGTTCCATCCGTTTTCCTTGCTGTATTTGGTCCTGTCAGGACCCGATGCCTATCGGCTCTCGACCCTCCTGTCTTGCCTTATAGGGGCCCTGGGCGCGTTCGCTCTCGGGCGTATGCTCGGATATTCACGCCTTGGAGCTTTGATCTCTGGGCTGGCCTTCGTCTTGTCCGGCTATGTAGTGTCCCTCACTGAGAACATTGTCTATTTGTATTCAGTCTGCCTGTTTCCCCTGTTTTGCGCCGCCCTGGAAAAAGCCTTGAAAGGTTCCCTGGGCTGGTTAGTCGCGCTGTCGCTGCTGTGGGCGACGGTGTTTCTCAACGGTGATATGCAGACGGGGTATTACTACGGGTTTATCGCGCTGGCCTGGGCGGTGGCCCGGGCGCCGCAATCCTGGCCAAGGGCCGCCGGGCGGGTCGCACTCAGTGCCGTGCTGACCGCCATACTCGCGGGCATTCAACTGGGTCCGGCCTTCGCGGTGTTTCTTGAAAGCAACCGGGCCCAAGCCGAATCTTTCCATTGGCAGGCTCTGTATTGGGCCACACACCCATTTCGTCTGTTGACTATCGTGGCGTCTCCCGTAGGAGGGGAAGCGCACCCGGCTTTTGTCTCGCACCTGTTTTTCGGTACCCGCCTTGCCGGAGGGGGTGGAGATCTGTGGGCGGAAAGTGTGTACCTGGGGGTGCCGGTTCTGGGGCTAGCGATGTTGGGTGCATGGTATCGACGGGACCTGCGCATTCTTACCATCCTCGGAGGGCTGGCCCTCTTGTTGGCGCTGGGGCGGAAGGGAGGACTGTACGAGGTCTTTTATCACGTGGTTCCGTTGTGGTCGGCCTTTCGTTACCCCGAACGGTTAATGGGAATTGTGGCCTTCGCGGCCTGCATGTTGGCAGGCGCCGGTGCGGATGAACTCCGACACCTCCGCGGCCATCCCTTCCTCTGGTTCGCCGCGGCGGGCTGTTGCTTGGTGATGGGTCTGGCATTAAGCACCGAAGTGGTGACCTTGTGGACGGCGGCGGCCTTTAAGGCGCCAGAAGAGATTGCCCGCGAGGTAACAGGTTCTGCCGGGGTGGCCTTTCTATACAGCGCAGGGGCCGCTTTGTGTGTTGCCCTGGTGGCGTTGGGATTGGCTTGGCGGCCAATTATGCCAGAGTTGCTGATGATCCTTCTTGTCCTGGTGATCTTGTTCGATCTTTTCCGAGCCAATTTGAAGACCTATCATGCCGGACCGGTCGAGGCGGCAACATTCACTCCGGGGTTGGTCGAAGCGGTGTATCGCCATGCTGGCGGGCCTGGGCCTGGGCGTTTTCGGTTATTGTCTTTCGAGGAAGAACGGATTCGGTACCCCAAGGCGGTCGCACAATGGTTGGATCTGCGCGGAGCCTCCTCCCTGATGATACGTCAGGCGCTTGACCTTGAGCATAACGCTCAATTTCACCTTGAGTCGATCAAATACTACATGCCAGGTTACAGTGCAACGGTGTCCCCTCTGATGACTGAAGTCTGGCTGAAGAATGGGTTGGAAGTCGCGGCCCGCTTCAATGTCGCATATCTGATCGGGCGGACCTTTCATTTCCAGACCCCGCGTTTTGAAAAGAGCCTCGTGGCCGAAAATTCGGATTATGAACTTGCCTTAGTGGTCAATCCCGTGCTGCCTAAGCCCCGAGCCTATTTGTCCCGTCGGCCAGAAAGTGTTGCTGCGCCTGTAGACTTCCCTGCTCTACTGGCCCGGCCCGATTTTTTGTCCGGGGAGGTGGATGTGATCGAGGCTCCAGAGGGGTCGTTGCTTGGGCCGAACCGAGGGGGGACGGTCGCCGTGGAGCACTATGAACCGGAATTAATCCAGGTTCGTGTTGATACCAAGGAGCCCGCCGTGCTCGTTCTTCTCGATGCCTTTGAAGGCGGCTGGCGGGCCCGACTGGAAAACAATCAAGCGGTCCCGATTCTGCGGGCAAACGGACTGGTGCGAGCGGTCATAGTTCCGAGCGGGTCCCATGTCATCACCTTCACGTATGAGACGCCCTGCCTTCGAGAAGGAGCCTGGGCCTCATTACTGGGGGGACTAATCTGCCTTTTCCTACCCATGTACAACTGGTGGAGGCGAGGGAAAAGGGAGCCCGGGGTCTCTTCGAGGGCAGTAATAAAATGGCTTGGACGGAAGATTCTAATGTAGATCAGGATACTGAGGGTGGAATCCCAAAGTAGGACTTAGGCCTTTTGGAGGCATACAAAAGTGCCAAATAACGGCACCTTCTTGTTATGTTACTCCCATTTAAGACCTTAGGTCCGATCCATCTCTGTTTCTCAAAGTGATTAATAAATATAAGAAAATTAGGTATGAAAGAATGAAATCCGTTTTGGCATGAAATCTGCTGAATACACCTTGGGTCAGAGGCACAGAAACTCACAAAGCCCATGTGGAATTCCACATAAAGAAGAACTGGAATTCGGTGATATGGGGCTAACAACTCAAAAGGAAAGCGGTTTTACCTTGATCGAGGTAATGATGGTGGTAATGATCTTAGGGATAGTGTCCGCCATCGCCGTACCCAATTTTCTTCGTTATCAAGCGAAAGCTCGCCAGGCCGAAGCCAGGCAGAACTTGGGCGGCATTTTTGTGGCAGAGATCGCCTATTTTGGTGAATTATCACGTTACGGTACTTTTAACCAAATTGGGTTTTCAGTCGCTGGCGCTTCCAACCGATATACGTATCGATCGGGAATAGGTGGCGATAACATTCAGTCTTCGATCCCACCGGGTGTTGGGGTAGTGGCAGAGGGTACCTGCGGCGGCGTGATCCCCGCGAGCCAAAATACCAGCCCCATGGGATTCACCGCGACCGCATCGGCTAACCTGGATCAGGATGCCTATATTGATCATTGGTTTGTGAACGATGTCAAGATAGGATTGACACCCGGGTCGCCCGGAGCCTGCGACGATGTGGCCTTTTAATCTTCCTCGTACGTTATCCTGAAAAAAAAGGAATTACCTGCCCGGTTCCCTCTTCCGTTTCCTACGCTTTGGCCAGTCATTTCCATTACAAGAGATATATCCCCTGGACCGAACAATCATTACAGGCGTGGGTTTTGCTCGATCAAGACAGGACGGTTTGGATGACCTCTTTGTCCTTGTTTACTCACTGAGCCAATTCTCGGCACTTCGGGACAGAAACTGAAAGACCTGAAGGGAATTGCCTTAAGTGTGAGATTGATTGATTCTGCAAGACATTGAATTTACTTAAAAAATCATAATTTTTAAAAATAGAACCTATAGGCATGGAACCTGCTATATGACATGGTCAGGCAGGGGACCCAAGAATGGTGGGAAGGGGTATTAAAAAGGCAGGTTAACCTCACAACAAGGAGAAGCAGCCATGTTTACAGCTATCCACAAACTCCGTGACGAGAAAGGCTTTACCTTGATTGAGTTGATGATCGTGGTGGCCATTATCGGAATTCTGGCAGCCATCGCGATCCCCAACTTCCTCAAGTATCAAGCCAAGTCTCGGCAGTCCGAGGCCAGGACGAATCTGGGCGGTATCTTTGTCGCCGAGACGTCCTACTTCGGAGAACTATCAACATACGGCCCCTTTTCGGCCGTTGGTTTTGCGTTGGCTGGTGCTACCAACCGGTACACCTACCGGTCCGGAGCCGCGGGCGACGTCATTAACTCTGCCATCCCTGTGAATACGGCTTTGGCAGAGGGCAGCTGCGGCGGCGTGATCCTCGCGAGCCAAAATACGTCCCCCATGGGATTCACTGCGACGGCGGCGGCCAACCTTGATAACGATCTCTATCAGGATCACTGGTTTGTGAACGATATCAAGGTGGGGTTGTCTGCTGGCGTGGCTGGTACCTGTGACGACGTAAATAACTAACAGGCTTGCTGGCCTGGGCTGGGGCATGGGGGCTTTGGCCTCCGTGCCCCATCTCTAAAGACCAAAGAATTTAAAAGAAGCGTGATTTTCCCAAGGCGGTTTTCTTGTCCGAGAGACACACGCGTGACGGCTGGAAAAACCTTTTGGCTCGATCTGGTTTGGCAACAATAAAAGTCCCGGCCTCTGCTCATTCCTCGACCCATTAAGCTCGCATTGTCCTAACAACAAATCCTGGGTCCGTTCTCAATATAGGACAGAGACCATAGTAACTCCATTGTGGTTGGGCATTTGCCTGGTAGCGTTAGTGACGTGGTGAACCTATCAGCCTCTCCGGTTAAGCATTTTCCCTCGCGAATCCCGCCCTGGATGCCGGTCCTAAGCGGTTTGTTGATTTTTTCCCCCTTGATCGAAGGCGGAACAACCCACCTGGCGGTCATGGTCATCCGTCTGGTCATTCTTCTTCTCTTGAGCCTTTATGTCTGGCAGGGCGTGCGATGGGGGTATGTCGGATTCCCCCCTCTCAGGGTTGGACCCGCAGTGCTGCTGTTTCTTTCGTTGGCGGCGGTTTCGACCGTGGCGTCGGGCTATACAGAACAAAGTCTTCAATGGTTCCTGGTGCTGGTCAGCTATGCGGGATTGCTCTATTTAATTGTGTTTTTCGAGGATGAATGGAATCATGTGGCCCGAGTGTTTCTTGTGCTGGTTGGTATGGGTGTATTTGAGGCCGGGGTGGTCCTGGCCCAGTTTATGGGGTTGGGTGCTGGCCGGCCGACCGGGACATTTTTTAATCCGAATTTTTTGGCCGGGTACCTCGCTGCAATTTGGGCGATAGTCTTAGCTGTCCTTTCCTTCACGGGAAGGAGAAAGGTTTGGAACAGTCTCAAAGGATCACATCTGGTCCGTTTCTTACGGTTTGCGGGACTGATCGGTCTTCTGCTCATGTTTCCGCTTGCCATTGTTTGCACTGGGTCTCGAGGAGGAGTCTTAGCGTTTCTGGTCGGGACGGCGTTAGTGTTGGGGATGCGGTTCGGGAGAAAGGCCCCTGCGTGGTTAGCGGTGGGCGTGTTGTGCCTGCTTTTTGTGCCGAATCCATTCCATGAACGGGTTCGTCTTGAGCACACCTTCAACCCCTTGGCCTATGCCAGGTTAAATATTTGGAAAAGCTCCGTGGTTGCGATGGTGGAGCATCCTTTCGGGGTGGGCCTTGGATTGTATCAGTACGTATATCCACGGTTTGCAGCCCCTTTGGAAGGTCAAATTTCCCGTTATGGGAAGACCGCGCAGACCGCCCATAATGAATACCTCCAGATGGGAGTCGAACTGGGCGTAGCCAGCATTATTATCTTTTGCTGGGGGCTGGTAGGAGTCGCCCAAGAGACACGGCACGCGTTACACCACCGGCTACGAGGATGGCAACGTGGTCTGCTGGTGGGGGTGTGCGCGGCGGCAGCAAGTATTCTGCTGCATGCAGGGGTGGATTCCAACCTCCATGAGCCGGCGATCGCTATCCTGTTGATCCTGTGTGTTGGAACCATCCTTTCAGCCCGTCGGCTCAGCGGCCCCTCCGCTGATCCCCTCCGAATTGTTCCCTTACGGACGCGCGGCTCGAAATGGGCATGGTCGGTGGGAGCAATCCTGGCCATAGCGGGAATAGTCATTGTTGTCACGCGGCTGGGTCTAGCGTGGATGGCCTACGAAAAAGGAGTGGAGGCCGCAGCCCAACAGGAATATCACCAGGCCATCGCCCACTACCGCTCCGCGATCGCCCTTGATCCGGGAAAATCCCTTTACCACAGCTCCATGGCCGCGGTCCTCTTCCATGCTTTCGAACGAACTGGGGATTGGGAATTGGGTCGGGCGTCGGTAGTGGAGCAGGAGTCGGCCGTGAACCTGAATCCTCTGGATGGCCGGCTATTCGGGGTGTTGGGGTATCTCTATCAGTCCCTTGCTGCCTCGAAGGTCGGTGCAGAGTCCCCAGCTTCAAAGGGTGGAGAGGGACGTGGTACGTGGTTGCGTTTTGCCCAACATGCTTATGAACGGGCGGTAGAGTTGGAACCGTTTAATCCGATACATCGCTTGGAATTAGGCCGGCTGTACTGGTTGCAGGGTGATCAGGAGCGGGCAGTGATGACCGTTCGGCGTGCGACCGACATCGAGCCGAACTTTTTACCTGCAAGGGAGTGGCTGGTCAGAACCCATCTTGGTATGAAACAACTGGAGAACGCCAAAAAAGAATTCCAGGAGATTCTTGAACGGCGAAAGCGCTATGCCGGGTGGAGTAAGGATGCCTTCGAAGAACGATTTTTTATGACTGACCTTACAGGGCTTGACGTTGCCCTCCAAGGAGCCTGACACGAAATATGCTTGCCTGTATGCCTGATGGACAGGTCCGAAGTCTGTTGTTGTCAGTCAGTTTGATGCTGGTTCTTGTGGGATCGTCGGTGGGCCTCCTGATCACCACCGAACGAAGCCGTTCCGACTCGGCTAGGGCGGAAGAACTTTCTTATCTGCCCAAAGGAGAATATTTAAAGATCGCGGTGCTGGGGTATCGGCAGATAGTAGCCGACCTCATTTGGCTCCAGGTACTTCAGAATTTCGGAGAGCGCACCCAAACCACGGAAGGCTACCTATGGGCGTATCACGCCGTGGATGTCTTGACCGATTTGGACCCAAGTTTCGTCTATGCCTACCAGGCAGCTGGGGTCGTTTTGAGTGTGTGGGCCCACTTGACCCATGAGAGCGTGGCCATATTGGAAAAAGGGGTCCGGAACAATCCCGATGTGTGGGAACTCCCCTTTTTCCTGGGGTATGACTATTACTTCGAACTCAATGATCCAAAAACCGCAGCCAAATATTTCAGGGCAGCTTCCGCCCTCCCCGGTTCTCCGGACTACCTGCCCAAACTGGCGGCCCGAATGACCGTCGAGGCTGGAGATCCTGAGGCAGCCTTGGAATTTCTCCAACGGCTTTACCTTCAAGTGCAGGATGAAAAGGTCCGGGAGGGCCTGGAGACACGGATGAAAGAGGTGATCGCGGAGCGGGATATCCTGTACTTAGAAGAAGCCGTCCGCCGGTTCGTGCAGCGTCATGGAAGGCTCCCCCAAAGGCTGGAGGACCTAATTTCTGGCGGGATCATTCTGCACATTCCGGAAGAGCCGCTGGGGGGTGTATACCAACTCAACCCAAGAGATGGCACGGTCAAGAGTACCGGTTTGCGGGAGCGGCTTCGGGTCCATCGTTCGGGTTAGGAATGACAGGGGGGAATCAATGGATGCCATCGTTGTGGAGGGACTGAAAAAAATCTATCGATCAGGTTGGCCTGGTCGTCAGGGCGTCACGGCCCTGGCCGGGCTATCGCTATCAGTTCAGGTAGGAGAAATTTACGGATTCCTGGGACCCAATGGGTCCGGAAAGACGACGACACTCAAGATTTTGGTGGGGTTGATTCGAGCGACTTCAGGTAAGGCCCAGGTGTTGGGTAAGCCGGTTGGAGAAGTCGCTGTGAGGCGTCGCCTCGGATTTCTTCCCGAATCGCCCTATTTTTACGATTATCTGACCGCCGAGGAGTTCCTAGCTTTCTACGGCCAATTAGCCGGCCTAAATCGGTCAGACCTGAATATTAGGATAAATCATCTCTTGGAGCTTGTGGGGCTGGCTGAGGCTCGCCGACGGCAACTCCGAATGTTTTCTAAAGGAATGCTGCAACGAGTTGGCTTGGCCCAGGCATTAATTCATGATCCCGAGCTGGTCATTCTGGATGAACCCATGTCCGGCTTGGACCCGATCGGGCGAAAGCAGGTGCGCGATTTGATCCTAAGCCTCCGAGAGAAAGGTAAAACGGTATTTTTTAGCACGCATATCATTCCGGATGTCGAGATGATCTGTGATCGCGTTGGAATCATTGTGAAGGGACAGCTATTAGCCTCGGGGCGAGTCGATGAGCTGGTCAGCCATGGGCATACCCATTCCGTCGAGGTAGTCTGCGAGGGTGTCTCGACTGACCAGCTAAAAACACAGGTAAAAGATGTGACGCGGATGCTTCAGCAGGGCCGGCGATGCCTGATTGTGCTGGACAATGCGGGACAACTGGAGAACGTGCTCGGTGTCATACGGAGCCAAGGGGGAACCTTGGTGTCCGTCACACCTCAAAAAGGCTCGCTGGAGGAATTGTTTATCCTGCAAAACGAGCTTCATAGTGTCGTGTGAGGGGAGGGGAGGGCCTGACCATGTGGCGAGTGGGCGTGATCGCCGTTAATACGTTTCGAGAGAATCTGAGGGACAAAATTTTATACAACCTGCTCTTCTTCGCCTTGCTGTTGATCGGCATGTCTGTAATATTGGCAGACCTTACCATCGCAGAGCAGAAAAAAATTGTGTCAGATATGGGGCTGGCTGCGATCAATATAGTTGGCCTGATCATCGCCATCTTTGTCGGAATTGGCCTGGTGAACAAAGAAATTGAACGACGGACGGTTTATACCATCATGGCTAGGCCAATAAGTCGAGCGCAATTCATTCTTGGGAAATATCTGGGTTTGGTATTGACCCTCTTCGTGAACGTGATGATCATGCTGGGAGTGTTTCTAGGTACGTTGTGGATGGATCAAGTGCCCATTCATGGGGCCTTTTTTCAAGCCGTGGAACTGATCTTTATAGAGTTGCTCCTTGTGACCGCCCTTGCATTATTTTTTTCCACCTTTAGCTCGACCACTTTAAGCGCCATTATGACGCTGGGGCTTTACGTTGTTGGCCATTTAACCGGCGATTTGAAAGGTCTGGCGGAAAAAAGTCCCAGTGAGTTTGTCAAGGCCGTCGTGACCGGTCTGTATTACCTGTGTCCGAACCTCGAACTGCTGAATGTGAAAGGACAAGCGGCGTCGGGGATTGCTGTCGCCCTGTCCTACCAGTGGCTCGCTACCGCCTATGGGCTCGTGTATGCCAGCCTTTTGCTGGCAGGAGCTTGTTTGATATTTCAACGCCGAGATTTTTAAGGCCTATTGCAGAGGAGTCTGGGACTATGGGGCTGCTGGAAAAAATAAAAGCCCGAACGGCGGTGGTGGGCGTGGTCGGCCTCGGTTATGTCGGATTGCCCCTGGCCGTCCTCAAGGCCAGGGTCGGCTACCGCGTAATCGGATTCGAAGAAGTGCCGGAAAAGGTGCAACGAGTCAACAGAGGAGAGAACTATATCCCGGATGTGGACCCTAATGAGCTGGCCCAAGCGGTCAAGGAAAGACGGCTCACTGCCTCCGGTGACTTTGCAGGACTCCGAGAGAGCGATATTGTCTTGATCTGTGTGCCGACTCCGCTGACCAAGAATAAGGAACCTGATATCAGCGCAATCGTCAAGGTCACCGGGGAACTGGCCAGACACCTGCACCCGGATATGCTGGTGGTCTTGGAGAGCACGACCTACCCTGGCACCACCGAGGAGGTCATGCTCCCCATTCTCACCGCCGAAGGGTTGAAGGTGGGGCAGGATCTTTTCGTGGCCTTTTCCCCGGAGCGGGTGGATCCCGGAAACCGCTCCTTCAAGACCCACAACACCTACAAATTGGTCGGAGGTGTGACCCCCAAGTGCCTGGAGATGGCGCAAACGTTCTATGAGCAGTCCGTCATGAAGGTTTTTCCGGTCTCTTCGCCGCGGGTCGCCGAGATGACAAAGGTGTTCGAGAATGTTTTCCGATCCGTCAATATCGCGTTGGTCAATGAACTGGCCATTCTCTGCGATCGGATGCACCTGAACGTGTACGAAATCATTGAAGCGGCGGCCACCAAGAACTTTGGGTTCATGCCATTTTTCCCGGGCCCCGGGGTTGGCGGGCATTGCATTCCGCTGGACCCGTACTACCTGGCGTGGAAATCCAAGGAATACGACCTACATACGCGGTTTATCGAGCTGGCTGGTGAGATAAATGAAGGAATGCCCTATTACGTGGCCAACAAACTCCAACGGCTGCTTAATCGGGCGGGACGCTGCCTGAACGGCGCGGAGGTTTTGGTCTTGGGCGTCACCTATAAGGCGGATGTCGGGGACCCGCGGGAGACGCCGGCCGTGAAAGTCATGGAACTCCTCCAGCAAGAGGGCGCCCGGCTTTCTTATGCGGACCTCTTCACGCCTGTTTTTATGGTTGGCGGGCGCCAGTATACCGCCGTGGAGGTCACCGAGGACCGGGTCGCCCAGGCCGACTGCGTGCTGATTCTGACCGCCCACTCCGCGTTCGATTACGAGTTGGTCGTGAGGCGGGCAAAACTGGTCTTCGATACCAGAAACGGGACTCGGAACGTGGGCAGCCGGAGGGACAACGTCGTATTACTTTAGAACGAAAGTCACATTCATGCCAATTTTACATTCTCAAGAGCGAACTGATGAGGTCGGACGTTTTCTGCGTCTTCAGGCCGATCATTTTGCTCATGCCGACACCGCAAAGTTTTTGTGGCAGACCACCAACCCATACCTGGCCAGAACCGAACGGGAGCTTTTGGGGCAGGTTCCACTCAGACCCACAGAGCGCCTGCTTGAGGTAGGCTGCGGTGAGGGCGGTAATTTACAACTGATCGGGCTCGGGCGAAACAAGGCGATCGGACTTGATTTCTCTCGACAGAAGGTCGCCTGGGCTTCCCGTCAGATACGGCAAGCGAGTTTCGTGTGCGGAGATGCGACCCGCCTACCGTTTCGGGATGAATATTTCGATGTCGTTCTGTGCCGTGACGTGTTGCATCACGTGGCGGATAAGGGCGCGGTGGTCCGGGAGATATTTCGAGTGTGTCGTTCAGAAGGTCGCATTGTGGTCATCGAGCCCAATGGAAAAAGTCCGATCATGTGGCTCTTGGGTTGGGCTATTCCAGCGGAGCGAGATCTTATTGGTAATTCCAGCGGTCGGTTGGTTGCCCTGTTTGATCTTGCTTGCATGACTGACCCAGAAATCATTCGAACCCAACCGCTTCCTTTCGGACGCCTTCTCTTTCATTACCGCTGGGGGTTTCCTCGTCTCTCCAGGTGGCTTGGTGAACTGGTCCTCAAGGTCGAAGGAATGGCGAGGTGGGTGCTTCCTTCCGAACGGTGGGCCTATATGATTTTCAGAACGACCAAAAGAGGGACGATTTCTCAAAAAGAAGGTTCCAAACCGGAGGTCCTCTCCTTATGAAGCTCCCCTTTGAGGCACCAGACACGGCCTGCCTTATGACGGAGCCCTCTCGGGAGGATCAATTGCTCGGTGGGGAGTCGAACGGAACCCCACCGATGCATGCTGTTCAAGCCACGGCCAAGCGGGCGCTTTTCGATGCGTTGGCAACCAGGCGAGATCATGATAAGGCCCGACATTGGTATTACTATGGGCATCTTCGCGCCTTCGTCAGATTTTTGGTTCCTCCTGGCAAGCGGGTGTTGGAAATTGGCTGCGGTACGGGGGACTTGTTGCACTCTGTCGAACCGTCCTTTGGAGTCGGGGTGGATTTAAGCGGAGTCATGGTGGGTTTCGCTCGACGAAAGTACCCCCAGCTCCGATTCGTTCAAGGCGATGCACACCGACCCCCGCTGTCGGATACCTTTGATTACATTATTTTATCGGACTTGGTCGGGGACCTAGAGGACGTCCAGGAGGTCTTTTCCCGACTGAGAGTCTTGGCGCGACCGGAGACGCGCTTGATCATTACCTACTACAACTATTTATGGGAGCCAGTGTTGAAATTTGCGGAATGGCTGGGTCTCAAGTCATCCCAGAATATCCAAAACTGGCTTCCGGTCGAGGACCTTGAAGGATTTTTGTCTTTGGCCGGATTTGCAACCATCCGAAAGGGCTACCGCCTATTGTTACCGTTCTATCTGCCCGGCGTGTCCTGGCTATTCAACAAGGTGTTCGCCCACCTGCCAGGGCTGCGTCGATTCTGCCTTACTCAGTATGTGATTGCCCGTCCTGGCCGTGAAGGGCATCCACGCAAGAACTATCGCTGTTCGATCGTCGTGCCCTGTCGTAACGAAGAGGGCAATATCCGGAATATTGTGTACCGGACTCCCAAACTCGGAGCCGGCGTGGAACTTATTTTTGTAGATGGTAACTCATCCGACGGAACTGTTCGGAAGATCCAAGAAATTATGGCGGATTACCGAGGTCCGCACACCATCCGTCTCATTCATCAAGGGCAGGGAAAAGGGAAGGGCGATGCGGTCCGAAAAGGATTCAACGCTGCCACCGGCGAGGTCCTTATGATTCTCGACGCGGATGTGACCGTGGACCCTGAGACCTTCCCAAAATTCTACCATGCGTTGGTTGAGGGACATGGGGAATTCATCAACGGGAGCCGGCTGGTCTATCCAATGGAAAAGCAAGCCATGCGCTGGCTCAATCTATTGGGAAATAAATTCTTCAGCATGGTGTTTACTTGGCTCTTAGAGCAACGACTCCGGGATACCTTGTGTGGGACGAAAGTTCTTTTTAAGCGCGATTACGAGAAAATTCAAGCCGGGCGCGCTTATTTCGGTGAGTTTGATCCATTCGGGGATTTCGATTTGTTGTTTGGTGCGGCCAAACAGAATCTCAAAATCGTTGAAATACCCGTGCGCTATAGGGATCGGACCTATGGACAGACGAAGATCCAGCGTTTCCGACACGGTCTGCTTCTGCTACAGATGTGCTGGGTCGCCTACCGGAAATTTCGCATGTATTAAGCCATGAAATTTTTCTCCCAACAGCATTACGAGGTTGCATTCGTGATCGTCGTGGCCTTGCTTATGGCCACGGTCGCGGTTGGGGCCGGGGATTTCGACTTAATTTCGGGAAACCGTGCGACGCCTCTGTATGACCGCAAATTCGTCAAGATGCTAATGCCCGTGACCAGGGACCAAAGAATTGAAGGCGACTGGGAGTTTACGGATCAGGGATTACGGCTGCAGGCAGGGCATTCGGGGCGGGTGGCCGTCCGCTTTCACCATGAACAGGACGGTCGTCTGATACTTCTTCTGGATGGTCAACCAGCCCGTGGGTTCCATATCCGCGTTGCTATCTCCGATGGAGACAAGCGCGTGAGGATTGTTGACCAAGATCCCTCTCTACGGTGGCGTCGAATTGATCTGACTGCGGCTGCAGGCGGGATCGATGAAGGTTGGGTTGTGGTAGAAGCCTCCATGGACCCAATCGGGTCCAATGAGGCAAGCGGGACTCTGGCCCGAATTCGACTGGTATCAATCTATGGGCCAGTCATCCTGCCCAACCTGCCGATGGCTTCCCTAATGGTACTGGCGCCGGTGCTGGCCTATGTCCTCCGGTCTCACCTTCGTGGGACCGGAGCGCTTGCCTATAGCTTAGGCGTTCTCTGTCTCAGCGCTCTATTAGCGCAAGGCACGTCGGCCTTGCGTGGGGAGGTGGATCCCGGTCGCTGGTGGGAACAGGTCCTGCTCAGCCAGCAGTTCGACCGGTACTACCTTCTGCCCTACGGCGTCCTCTTAGGGGTTTTTGCCTGGCACATCTGGGTTTCCAAACTGGCGCCTCACCTTGAACAAGTGTGGTCTCGCTTTGCTCTGGCTGGCATCCTGGCAATGTCCGGGAGTCTGCGTATGGCGGATCTGGCTGAAGTTGGATGGAGGCCGCTTGACCCGGATACGATCGCCTACAGGATTTTAGCTCACAAAATGCAATCTCCCTATGATACTGGAAATCGGGAGCCGCTATGGCCATTGATGTTGAAGGTGTGGTTCTGGGTTCTCGGAGATTCCCTTCTGCAGGTTCGTCTATTGACGATTTGTCTTTCTCTCGTCATGGTCGCCCTGGCCTACAAACTGTTCCGGGACTACACCGGACGGCCTGCCATCGGGTTGTTAGTGGCGGCTTTGCTTGGTAGCAATCCGTATTTGGTTAGCTTAAGTCTTCGTGGACTTCGTGAAGAAGCGTATTTAATCGCCATTCTCGCTTTCGTTTATCTAATTTTTGTTCCCTCCCAACGCTGGTCACTTCGGGGTCAGGCCTTTGGGCTTGGCCTGGCGGGGGCCGCCGCCCAACTATTACGATTCAATAGTTACACATTTCTGGTTCCCTTGTTGGGTATCTGGTGCTGGCGACAAGGTGCGAGCCGCTGGAAGCTCCTCGCTATTTCCGTTTCTATTATTGCCGTGTTTTCTGTCCCACATCTCGTGCACAACTACAGAGTCTTTGGTGATCCAATGTACAGCGTAAACCTGCACTTTGCCTGGGCGAGGAATTACGAATTTGTGATTTTGAAGGAAACGGGATGTGAGGGATGTCCCACACGGGAAGAGATGGCAACCAATTCGATGCGAGGCACCCAAATCGGCGGCTTCGAGTATCTGTTTGGGCTTCATAGTGTGGAAGAGGTGTTTTACACAACCCTACGAGGGTATTTAGAGACGTACCTCACTCCCACGAGTTTGTTTGGGATGCAAACCGGTACAAGCTCGACCTTGGGGTATGCTTTTTATGTGGTTGGACTGAGCCTCGTTGTCATGTCTTCGTATCGAGAACTCCTTGTGGTGGCTGTGTTATTGGCCAATGTCATCCCATTTGCTCTTGCAATCGGTATTGATCCACGCCTCGGCATTCAGACGGCGCCGTTTATTACCTTCTTTCTTGCATGCGGAGTCTGGTTTCCATTAGAGCGGATTTCCGAATGGTGGAGGGCGATGAATCGGACTGGGCTTTTTCTGGTCCCTCGGGACCGAAATGGCCTGCGGCAGCTCTGGAATACACTTCTCAGAATTTGAAAGGAAACCCTGAAGCCGTGAATCAAAAACCATGTTAAATCACCTCCGACGACTCATTCAATATAACGGGCTCTTGTGGACATTAGCGCAGGCGGAAATCCGAGCTCGTCATCGTCAGACTCTCCTGGGGATTCTTTGGGCGGGGATGCAGCCGTTATCTATTATGGTGGTCTTTTTAATCGTATTTTCAATCTTCGTTCGCATTCCAGTGGAAGGGGTTCCTTACCCGCTTTTCGTCTACACGGGACTCTGGTTGTGGTTATTTTTCGCGAACTCCCTCTCCGCTGGACTTCCGAGCATCGTGGGCAACATGAATCTGGTAACGAAAGCCAATTTTCCGAGAGAGGTCATACCGCTCTCAAAAGTGCTTACGGTTGCCGTGGATTTTGTCATCGGTGCCGGTCTGTTGGTAGTGCTGCTTGTGGTGTATGGGATTCGTCCATCTCTATCCTGGCTCGCGGTTCCAGGGTTGTTGTTAATACATTTAAGTTGGACAGTCGGACTCGTTTTGATGGGTTCCGCGCTTTACGTGGTTCAGCGGGACCTCGGTAGCCTCCTCCCATTGATCCTTCAGGTATGGATGTTCCTCAGCCCGGTCATCTACCCCGTTGCCGTAATTCCTGACTCCTATCGGACGCTGTACCTCCTCAATCCTATGGCCATGATCCTGGAAGTGTGGCGAGGCACACTCCTGTATGGGACCTGGCCAGCGCCCGGGTTACTTATTCCTTCTGCCATGGTGGCCCTGATCGCTCTTACCCTCGGCTACCTCATGTTTAAGACCTTGGAATGGAAATTTGCCGATGTTATGTAAAGACATTCTAGCGCTGGGCCCGTAAGAGATCGCCACTGTAGGCTAACGGTGCATGATGATTCGTAAGGATTACCTAGCCTTTGGAAAGCCGAATTTTACGGATGCCGAGGTTGCGGCTGTGGGGAGGGTCTTGCGCTCTGGATGGGTGGGAATGGGACCGGAGACCATCGCCTTTGAAAAGGAGCTCGCCGCTTACGTTGGCGCTCCGTATGTGGTGACGGTCAATTCCTGTACCTCTGCCCTGTTTCTTTCCCTGCTGGTAGCCGGGGTCGGGCCGGGAGATGAGGTCATTTGCCCGAGCTTGACCTGGTGCAGCACCGCCAACGCCGCTCTGTACCTGGGCGCCAAACCCGTGTTTGCGGACGTCGACCCCGATTCGCTCTGCGTGACGCCCAAGCACATTCTCGCTAAGGTTACGCCCAGGACCAAAGCCGTCATCGTGGTCCATTTCGGCGGGTTAGCGGTGGAGGTGAACCGGCTGCGAGAAGTCCTGCAAGAACGGATCGCGGTGATCGAAGATGCCGCCCACGCTTTAGGGGCCCGATTTTCTGACGGCCTGCGGGTAGGTGCCTCGGGGAATCTGACCTGTTTCAGTTTTTACGCCAACAAAAATCTCTCTACCGGGGAAGGCGGGGCTATCGCCCTGTCGGACGCCGAACAGGCATTGCACCTGCAGTCCCTTCGGCAGCATGGGCTGCCGCTAGATGCCTGGAAGCGCTTCACGCATCCCCAGGCGGTCCTACTTTCCCTTCCCCTGGCCGAGTTGGGCTACAAGATGAATTACTCCGATCTGCAGGCCTCCATCGGACGTGTTCAATTGTCGCGCCAGTCCGCATTCGACTCTCTCCGGCATGAGATAGCCCAGCGTTACGTGGAAGGCCTCAAGGACATCTCGCCGGCCCTCCGGTTTCAGACTCATTGCCTGCATCCGTACCACGCCCGGCACCTCTTTGTGGTGCAATTGCCGTTGGAGAGCATGGGAAAGGACCGCAATGAGGTTCTGCTTCGATTGCGTGCTAACAATATCGGTGCCACCATCCACTATACGCCGCTGCATGGAATGCCTCTCTACGGGAATGGGGCATCCTGCCGGTTGCCGGTGACGGAGCAGGTATCCCGGTCCTTAATTACCCTCCCCATCAGCTCCAGTATGACGCTCCACGATGCGGATTACGTCATCGAACATTTCAAGGACGTGATGAGGTCTCTATGAAGCGGACCCAAGGCAACCCCAATGCCCCGTCCAACCCGGAGACTCCGATTCAGTACGGGTTTTACAACCGGCTAAAGGCTGAATTCCCTTCTCAAGTCATCGTGGACGCCACGGAAGTCTGCAACTTGGCCTGCGTGCACTGCCCCCATCCTGACTTCAAGAAGTCCGACCAGTATGGCGGCCGCCACCTGGACCTCGACCTTCATCACAAGATGGTGGACGAGGTGCGGGAGTTCGGTGTCGGATGCACGCAATACATCCGCTATACCAGCAACGGAGAGCCCCTGGTCCATCCCTACATCTACGACATGCTGGACTACGCGGTGCGCCGGTCAGGGGTGTTCGTCACGCTGACCACCAACGGCACAATCCTAAATGACAAACGAGTGGAGAAGCTTCTCGCATCAGGCCTTCATATGGTTGACGTCAGTATTGACGCATTGATGCCTCACACCTATGCACGCGTAAGGGTTCAGGGAAATCTTCACGTCACGCAATCCAATGTTGTGCGGCTCCTAGAAATGAAGCGAAAGACGGGAGCCTCCACGCGTATCGTCGTCAGCTTTGTAGAACATCCCGACAATATTTCCGAGACTCAGGACTTTGAGAAATTCTGGAATGATCAAGGGGTGGATTCTGTTGTTATTCGGCGGCTTCATTCGGCGGCAGGAGGAGTAGTCAAAATTGCCAAAGTCATGCGTGCACAGCAAGCTCGGGAATCTCGGCGTCCGTGCCTTTACCCCTGGGAGCGGATACTGTTGAACCCGCGGGGGGAACTTGCGTTCTGTCCTCAGGACTGGGTGCACGGCTCAGTGCTTGCCGATTACCGGCGTACCACAATTCGAGGTCTGTGGCAAAGTGATGTTTATCAAAACCTCCGTTCAGCTCATTTAGCCAACGATTTTTCTCGCCACGGCTTCTGCGGACAATGCCCGGACTGGAAACAGACCCGTTGGCCAGGGGAAGGCCGCAGCTACGCGGATCTGGTTCATGACTTCATGGGAGAGCCATGAAAAAAGTCGCAATCTGCCAGTCCAATTATCTCCCCTGGAAGGGTTATTTTGACCTGATTCATGACGTGGAAGTCTTTGTGTTTTATGACGACGTCCAATTTACCGTTCGGGATTGGCGTAACCGGAATAAAATTAAAACGCCGCAGGGTGGTCTATGGGTGACTGTACCAGTAGGCGCCGACCGAAATCGCCGGATCTGTGAGGTGACGATCCCTGATGACGGCTGGCAGAAACATCATTGGAAAACCATTCGCCAGTTTTACAGTAAGGCGCCGCACTTCAAACAATACCAGGACTTCTTCGAACATGTGTACCTGGAGGTGCGTTGGCGTACTCTGTCCGAGCTGAATCAGTTTTTGATCATGCATATTGCCAGGGAGTTTTTGGGTATCAAGACCGAGTTTATTCAGTCGGCCCACTTTGAGGTGACGTCAAAGAAACAAGAGCGCATCCTAGACCTTTTGCACGCGGTAGGGGCCGACGTGTACGTATCTGGCCCTTCCGCCAAAGCCTACCTAGATTCAGCCCGATTTGGTCGGGCTGGCATTGATTTGATCTGGAAGGATTATTCGGGCTATCCGGAATATTCCCAGTTCCACCCGCCCTTTGAGCATGCGGTCAGTATTCTTGATCTGTTGTTTCACATGGGCGAGGATGCCTCCTATTTTATTTGGGGGTGGCGGAGTGCCAACCGGCAGACGATGAAAGAAACAGGATCAGGAGCGAGGTTATGAAGCCGGTATTTTCCATCGTTATTCCTGTCTTCCAAAACCAAGCGAACCTGCATGACACGGTTCCGGCACTCCTGGCCTTGCGGAACCGTCTGCTCGAGTATGTCATTGAATTGGTGTTCGTCGATGACGGATCCCGAGATGGTTCCATGGAGATTTTGAAGGACTACGCATCCAAATATCCGGCCGAAATCAAGATTGTCAAGCTGACCAGAAATTTCGGTCAGACGGCCGCAACGCAGGCAGGCTTGCGGTACGCAAAGGGAGATTGTGTCGGGATTATATCCGCTGATTTGCAAGAGCCGCCGGATTTATTTGTAGACATGGTTGGTGCGTGGAAAGGTGGTGCTAAGTTCGTGATAGGCGAGCGGTGCCTAAGGGAAGAGAGTCAGCACCATCAGGCGGTTTCGGGGATTTACTGGAAGCTTGTCCGGCGGTTCGCCTTCCCAGACTTTCCTCCCCTCGGGTACGACTTTTGTTTGCTGGACAGGCAGGTTGTGATGGATATCAATCGAATAAACGAAAAGAATTCGTCAATTTTTGTCCTAATTTACTGGCTTGGCTATCGGCCCGTCCGGATTCCGGTGGTTCGTCGGCAGAGGGAAAAAGGAAAATCCCAATGGAGGTTTCTAAAAAAAATTAGTTTCACCGTCGATACACTAATCGGATTTACTTACATTCCAGCCAGGCTAATTACATGGATGGGATTTCTCGCGGCGCTGCTGTGTTTGTTGTATCTGGCTGGTTCCCTGGTGTTGTGGTTTTGGCTTCGCACAGCCCCGCCAGGGTGGATGACAGTCGTCGGCTTGACTGCCCTCCTGGGCGCGATGCTTCTTTTCTCACTCGGAATCCTGAGCGAATACCTGGTGCGGATATTGGATGAGGCACGAAAGCGGCCCCCTTTTGTTGTAGAGCAGGTCATTGCACATGAAGAGGGCAGGGAATGAACGGGCGGCTTGCGCAGGCTACGGAAACCATGAAGCCCAAATCGTTGTTGGGGCAGGCTGGTCTCCTGCCGGTGGTTTTTCAGAAGCGCGACTGGAATTGGGTCCTTGTTTTCGGTCTGACTCTTCTCAGCGTGGTGTTCTTGGCGGTGGCCGTCGAGTTCGTTGTCAGCGCCAGACCCTCGGTTGGAGGAATCGATTTTTACTTCTATTTACTGTATGCCCGGGAATTAGCGGATGGCCTGAAGGATGTGATGCAGGAGCGGTACATTTACTTTCCCGGTGTCTTCACCTTCTGGGCATCCGTTTTTCGGATCTCCGACGGAAGTCTGGCCTCTTTGCAGTGGGCCTACCTTGGGGTGGTGATAGTTAATGGTGTCCTCGTTGGGGCGATCCTCAGCACCATCACACGCCAGTGGCAGGTGGGCGTGGTCGCGACAGGAATTTATCTTATTGTCGCCAGTAGAATCGATGGGTTAGCGGGCATCACGGAACCGATCGCAACCGTTCCATTCCTCTTTGGCCTCTGGGCCTGGATCATCCACCGAGGCTTGGGCAAAGCCCCAGTTGATTTGGTCGCCCTGGGATCGGGCCTCGGCCTTGCTCTCTATGCCAAGCAGCAAGGCGGACTTTTGGCTCTTGGGGCCCTG
>JBFJQA010000024.1:0-23030 GCA_041616875.1 Nitrospiraceae bacterium | reverse complement strand
TTGGCGATGAAGTCATAATGTGCAAACAATTCACCCCAGATCTTGCGAATATCCGCTTTCTGAAGCCCGTGATACTGATAGGTGGCTGCGTACAGGGACATCAGCGCATCAAGGTCGCGGGCGCGGATCGCTTCCTGCGCACGATCGAAGGTGCCGATGAGCTCTGTGACGCTTTGTTCATCGCCTTCGATGGTCGCATCAGGAAGAATTTGAGTCATCGCCATTGTGACGGGCAAGGGTTCGGCGAGCCCAAGTGCCATCAGGATCAAGCTCATACAGGCAATCCACCTGAGGGTGGTATCCATGACGCCCTCCTTTCGGCTCAGCTGGTCCCTCGCAGCCCTACTTTCCGGCAACGCCACCCACGCCCCTCTCCTCACGCCGTTGGCGGTCACCAGACTCGCATAGGATCAGTTTCGTGACTCTCGTTGTCCCCGAATTTGCCAGGGTCGTCGTTCATCAACGCGTACAGGTGTGTACCATTTGCATCGATACCGGGGCAGTTCAGAGGCGCGCCGCGATATGGAAGGACGTAGAGAGTCGACTGATTTGCAAGATCTTTCGCCATAATGAGGACACACCATTTATTCGCCCCGAAAAAGTGTGTGCTGGGATCACCTTCGGGTCCCCAAAACGGCTGTCCTTTTTCAGGCCTCCACAGACCGCGACAGTGCACCACACGATTTTGGCCTGGGCCAACCATGCCGAACCACGTCAGCCCTTTCGGATTTAGCACTTTGCCAGCCCCCGCCGCCTTGAGCGCGCTTTCAAGCTGAGCAACATGCTCTTCCGGGAGCGCCTGAGGTACATCTTCCATACGGACCTCCCCTCTCAAGGGCCTAAACTGTGGCAAAATCTTTCGGCGCGTAATGTTGTCCGACCTGGCTAGACAGCTGCCGGATCTTCTGGGAGATTACTGGATTAGTATCCATCTTGCAATGCATGTTCTGCGGAAATGATCGAAGTGAGCGGTGAGTATCCTCAATCCCCGACCGGCAGGATAGAATCCTGTCCTGAGTATTCCTCTGGCTTTAGGACTTCAAAGACATTCGAGAGAGGTGCAAGCTATGGAAGACAAGGCTGACATGAGATCCTTATCTCGGCAGGAAGATAGGCATGGCCCCGGCGGCAGAGGATTATTTGTGTCAAGGAAAGACATTCCGTCCTTTGTGTTCTTTTATCCCGGGTTCGCGCTGTGCGGTGGAGTGACGACGACCACTCCAGACTCGGTGACGGTAAATTGTTGTCGGTCTTGTTCGATGTCATAGCCGATCACGGAGTCGGGGGGAATCACGATGCCTTTATCAATAATAGCCCGCCGGATGCGAGCCCGCTTGCCAATTTTGACATTCTCCATCACGACTGAATCCCGGACTTCAGCATACTCCTCAACGAGCACGTTCGGCGACAGGACGCTGTTCTGGACTCGACTCCCGGAGATAATGCATCCTCCGGAAGCAATGGAATCCAAAGCCATCCCCATGCGCCCGCCGGCATGTTCCTCCGCAAACACGAATTTGGCCGGCGGGAACTGTCCCTGATAGGTACGGATCGGCCATTCCTGATCGTAGAGATTTAAGAGTGGGTCAACGGACACCAAGTCCATATTGGCCTCGAAATAAGCGTCCACTGTTCCGACGTCCCTCCAATACTTAACCTCTTTTCGGTTTTCATCACGGAAATTATATGCGTACACCCGCCCCTGCTTGATCATGGCCGGGAGGATATTTCTCCCGAAATCGTGAGAGGTCTCCTGCGCGGCATCCTGCCGCAAATATTCGTACAACAGATCGGTTCTGAACAAATAGATGCCCATAGAAGCGAAGGCACGGGAGGGATCATGTGGGAGGGGAAACGGCTGTTGGGGTTTTTCCTCAAACCGGTGCACCCGCATGACATCATCCACCCCCAGCACCCCGAAATCCCTGGCCTGTTCCAACGGCCACTCGATGGCCCCGACCACAGCGTCGGCTTGTGTGTCCTGATAGAACCTGTACATGTCGGCGTAGTTCATTTTGTAGACGTGATCTCCTGAGAGCACCAACAGATGCCGTGGACGCTCTTGCTCCAACAGGAAAAGGTTTTGAAAGACCGCGTCGGCGGTCCCGCGGTACCACTCGGCACTGATCCGTTGCTGAGGGGGGATAGACATAATAAATTCCCCTAACTCAGGATTCAGCACGCTCCATCCCCTCCGGATATGACGATCCAGGGAATGGGATTTATATTGAATCAGGACCGCGATTTTTCTGAGGCCGGAGTTGAGACAGTTACTCAGTGTGACATCAATGATCCGGTATTTTCCACCAAAGGGCACAGCTGGTTTTGCTCGGTGTTGAGTCAATGGAAGCAGCCGCTCGCCGCGTCCGCCCGCCAACACCATCGTGTAGAAATCTTGCATAGGGGGCTAAGGTATCAGGGATGACGTGGCCTAGTTTTGCGATTAAACATGCGTCAAATATTCCCAAAGCACTCCCTTGACTGCCTTTGCCACTGTGCGGTGTCGCTTCTGCATATGGATACTCCGAATCCTTTAAAAAATCAATCGGTCGAACATGGCGATTCAAAGGTATGTGCCTCCCGTCTTTTCCTTCTTAAGTCTTAAACGCCTAGCCATGTCTACAACAAAGACAGAAGAGTAAACATCGTAGACAACCAGTCAGCTTCCTTCATCAGTCCTTTATCTTGTCAGAGTGCACCCTCAGACGCTATGTCCTGATAAAACAACCGCTTTGCTTCTTGCTCTGACTTGTGATGCGCCCGCCTTGTTCGTGGCATGACGGTTGCTCTAACTCAGAAGCGAGAGCGACACGAGTCAAATCCGAGGAAAGGAGGTGGCTGACATGGTACTCATGGTAGCGCTGATGGTGATCATGGTGGCAGTGGTCCTGGTTGGGTTGAAAGCGATTTGGAAAGACGACCCAACAGAACCACCGGGCTTGGCGGGCCACCTCTTTCTGAGGTGGCCCGTCCCGCGGCATGATGTCCAGGCGTAAGCAATCCCCGTTGCACCGGATACGCCAGGACAGCCCTGGTTGTTTAGCATGCAGAGAAGGGACTCTCGAACTGTCATTCGGGGGTCAAAGCGAAATGGTAGAGGACAAGACTCCACCCAATCTGATGGACTCGCGCCCCCACTTTCTTGACCCTGAGTTGCGGGGGCTGATCCGGGACATGGATCGATTTACGCCGCTTTCCGTTCCCTACGGGGCAGCCATTATCCAGGAGGGTGAGACGGCGGATGCGCTCTATCTCTTAAGTGCCGGTCGAGCGCGGGTCGTCAGACAGGATAAGAATGGCCGGGAGAAGACTCTGAACATGCTTCATCCCGGAAATCTATTCGGTGAGGTCGGTCTTCTACAAGACGGGAAGAGAACCGCCACCGTACGCGCGTGCGACAATGTGTTGGCCTTGAGATTAGAGAGTTCTCTGTTCTCTGAGCTGTTATGCCAACAACCTGAGGTGCAAGGCTATTTTGAGCGTCACATCCAACGGTTAGATCTGCAAGACTTTCTTCGTTTGCAGTCTCCATTCTCTCAGATGCCCTTCGAGGTGCTTGCAATGATGTTGAACGAGTTTCGGCTGAACCGTATAGAGAAAGGGCAACTGATCATTCGACAGGGAGATGATTCCGGGCCGATGTATCTTGTGCAGGAAGGGCATTTGAGGGTCTGTGTAGAGAAGGATGGGTGCCGGGCATACACGAGAGATCTACGGCCAGGCGATGTCTTTGGCGAATTAGCAGTCGTCAGAGGAGTCAAGCGCACTGCGAGCGTGGAGGCTCTTTCTGCCGGCACGCTGTTAAGCCTGCGCCCTGAGACATGTTGGAGATTGCTGAATACGTACCCAGCCTTCAAATGGCAGATCGAAACAATCATGTGCTGGCACGGGTGGGTGCCACCGTAGTGTGGGGCGTCAGCGCAACATGAGATCCGCTTGGTTAGCGGGTCGGTTGCTGCTCGGCGTTCCTTATTCTGACGGAAGGGTTCTCGCTCTCTCGGGTTCTACCAAGGAAGGGCGCTGGAGATTCTGATCGGGGTATGCATGTTCCCCTTCGGTCGCAGGGTTTGAAGTGAGCAGCGAAGCGGCGAGCAGGTCGCGCATCCGCTGAATGATGGAGAGGGCGTTGCGCTCAGCCTCGAGCTCAGTACGTGTCACGGGCACCTCCTTTATGTGTTCCATTCCATGGCATCGCTTCAGACCTACTGTTCAGAAACCTCGTCGAGACTGTCCCCGATATCCTCTCTGAACTGCGGTAATTGCTCCGCGATCGTCTCAAGGGCTTTGTGGTAGGCTCGGGTCGCATCCGCTTTCGTGGTAAAGGGACCATGGAGCGGTCCATACCCCTGCACCGCGAGGCGAAAGAAGTAGAAAATGATTCCGTCGCCGCGTGGTTCTGGCACGAGCCAGTCGTGCGCGTCATCGTCGTGATGAGGATCGTCCGCCTCCTCTTCCTCACTCCACCTGTGCAACATGGCGACCTCCCTTGCTAGGCGTGTAAGCGATGATGCTTCCGCAAGCTGGGAGCGCTATGCTAGCAAGTTTAACACAGCGAATCAAGTGGTTATTGCTCGTAAATTGATAACCTGCTATCATTGCGTCATGCCCGTGTCCAAAGGCACTTCTCAGCAAGATCCCGGAAGCGTGCTGTATCTGCGCAACACTCCTCCGGAGTTAGCGCGGAAGCTCAGAGCAGCCGCGGCCCTCTCAGGGAAGCGGTTCCCCGGCTATGTGATGGAAGTGTTGCAGGCCCATGTCGCCGAGTTAGAGCGCAAGGGTTTTCTCCCGAAGTCCAAATGAGCACGCGCGCTGTGTCTGAATGACTACCCGCCCTGGTGGGCTAGGGCGTGGTCGGGCCTGACACGGTCCAGTTCATCGTGACGTCCGATCATGCTCCGGATCGACCAATGATTCCTACGTCCAAGCAGGTATTCGCTGGGCGCGGATGCCTTTGTCAGAGTGGTATCGAGCTTCTCCGCAACAACTGGTGGGCAGGTTTATGACCCCTGTTCCTCACTTGACAAGCCAGGACGGTCAGGTAGGGTTAGAGAACTCGTTCTTGTCTACTTCTCTGGAGGCCTTCCATCATGCAACAGACGGATATGCGACCGGACTCACGCCGGTATCCCCGCTATCCGGTGTCCCTGATGGCGTCCCTTTTGAAGGATGACTGGCTCCATGAGCAGCTCCTTGGCCACAGTGATGTGTATGATCTCTCTGTCAGGGGATGCCAGATTTTCAGCGAGATTGCCCTCGAACCGGGGAATTTTGTTGGCCTTCGCCTGACGCTTCCCCTTCAGGAACCTCCAGTGCGGGTCAACCTAGCCTCCGTGCGGTGGAGCACAGGCGAACAATGCGGCCTGGAATTCAGGGTCATGGCGTCAAAGGATCAGGAACGGCTGAACCAATTTGTGACGTCCCTCCCCAGTGAAGTCTCTCATAAGAGGAACCCACCGTCAGGTACGGTCCTATCCTTTCCCTCGACATCGGGCACTCCCGCAAAGCGTCCTGAGGAGCTTGTCAGAAAGGTATTTGAAGTCTTAACATGTCATCCAGGCGGACTGCCGGCGAAGGAGGTCGTGCGGAAAGTTGAGGAGTCCTTAGGTGTGATGGATTGTGAGAAAAGAAGCTCTTGGTCGAATCAAGGGCTTAGGCAGTTTGAAAAACTTCTTCGGATCTCGACGATCACTCCTGTGAAGGCAGGCTGGTTAATCAAATCGAAAGGGCGGTGGCTTCTGACCGAACAAGGCAAACAGGCCTACCACGACCTGAGCGACCCTGAACAGTTCGCTCAGGAAGCGCGGCGTCTGTGCAGCCGGTGTGGGGCAAGTCGCCCTCAGGCGATGAGCGAAGAGGGCGAGGATCCCCTGGACGCGCTGCACACCTATGAGGAAGCTGAGGAGACCGCCTGGGCGGAGGTGGAGCGGCACCTTCGGGCGATGAGCCCCCACGATGTTCACGCCCTTGTTGCTGCGCTTCTCAGAGCCATGGGGTACCATGTCTCTTGGGTGGCTCGACCTGGACAGGAGATGGGAATTGATATTGTCGCCCACCGCGATCCCCTGCCGGTCAACGTGCCTCGAGTCAAAGTCCAGGTGAAACACCAGACGGACAGCGTCACGGTCGATGGGCTCCGTTCCTTCATGGCTGTGCTTGGGGAACAGGACGTTGGTCTCTTGGTGGCGTTAGGGGGCTTCACGGAAGATGCAGCGAACGAAGCCCGCATGCAAGAAAAACGGAACATGACGCTGCTTGACCTCGAACAACTGTTTGACCTCTGGCTTGAGCACTACGCCAACGTGCCTGAGCCAGATAAGCGATTGCTCCCGCTCAAACCCGTCTATTACCTCGCCCCATCCACGTGAAAATAAACGTCGCCTCCAGGGCTTCCTGATTCGGCATCTTCCACCATACTCCCCCCTTCATTCCGATTGGCTCCACCAGGGGAAACGAAGTCTGGCAAGACCTTATCGAGCATACAGGTCATCAAACCCTTGGAAGTGCTTGGGATTGATTTTTCTTCGTTTCCCCTGCTCTGCCAGGAGCTTGCCAAGGGCATAGAGATTATCAACGTGAGAAGGCGCATCCATTTTGGCCAGGTTGTGTGGATCAACGGTGGTCCGCCAAGAAGGAACTTCTTCCTTGAGCCATTTCCTTTCGAACACGGCATTGTACCGCAGATACGTGAACCATTCGTGGTCACCGAACAGGTCACCACTGAGGGCACGCATTTCTCCATGCGTGCGCCAGGCGAGTGGGCTGTTTGACATCCATTGCATGATGGACTGCCCCAACCAATCACAACTCTCCATCAGCGCAAATAACGATGGCGTATACACGAAGGGGTGCCTGATCCCCATTCCGAGCACCGCCTTTATCTTATGCTTCAGCGGCCTCCACCCTGTGCCAACAGAGACCACCAGTAACTTCTCTTTACCCAGAGGCCATTCGAACCCAAAACCCTTGATGGCGGCGATCATGAGGGCAGCCAAAGACGGATTATTGAATCCCGTCAACCCGCCGTCCACGAAGACTCCCTTGTGCTGGGGAGAGATCCGGATCACTTGTGGTGGAAAATAGTAGGGGGCTGCCGCACTGGCCCGAAGAAGCTCGGGCAGCCGATAATCCTTGTTGGGTAGAGCGTCTTTCCCTGGACGTTGCGTATAGAATCTTCCTCGTGGATTATTATGGGCTACCCAGGTGTAGCTCTGATCCAGACGCTGCGTGAGAATAGCGAGACCAGTTGTGAGAGAAGGACTCCCGAGCGTGAGCGACTTCCCTTCCTCGTCGACGAAAATTGATTTCAGTTTGGTAAGCAGGGTGGTGGGATTGTACTTTGGCTGCAGGCCATGAATTTTCCAGCCTTTCTTAAACACATCCTTGGCCAAGTCCCGATACAGCGTGTGAATCTGCGATGCAGATTTCCCAGCCGCCAAGGCCGCCGCAATAATCGCCCCAGTGGATGTCCCACAGATCAGATCAAAATAGTCGCGTAATCGAAACTGTTCATCTCGGCGCAATCGCTCGCGAAGGGTGCCTTCCAGGACCTCGAGAACCCCGAGAGATAACGCACCCCGAACGCCCCCCCCATCCAGGGCGAGGATGCGCTTCGTTCCTTTCGATTGTAATCGTCGTTCAAGAAAGCTGACCCGCCCCCTACTCATGGAGCACATAGGGTTGTAAGTGACGGTGTAGACAAGGTCTTGTGACGACCCAAAGCAGCCGGGCATCTCCCTGTCCAGATGGAAGCAAGCAAACACACAGATCCACCAATGGAAGTCTTAAGGGACACGGTCCTACCCTACTTGATGTGTGATTGCAAGAGCTCAGGTGGTGAAACGCCGCTTCCTCTAATTGAGTTTGTGTTGTTCAGGATGCCGTTTCGCGTTAGGCTTTTCCATGGTTAGGTGCGAGTCCTCAACGGATCGGTGCCCGCGACTAAATGGATACTCAAGGCCGATGGACGGCCAAGCTCGATTGGCCCCGGTCACGGTCAGTCACGCAGCCCGGGCAATCCCCTTCAAGGGAGTTCTGGGATACGAAGGGGCTGAGGAGTATCAGGGGGGGACCGTGTGAAGCGTGTTCTTGCAATGATCGTCAGTGTGGCTCTCTGTGGCGCCGTTCTCTACGGACTCTGGAAAGTCCTGATTGAAGGCCGAGGTCCGCGAACCGTCTATCAGGTGCAGGGGACGTGCCCTCCCTGTACGAGTGGTTGGGCCATGAATAACCACGGTGAGGTGGCCGGCGTGATTACAGTACAGCCGGAGAATGGAGCCGGTGAACCATCCACTCATGCTTCGGTCTGGGCGCCGGGAGTGGAGACTACGGACCTGGGAACCTTCGGGGGGACCGAGAGCCAGGCTCAAGATATCAATGATGCCGGGCAGGTTGTGGGCATCGCCGACCTGCCACAAGTGCAAACCTCGAATCCCTTCACGGGGCCAACCTCGGATGGCTTTATCTGGGGGCGGGACGTGGGGATGCAACGCATGACCCCGCTGGTGGGGATTCGCGAGATAGAGGGAATTTCTCCCGTGGGCATCAATAATCGCGGTCAGGTCGTTGGCTGCGCGACCTTTCGGCGCCAGGAAGGCTATCATGCATTCTTCTGGGACCCTCAG
Source organism: Nitrospiraceae bacterium (assembly GCA_041616875.1). GTDB lineage: Bacteria > Nitrospirota > Nitrospiria > Nitrospirales > Nitrospiraceae > JBFJQA01. The sequence goes on along the minus strand of JBFJQA010000024.1, from coordinate 14,409 downwards.
GATGGCATCGAGAATCTTGGGACACTCGGGGGTAAATACAGTTGTGCGGTCGATCTCAATGACCGCGGACAGGTCATCGGCAACTCTGACATGCCGGGCAGCACGGCGGAATCGGTCCCTCATGCTTTTTTGTGGGAGGCCGGTAAGGGCATGCAAGATCTTGGCACCCTCGGAGGAGTGAGGAGTTACGCCAGGGCCATCAACAACGCGGGCCAGATCGTGGGGTCCTCGACCACGGTGGACGGTGCTCTCCACGCGTTTCTCTGGGAAGACGCTTCCGCGATCACGGATTTGGGTACCTTGGGGGGAAAGTCGAGTAGCGCCATGGGGATCAATGAGGCCGGACTGGTCGTAGGAGATTCCTCCTTGCCAGGAGACCTAAAGAGTCGCCCATTTCTGTGGGACACAGTGGCTGGGATGCGCGACTTGCATGACTTGATTGATCCCGAGGATGCCCTCGGGAAGAGAGTTATTCTAAAACTCCCGAGACGAATCAACAATCGGGGCCAAATTCTAGTCGACGGTGAGGTGCCCGCTGAAATGCGGGAGAATAGTGTGATCCTCTCGCCTGTCCAAAAACCCTGACCTGTAGGCGCAATTCCGGAGGAAAACGTCATTCAGTCTCAACTCGGGGCTTGGCTTGACTCCGGTGGGAGGTTGCGAAGCTGTCGAGCCACCCACTCAACATGTCCTAACTCCTCTTTCCAGAGCGAACGGGCTAACTCTCTGGCCTCCGGATCGTGGAGTATCTCGGAGAGCTTTTGGTAGAAGGCACTGGCGCGCTCTTCTCCCTGTAGGACGATCTCGTAGATGCGCGCCGTGGTCATCTTGGACTGGGACCCTTCATAGGTGGTGGCTTCGGCTGGGTCAAAGAACCGCACCGGTTCCAGGTTCGTGGGTTCTGCCGTCAAGCGGCTTCGCTGTTTTCGTAATTGCTGAACGTGCGCGGTCTCCTGCGTCTGAATTTGCCTGAAGAGGGTGGCCGCTTGAGCGTTGTGTTGTTCCTCCATGTGACGGACAAATTCCCCGTACCGCTGTGCGGCCTCCTCCTCAGCCCGAATGGCGAGATCGAGGAGTGCGCTGACTGTCAGGCCGGCTAAATCTTCCTGCCCCACTCGGGATTCCTTCCTTGACAATGGCGATGAAAAAAGCGCGAGTCCTGCGCCATCATTCTACCACCATCGCACTCTACTCTAGGGCTTTCGAGTGAATCAAAGTCCCCTGTAGTGTCCTGTCTGCCAGCATGAGGATGAAAGGATTCGTTCACGAACCAACTGCCGACGATTGTCGCCAACAAGACGCTGACCAGCCAGTTAATCCGGACTAGAGCTCAGGTACCCCTGGAGAATGTCTCGGCGGGCCACGATTCCAACCAGTTTCCCCTCTCGATCAACGACGGGTACCCGGATGACGTGATTGGTTTGCATAACGTGAACTAGGGTCCGCATGTCCGTGTGCGGGGATACACTGACGGGCTCACGGGTCATAATCTCCTCGGCGGACAAGTCGCCCAACTTCTTCCCACTCTCCAGCGCGGCGAGGAGATCGAATTCGGTGACAATGCCAATCAAGCGCCGAGCCTCATCCACGATCGGGATGCCGCCGAATCCCTCAATCATCAGAGAAGCCAGCACATCCCCTTTGGTCCGCTCATGGCCCGATTGGACCTGAGGCTGCATGAGCTCAGCCGCCTTCAGCCTGTCAAAAAGGGGGACCGCCGAATCCCCCATATCCTTCTTCTGAATCATAAGACTATCCTCTTGCCCTGACGGTCGACGGTCCTGGCATGCCTTGCACCTCCACGCAGGCCGCAACACCTTCGCGAGTCGCGCCATGAACGTAGAATGTCTCAGAGGGATACGCCGAAATTCAGGAGAAATCAACCAGTTCTTTTGGTGAAGTGAGATTGGAGTGGTTTGAGGTGCCCGCAAAGAGTTCCGGTACGCTGGGCCCTGAGAGATGGTACTCATGGGCCATGAGCAGCGGGTGTGTTAGAAAGCAAAACAATTGGAGTGCACCCACAACCCCGATCTGTCTCTGAAGGGCTTTGTGGTCGGCTAGGTCGTTGGTGGAAGGAGTGGGCCGGCCCACTGGCCTTGAACACGCTGCACATCGACCAGATTATGGGGAGGACCGAGGTCTGCCATCAGTTTTGTGTCGACCCGGCCATGATCCACAAGGAGTAATTGCGGCTCGGCGACGCCGGGCGGTTTGAACCAGTACCATCCGGGACAAGTGGGTGTGGCTTGGGTCCAGGTCGGGACGACGTGGCGAAGTTCGCGCTCTAGTGCTTGTTGCACCTGGTTGGGATCGTGCTTCCCCAGTGAGGATCTGATGGTCTCATACAGCGCCTCAACGTGTGCTCGCAAGGTCATTCCTCTGCCCCCTCCCCTCAGATTATTCTTTTACAAGCCCGCTAATCCAACCAATCTCTCTCTTTGAGCTTGCGAGGGAGGTACTTCTTGGTCAGGTATTGAAAATCCTTGTTGGCAAGGGCGTCCAGTTCGTATTTGAGGCCGCTGGCCAACATCCGTTTGATCTCCTGTTGCCAGCTGTCTTTCTGGAACCACCGATAGTTGAGCAGCTCGCGAGCGCGGGTGGTGTCTTTATCGTTGAGCATGATACCCACGTTCCGCGGAAGCCCGTAGCGTTCGGGATCGGCGCTCGAGAGCCCGATGAACTTGGCTTTCGGAATGGCCATGCGCTGACTCTCAAACGCAAGATTGATCGATCCCTGCTTGACGACTGAGTAAATATAGTAACCCCACGGATCGTTATCCACTAGGACGTAGACAGGAAGGCGCTTTTCTTCGTGAAGCCTCCGCGCAAGACGTCGTACGCCGCGGGGCGGTTGGCCGTTCCCGGTCAAGAGCACGCAATTGTACCTCCGCCAGAACTTGTCTTCCGAGAGGCGGTTCCATTGGGTCCCTTTCTCCACGAGGAGGACGAAGTCGGCTGTGCACTTCTTAATCTGAAGGTATTCCGGCTCCACGATGGAGGGGACGGAATACCCGCCTTTGCCGAGCCTCGCGCAGTTTACCTGGTCGCCGTCATCAACAAGCACCAGAGGCCCCACTACGCTGCCGCCGTTTTCGGCACGGACGTGAAGCTCTTCACGAAGGGCCTCGAGCGACACCTCGAGGTCCTCGATGACCGGATCTGATTCGTTCTGGTTGTCGAACGTGTTTTCGTTCGAATCTTTGATCGTGTGTTTGGTGCGGTAGTAGATCTCCCGGAGTGAGGTGGTGAGGTCGGCGCGCTGAAGCTCGGAGAGGGCGTCCGCGACGAGGACCGTCTGCATAAATTTCTTGGCCATTCCAACGTTGAAAAACGAACGGGCCTGCTTCTTGTTGCCCATCTCAATCAGGCCCTTGCGCTCGCTGAACGTGACGTTCGAAAGAGAGCGTACGGGAATCGCCAGCGTAGGATCCTTGCGGCGCTGGGCGGCGGTGATGACCACATCGGCCACGCCGACGAGTTTCTTTTCGACCACGCCGGCTTTCTTGTGCTGTTTGCTTGCCATGGTGTGTCCTATTTCTTTCTGCGCGCTGCGCGCGTGGTCGCGGTCCCGGTGCGCCTGACCGCTATCTTCTCGCGTAAAGGCGTGGGCCCCGCATGCCTCGTCGGTTTTACGGCCCTACGCTTCCCCTTGGTCGTACGCGAGGCATGCTTCTCTATCCGAGTCGTCTTCACACCCTCCCTAGCTGGTTCGGGAGGCTCGTTCGGCAGCGCGCCCGTTTGCGGTGCCTCGTGGCTCTGAACCGGCACGTCCCCTTCAGGCCCCGCGGGGGTGACGATAATCGAATTCGGCAGACCTTCCGGCCCGTGGCCCTTTTTGCCCAGAACCTCGTCGGTTTTCTCGCCGCCGGTCCGCTTCATGGCGATCTGCTGAAGCTGTTCCTTGAGCTTGTGTGTGGGCAGTTTCCCACCCTTGAGGCGGTTGCATGCTTCGACGACTTCCTCGATGTACAGTTCAAAGATGTTGCGCCGGCGGTACTCGCTCTTGGCCCGCTCCCGTCGTCGAAGAAAAATCCCGAGACGTCGGCCGCCTTCTTGTAAGGCGAGCTTGATCTCCCTCCGGATCTCGTCGTAATCGGCGATGGCTTCCTTGGACTCGCTCGTAAACGGAACCCACACCGAGGCCATGTGCACGAAAATCACCATCGGGCCCGCAGGCAGGGCGCCTCGTGATTGGGATACGCCGTAATTGCGCCACGTGGTTTCGAGCACGGACTTAAAGGTGGCGCAGGCAGATTGCTGATACAGCAGCGGAACACGATTTGCGTACCGAATGACGCGGGCAAGTTCCTGGTCTCGGTCTTGCTCCTCCCCTTCGGCCAGGGGAACCTCCTTTTCGATCTGTGGCGTTGAGGCTTCCTCCGGCCTTTTCCCGTAGGCTAACCCCACCTCGATCACGAAGGGGTTGCCGCGATAGACGGCGGGCGGTCGGCTGACCGCCGTATAGAACTCACCTTTGATTTGCTTGTACAGGCCGGAGAGGATCGCTTTTTCACCGATGGGCGAAAGACAGTTCGTTGGTGGTGCTATGATTTTGGTCGATTGAATGGCTTTGTACAAGGTCTCTGCGGCCGGTCCGTGAATGTTTCGCGGCCTTGCGTGGGTCGAGATTTTCGCGGTCTTACAGATCTCCTCGGCAAGGCTGGGCGAAACTCGGCAGAAATCGCTCGTCAAGAATCCCGAGAGCCAGTGGCTGTTGGTATCGTGCAGCATCTTCAGCAGCATTCCGAATTCGATGCCGTAGGGGTGCGGTTTAATCTCTCGTGGTTGCGGGGGCAGCTCGTGATAGGTTCGAGGAAACTCCTTCGTCTCTCCCTCAGGGGTGAGGTAGACAAGCTTAACGTGAGGGTTGGCGATCGAGGTCTGCTCGAGATACTCGTCCACCGATGCCCGTCCCTTCTGGTAGCGGCCCTCGACCTCCAGTGTCACCTGGGTGCCGCGGGAATACTCCCAAGCGATCTGCTTTTTCTCGAGAATCCGAGGCTCGTTTTTCTTGGTATCAATCTGGACCTCAAAATAGTGGGCGGGTGTCCTCGCGCTGGTGCGGGAAATAATCTGGACAGGTTTGCCGGTGGTCAGCTGCCCGTACATCCCGGCGGCGGAGATGCCAATGCCTTGCTGCCCGCGGCTCATGCGGAGACGATGGAACTTGGATCCGTAGAGCAGCTTTGCGAAGATCCGAGGAATTTGTTGTCGGACGATGCCGGGGCCGAAGTCAATGACGGTAATCCGGAATCGGGTTGCCTGGCTCGGCGCGGGTGCAGTGTCCCCCTCTGGCACGACGTCTAGCTTGACGATCACCTCAGGGAGAATCCCGGCTTCCTCACAGGCGTCCAGGGCGTTGTCGACGCCTTCCTTGACGCAGGTGAGGAGAGCCTTCCTGGGGTTGTCGAAACCTAAGAGATGCCGGTTCTTGGTAAAGAACTCGGAGACGGAGATTTCCCGTTGACGCGTCCCCATCTCAACCGCGGAGACGGTCTCCTTCGGCTGGGGACTGCGAGGGTTAGCCTTCGGGGGTGTAGGTTTCTTACTGCGTGTCGACAAGGTTCTCACGAGTAGCAGCCTTTATACGCGTATCATAAAGCCCGTACTGACTGCAATGGCACCAGAAAGTCTGATGGAGGGAGTGAGATGGGGAAGCCCCCATTTTTGGTGAGATGTTTTGGGGACCTGGGGAAAAGGGTTTCCCTCGACACTCGCACAGACCAGCTAGGTATCGGAAGGCCGTTCAAAACGGCGGGACGATCGTTCTAGGCTCCCTATTGTCGCGGGGTAGCGAAAGTAGTACATGAAACCTAGGTGGGAAGTGCATGACAGGCGGTCAGTGTGCTGCGCTCAAGCTCGCGGCGTGCCGGATTTCCTGGCTGGGTTTCGTAAACCGATACGTTATAGATATCGTCCCTGTAGCTGACCGTGACCTCATAGGTATGGCCGGCTCGTGGTTTCATCAGAGTCTCATAGGTGATGGTGCCACTGGTACTGGCAAGAAAAGAGGAGCTGGCAAAGACAAACACCAATCGACTCCACCTGTCTGGGGGGATCCCGATATCGATCGTGGACGTGTTCAGCTGAACTGTGCCCTCATATTCGGTTTGGCAGTCCGCGTTCACACGATGGATATCCACGGCGGTACGCACGCTCGAGAAAAACGAACCTGCATCAGCTGCGGTGTGCACATGCAGATTTTTGTCGAGGGTATTCGGATAGCTTCTTATTCCGAAACAGCCGGTCAAGAGGCTCACCGCCAGCACTGATCCACCAATACATCTGGCGGTAGTTTGAGCGATGTCTTTCACCATGACGTGGTCCTTGAAGCGAGGGCGTCACTTGGTAAGATCTGGGCATCCCACATTGTCACCAGTCGCCCAACCCCTGATGGCCTTGACCATGGGGTCGAAGCCCATGGACGGCCGATAGAGATCAACGCGTGTCTTCTCTTTGTTAACGGGTTGCGCATCGGCAACCATCAAATAATAGCCCCCTCTGGGTTCCTTACTGACATTGAGGACGCCCTGTTCGTGATGTTGTTGCACGTGCAACTCGGCTTTATTTCCCGACACCAAGACAGTGGGTGTGTAGGTGGTGACGATGACCTGGTAACTTTGGCGGGTTTGGGATGTCGTTTTTATTGTCTTACTCAAACACTGTGGTGCCATCTTTTGAAAGGTATTGGCCACCTGGCTGAAGGGACGGTTGACCTCGAAGGTTTCCACCTTGGCCATGAAAGCGCCGGGGACGGCCTTGCGAAACTCCTCCGCGGTTTGCGGATGAGACACACAGCCGGAAATCAATACAGTGAAGAGGAACAGCGCAAAAATGTGGAAGCGTGTCATGGAACCCTCCGAATATTCAGGCGATGTGAGCGAAATATCCCTACGTGGATAGGGATATTAGAAACCCAAAGGCTGAAGGGGTCAAAGGAATTGAAAATTTCTACTATCAGGAATTCAAGAATCCGAGGGACTGTGACGAGGATCCTTGGTGGGATCCTTGGCAAGGAAAGCGAAAATGGTTGGCGACGGTCCTACACGAAATCACGTGGAATCTGGCGCTTCCAGCTTTGGCAGTACACCCGTCTGTCCCCTTCGTAGGCATTCAAATCCGCAAGGATGTGGAAATGGGTGGTCGAGGAAGTCAGCACCGTCCGTGTCTCGATTTTGACGGACCAGTTTCCTCGCCTGAACCCTCGTACGCTGGACGTTTCCCCCCGGACAGATTCAAAGTCATCCGCACGATAGGTATACCACTCCACGGTCTTGTTCTGAACTTCCAAGCCGATGTCCTCAAGCCGATAGATACCCTTGTCGTTAATCACTTCTAACGTGGATTCGTCTTTAGCCAGATCGCGAATTACCCGCCAATTGTGATGTTCTGGTTCGAGAAGGGTTCGAGTGAGCGGTGGCGCGCCTTCCGGTTCACCAAAGGGAGAGAGGTGGGTGTCGCTCTCCCGTGGTGCACGTGTTGGGAGCGTCAGGGTGCTCGATCCAGCGAAGATGGTCAGTCGAACCGGCTCTGGAGGAGGCCAGGCGAGTGGCCAATATGAGGTGGAGAGAGCAATCCGAAAGCGATGACCTTTGGGGAGGACCTGAGCAACATGATTGAGAGGGACTTTTACCCTGTACCGTTCATGAGGGGTCAGGTATTCCGGATGCGCGCTGCTCGTTCGATGTGTCAAGTTAAGAAGACCGTAGGTGACCCGCGTGGCCTTGTCGTCAGGGGCAATATCGGAAAACCGGACCGCGACCATAGCCACGGGGCGATTGGCCATAAGGTCCAGCTCCACAACCGGCGCGCCTAAGATTTCCATTGGCTCCTCGAGCGGGGCGCTGTCAAAGACCAGGGCGCCGCCGTCTTCCTCTCGCTGATCGTGGGCGAGATCTGGGCCAGCTGCGAATGAGCACCATTTTCCAGCGAACAACCCCACACTCAAGGGGGATTGGATCGTCAAGGGAGTGGGAGGGATCATGTCTGCCGCAGGGACGATGCGAGCAGGGGCTAAGGTAAACTGACGCGTTTCGATATGGGGTGATGGCCAAGAGGGCTCAGCCACCCATCGCCCCGGTCGAAAGTCGTAATAGGTCGTCGGGGGAACACTGTCCTGCATCCACACCCGAAGCATTGGTTCCTCCATGATGCCGGTGGTGATGCCTTTGAGCCACTGGTCCCACCACCGCAGGGCTTCTTGCAAGAACCCAATGGCCGGTCCGGGAATGCCGAGGTGAGGATACTTGTGACTCCACGGGCCGATCAGCCCCTGACGAGGAACCGTGAGGTGACTAAGTAATCGAAACACGGCGTTTGAGTAGCCATCGGCCCATCCACTGATCGCCATGACGGGGCAGGTAATCGCGGAAAAGTCCTCACAGATGGAGCCATGTTCCCAATAGGCATCACGGCGTTGATGGCTCAGCCACGTCTCCAACCACAAGCCGCTGTGTTCAAGGCGTTCCAACCACAGGCTTCGCCATCGATCGCCGACCAACGCGGGATCCGGAGGACAAGCATTATAGGCGAACATGGATGACGCCCAGGACAAGTTATCGCCGAGCAGACATCCACCCATATGATGGATATCGTCGGCGTAGCGATCATCCGTGGAGCACAGGGTAATAATCGCCTTGAGCTCAGGCGGCTTCCGGGCGGCTAGCTGGAGGGCGTTGAATCCCCCCCATGAAATCCCCATCATGCCTGTTCGACCATCGCACCAGGGCTGCGAGGCGATCCATTGCAGGACCGCCACACCGTCTTCTTGTTCCTGCTCCAGGTATTCGTCTTTGAGAACGCCGTCAGATTCTCCGCTTCCCCGGAGGTCCACCCGTACGCAGGCATACCCGTGTCCGGCCAAATACGGATGGGTGATGGAGTCGCGATAGGCCGTGCCGTCGCGCTTGCGATACGGAATATACTCGAGTATGGCAGGGACAGGTTGCTGCTCCGCCTGCTCGGGCAGCCAGATGCGAGCCGTCAGGCGAACGCCATCCGGCATGGGAATCCACACATGCTCCAGTTCACGAACAGCATATGGCAGGGATGTTACCGCCTTCATCGTCTCTCTTAACTCTTTAGACGGTGGCAGGACACACCGGCGTTATGGAGAGGCCTCGAACCTGAGGTATTCCATGGCCTGTCGGTGATGTTCCAGAAGTTCGTGTTCATTCTTGGCCCCCATGTATAGATACCCGACTTCATAGCTGTAGGGTTCTTGATTAGGGAGGTCCGAAGGTCGCATACCTTCTTTGACATGGATGTTGACGAGGGTGTCGGGAAAGAGGGTTTTCACCCTGTTGATGTCATGGTCAGTCGGCACGCGTGTCAGCACCGCGTCCTCATGGGTGCGGATCAAGAATTTGCCGGCGCAGCCATAAGGCCCTTGTCTCCTCGGAAAGTCCGGCCGTTTTCCGAGGGCAAGATCGATCATGACCTCGTGGTGAGACGCGCCATCTACTTTTTCAAACAGATCACAATGCGATTGGGAAATCCGCGGATTGATTTCCAGGAGCCGGATCTTGTCATGGTGCTCGTCGAAGAACAACTCAATATTAAAGGGAGCATGATCGTATTGAAATTGGGTCATGACCCTTTCCGCGATGGCGATCATTCTGTCTTGGATCTGCTTGGGAAGTTTAGAGGGATATTCGTACCTGGAAAACGAGGAGCGATTGGACTCCCGAATGGAATCAAGGACCCCATAGACCTCGACGCGGCCATCGTGGACATACCCTTCCAGTGTGCACTGCCGACCGGAGATCAGTTCCTCCGCAATACACCACCCGCCATCGACCGCTGCAAGGGCCGGGGGCAAGCTGACCTGTTTGAGAAAATAGGTGAACGGATCCTTGAAACGTACAATGCCCTGACGAATAATCCGCAGACTGTCATGAAATTCTTCGGCATTGTGAATCTTAAAGCCGAGTTGAGAGGCAAAGGCCTTCACAGGCTTGATCCAGAAGGGGTACGGCAAGGTGATCGCGGAAATCGGGTCAGGATCGAAGGGATTAAATGCGCAAAAACGGGGATGCTCGTCGATCACCTTGCTTTGCTCAACCCGGCACCAGTACTTATGCTCGCACTTCAAGACGCTTTCAAGTGAAGGGGCCGGGAGACCCATTTTGCCATTGAGAAATGCTGCGAGGCAGGTCACGGGGAAGTCCCAATAGCCGACAATGGCATCAACCCTGCCGTGGAAGGTGTGCAGGGTGTCCAAGGCCTGAGAAATGAGGGTGTCAACGGCAAGGGGCCCACGGCCTTTGACCTGGGTGACGTCCAGCAAGGGATGGATCTCATACCCCCTGGCCTCGGCGATGGCGCTTAGCTTCCTCTTGTTAAAGTTATCGAGGCCGATGACGAAAATGTTCGCCGTCACTAGACAATCTCCACGGAACCATGGCGGCGTTCGTCGGCCACCGCATGCAAACCACCCCCTTGTTCGAGGGCGGCGAGTTTGATTGCGCCAAAGTACATGTCGGGCCGCGCAAATGGGCGGACGACAAACTGCGGCGCCAACAGGCTGGTCTCGATGCCCGGCTCGCACTGGGCACGAAGGGTATCGCGCAAGGGTTCAATATGTAACCGTGGAGCCTTTACGGCCTCTTCCAGCGTCATGCCCTCCAGCACATAGCGCGCCCAGGTCTGCGCGATCGAGGTTGTGATCCGGCTGGCCCCGGGCGATCCAAGAGCCAGGCATCGCCCATCTTGGTGCCATGCGATCGTGGGGGCCATATTGGAAATCAAACGACTCCCTGGTGCCCCAGCGTGATAGCCCTGCGGGTTCAGTTCGGGTTCGCCCAAGCTATTGTTACAGGCAACCCCGGTGTCAGGGATCAACACACCGGACCCATAACCCATGCTCATCGTCACGGCGACCATGGCGCCATCATCGGTCACCACGGACAGATGAGTGGTGTTTGGCGAGTGGAGCGCCTCCAGGTGGTGGCGAACGGTCTCTGCATCGAGGAGGTTCTGTGCCATCTTTTCATCGAAATGAGACTGGCATAGCCTGTTGTGGCGGATGTTCAACAAGCAGGATTGGGCTTGCGCGTGCAACAGCGCATGCTCGGCCGGTGAAACGTCAGGGCGCCAGCCCATGTCCAGCAAGCGAATCAAAACCCCCACGGCAGTTCCGCCAACGGCGGGCGGAGGATTCACGGCGAGTTCAAATCCCCGCGAGGACAAGACGAGCGGCCTGCGCACTTCGGCATGGTAGGAGGCCAGGTCGTCACGCGTCACCACACCACCCTGCTGTTCCATCTCCTTCGCAAAAGCGGCAGCCAAATCGCCTTTATAAAAGGCCCGGGCTCCCTCCCGAGCCAGGCAGTCCCAAGTCTGATCCAGGTGTGGAACTTGGAAAAGATCGTCTTCTTCAAGCAGGCGTTCACCGTCTGGGAAGAAGCACCGTCGGCTGGCTTCCTGATGGAACAGAATCCGGTGTCCGGCAATCGCCAGCCATTGCGCCAAGGTTGGCCCAACAGGCAGTGTCGTGCGAGCCAACTCCAAGGCCGGCGCCACAATTTCCGACCACGGCAGGCGGCCATGTCGTCGCCAGGCCAGATCCACCGCAGCCAACATTCCTGGCACCGCGACGGCAGCATGACCGACCACCACGTCAATCCCATCGCCGTAGGGCAAATGGACAGTGCGCCAGGCTGCGGAGTCGCCAACAGCACCACGGGGCTTGCGCGGGAGCAGGTCAGCGCCATCGATCAACTCCGCGGATTTGCCGGGCAAGCGGACCATCAGAAAAGCTGATCCGCCCAGTGAGCACATCAGAATTTCCGAAACCGTCGCCGCCAAGGCGGCCGCAGCGGCAATGTCGACCGCGTTTCCTCCCTGCCGGGCAATACGGGCCCCGGCGGCTGTCGTGAAAGGAGAGGCAGCGGCAATGGCAGCGCGAGTAGCGTGAATCATCGCAATGCCTATGATACCGCGTGCGCAGGCTCCTGAATAGTCCGACGACGAAGAATGCGGCGGTTGCCTAGGTTGGCTCTATTGAACCAAAGGCTAGGGCGAGCATATTCCTTCCGCGCCTCCAAGTGGAAAACAGAGCTGACACAATTGGCAGCGTACTCCTTCTCGGAACGCTTATACTCCGACCCTAATTCCGGCTGAATTTTTCAAGAACCGATCGCCGTTCACCCATCCCCCATTACCCTCTGCATATCCCACATCAGTCTTCACGCAGCACGTTGTCTGGTTCGCCGTTCACGCACAACGCGTCACCCGGTAGGCTCTCTGTCACCGTTGCCAATAACATGAGGGAAGCGTACTCTGGAGTGGTCGCCAAGGCGCTCCAGCTCATGGGGAGGGGCCGTTGACCTAATCGGGAGCAACGAAGAATGGCTCGCCTAACAAACCTCAGTATGGGCATGGCCGTTCTGTCGGTCCTCTGCCTGGCCATTTCAGCTTGGGCAGACTCAAGTGAGGTGGAACAACTCCGCATCCTAGCCGAACAGGGCGACGCGAATGCCCAATGGTCTCTGGGCACCCACTATTACTCCGGACAGTTGGTCGGCCAGGATTATCACAAAGCCCATAGGTGGTTTCGCCTGGCGGCAGAGCAAGGCCACGGCCTGGCCCAGCGAAGCCTGGGGACCATATATGAACACGGCCTTGGAGTGCCGCAGGATTATGTAGCGGCGTATTTTTGGTATTCCCTCGGCGCCGTCCACGAAAGTGAGAGATCCCGGCAAAGCCGTGAGTCACTCGCCAAGCACTTGACTGCGGAACAGATTGCCGAGGCCCGACGCCTCGTGCACGAGTGGAAGCCAAAACAATGACTGGTAGCAGGTGAAGTCAGGTGAAGCAAGGAGGTCGTCATGAGAAGGGCGAGTCTGGTGCTCGCGGCAGTGTTGTTCGCAGGCTGGGCGTCGAGTGCTGCGGCGGCCTCCGAGTGGATATTGTGGATCAAACATATGCCACGCGGCAGTGACGGGTACTGGGACCTATGGTCGACGTACCCCTCTCGCTCGGCATGCGAGGAAGCGAGACGCAAGGTCATCTATGACAGTTTGGTTCGAGAGATGATGAAACGAGAGGATTTCAAGACTGAGGAGGAGTTGCAGCGCGATACGGAGACCGTCATGGCACGCGATGTTCGCCATCAATGTCTTCTCGACTCAATCGACCCGCGCGAGACACAGGAGTGAGTGATGGTCTCCGTAGCTACCCCTGTTCTTCATACACCCATTACGCTTCACGCCTCACCCGCGCTGCGTTACCTCGATGCCATGCTAGCGTTCACGACTGCGCTAGCTGAGGGTTGGAAATGGAGGGGCCGGGTAAGGAAAGAAGAATAGCAACATGACTGAATCAATGGTTAATCTATTACATTGTATTTACGACATAATAACTTGATATACAATGTATAATTAAACAACAAAGAAGTCGTTTTCCACGCGTTCCGCAACAATGCTGAAGAAGGGTAAAAGGGGACGGGCCCTCGAGGCATGTGACTAAAGGCTGGGAGGAATGGGCGAATGGGAATCGCGTGGCCGGTGAGGAGTATTCGGAGATTTAAGTGGAAGGAGCACGCTCCTAACGAGAGCGTTTAGATACGGCGGAGATCTTGGTGGGACTTTAGGCTTCCCAGTCAAAGCTGGGCTTGCACACCATCCTCAGCACTGGACCCCCTGTAACACCATATTCCCTCGGGGCGTTTAACTCCTCCCACCCTCTCACCATAGGCTTCCCAGGCGGTGGAGTCAAGGGCGCCCTCCCGCCAAATGTGTGACCCCGCCAGGCCCTTCATCTTCCTCCGATCGGAAGCATTTTTGCCCAGATTGGCGATGGCGTTCGGGGCCTTGAAAAGATTCTCGCGCCCGTGAAGGCCCCATGATAATTTAGAATGTCGTCTTTTCGGCTGCAGGCCGAACTGTCAGCAGGAGACGAGTATGAGGAATAAACTCGAAACACAATCGACGATTACCTGCCCGCATTGTCAGTTTGAGAAAAGCGAGACAATGCTAGTGGATTCATGCCAAGTGGTCTATGAATGTCAACAGTGCCACGACACGCTCCGCCCGAAGGTCGGCGATTGCTGCGTGTTCTGCTCCTACGGAACCAATCCATGTCCGCCAATACAAGAAAGTCGCGGTCGAGACAGGCAGGGCGGCGAGAGGTAACAGCCATGTTGTGAACGGTCGGCCGAGCGGATGTGGTCCAAGATCAAGGCCTCTCGCACCTCGCCAGCTGCGGTCCGATTTATGAGCCGCCCAATTTTTCCAGCTCACTACCGACAAAGGTCAGGATCTTCTCAGCATCGTCGACCAGTCCATCGGTGATGTTTAACCCGAGAGCAATCTCGTCATCATCCAACGTATCGACCAAGCCGTTGTCTTGGAGGCAACTGACGTCCCAAAATAAGATCCCCGCATTCACCCGTTGCCCGTCAATGGT
>JBFJQA010000023.1:0-23073 GCA_041616875.1 Nitrospiraceae bacterium | reverse complement strand
GCTTGTGAAAAAGCATCACAATTGCCGACTCGTCTTGGCTGGCAGCGGGGTGTCTCACGATCCTGAAGGGGAGTCCCTCCTTCGTGAGATTGAGGAACGGGTTGGAAACGACCCGGATGTACATATCCTTCAACTCCCACCAGAAGCGGATATTGAGATCAATGCTCTGCAGCGATCGGCCACCATCGTGCTCCAGAAATCCATCAAAGAAGGATTTGGCCTCGCCGTTTCCGAAGCGATGTGGAAGGGCAAGCCGGTGATCGGGGGGATCGCGGGTGGCATCGGGGCCCAAGTCATCGACGATGTGACAGGGTATATCGTCCATTCAGTCGAAGGAGCCGCGTTCAGGATCCGGTATCTTCTCAACAACCCCGCCCTCATCGGCCGGATGGGGGGAGCCGCTCGCGAGCATGTCCGTCGGAATTTTCTGATCACCAGACATCTGAATGATTACCTGACGCTTCTCAAGATTTCAAGCGCCTCCTGAATTCTTGCGCGCTGGGTCGAAGGCCTCCAGGGGGGTCGATTCCCCACGAAACTGCTAGGGACAAACGGGCCGTTGACGAGCCAATCAGTGCGAGACATGTCTCCGATGTTGGGGCGTCCAAGGGCCGACCTGAGGGAATGATGGCCGACGATTTCTTTCCGCAAGAGTTTCAGGACAGGCTTTCTGAAATTGGGAACGCAGACCTGGTGATCGGAATCCCCACTCACAACAACGCCGCCACAATCCAGTCAGTGGTCACCTCGCTTGTGGCGGGGCTTGGGAAAGCCTTCCCCAATCGCCGAGCGGTGCTGATCAATTGTGACGCAGGATCGCACGATGGTACCTCTGACATGTTCCAGAACCCACACTCGAAACATGCGGAAACGCTTTGCGTCCAACACCCCATTCCGGCTGTGCATCCCCTCATCACCCCAGAGCATGGCGTGCCGGGGTACGACAGCGCCCTTCGAACGTTGTTTCATGTAGCTGAGCAGCTTGAAGCCCAGGCCTGCGCTGTGGTCAACGGCAATCTCAAATCCGTGACGCCGGAATGGGTTGGGTCGTTGCTCAGTCCAATCATCGAGCGGAGTTTTGATTTTGTCGCTCCCCTGTATCGCCGGCACAAGAATGATGGAAGTCTGACGAACAGCATCATCTACCCTGTGAATAGAGCCCTCTATGGCAAGCGCGTCCGGTATCAAAGCGGCGGTGCGTATGGAATTTCACAAAAGTTGGCCGCCTCTTATCTCACCAAGGATGTGTGGGGGGGGGAAGTCGCGCAGTTGGGAATCGAAAGTTGGATGACGACCGTCGCTCTCGCTGAAGGGTTTGAGGTCTGCCACGCTTCCCTGGGCCAAAAAGTTCAGGATTCGAGGGCAGCCGGAGGGGAGCTTGCTGTGGTGCTGAGCCAGGCCGTCGGCTCCGTATTTGGTCTGATGGAGGAATACGAAGAGGTCTGGGAGCTTCGCAAAGGATCGAGCCCTGTGCCTGTCTTTGGGGTACCCGTTGAGGTGACAACAGAACCCGTTCATGTCAACGTGGAGCGCATGGTGAAAGCCTTCCGACAAGGACTGCGCGATCTGCTTCCCATCTGGGAGCTCATTCTTTCGCATGAAACGATGGCTCAGGTGCTTCCTTTCGGCCTCCTTGATGTGGAGGACTACCGGTTTCCCATCGAGGTCTGGGTCCAGGTCATCTACGACTTTGCTCTCGCCTATCACCAAAAAGTTGTGCACCGTGATCACCTTCTCAAGGCCTTGACCCCTTTGTATCTGGGCCGGACCGCTTCCTTCCTTATGGAAACTAAAGAAAGCAGTGCAGACCAGGTTGAACAGAATATCGAGCGACTCTGTGAGGAATTTGAGGCGCAAAAACCGTTCCTCACGGAGCGATGGAGGTAACGGGCATGAGTGAGCTATGGCAGCAGGCCGTGATCGAGGCCTTTCAAGACACCACCAAACGGATCGCGCTGTTTTTGCCGAACATCTTGGCCATGCTCAGCCTGCTCGTCGTGGGTCTGCTCGCAGGGTGGACAGCCCGTATGGTTCTGAATCGGCTGCTCAGGGCGCTGAAGTTCGACGCGCTCTGTGAGCGTTCGGGGTTGACCGCGACCTTTCACAAGGGAGGGGTCAAACGTTCCTGCTCGGAACTCGTGGGGCGTCTGGCCTTTTGGACCATTTTTCTTCTGTTCACGTTCATGGCGGTTGACGCCTTGAACCTGAAGGCGACCGCCAACTTTATGAGCGTCATCCTCAGCTTCCTTCCTCATTTCTTGGCAGCAGTGCTTCTCTCGTTTGTGGGCTGGCTTCTGGCCAACTTTTTTGCCGAAGCTGCTCTCATCGGCTTGGTCAATGCGCAAGTCGAGGAGGCCCGCCTCATTGCCAATTTGATCCGGTGGGGCGTGTTGATCTTTACCGGGGCCATGGTGCTGACGCAGTTGGGAATTGCGCGGGAGATTGTGATTGCAGCCTTTTCGATCACGTTCGGTGGCGTCGTGCTTGCTCTTTCGATCGCCTTAGGCCTGGGAGGGAGAAATATTGCGAAGGAAGCCTTAGAAAAGCGATTTCATCCGAAGAAGGCAGAGCAGGAAAAAGAGGAGATTTCACACCTCTAGCCTGAAGACGTGCCTCACCGGGCACCGTTTTCCTGTCCTGGGGCCAGAGGACTCTTTCCAAGGAAGGGGAATCGCTGTCAGATCATTACCTTGCACGCGCGGGGGAATGAGTTTTCAAGAGAGAGTCGTGAAGTCATATCCAGCACGCAGTCCCTGCACATGAGGAGGCGAGGCTTTCAGCCTTCCTCCTCGACAGGATGGTCACAAGTGGCGCAAGTCGTCACCCTTCTCCTCTTCGTGTTTCAGCGCAAGGCGTCGTTCCAGGTAATCTTTAGCAAGGTCCTTTGCGCCTAGGCCGAAGGCAATTGCACCAGCCAACACCACTCCGCCCATCAGTAAGGCGAACCCGACCACGACTACGGTTTCGGCGATGCCTAATTGCTCGAGGGCCATCGCAAGAGCCACGAGTTGTACAGCCCAGCGGGAAAATGCCGCGAGCATCCGAGCGGGCGGCAGACCGGCATTGACCGCGGCGATGAGAACAGCCTGAGAGATAAAATTCGACAGGAGGTATCCTGCCAGGAGAATGAGCGTGGCGAGGAACAAATGCGGAAGATAGGCGAGTAAGGCGACCGCGAATTGTTTCACGGGCTCAAGATTAAGAACGCCGAGACTGCCCATGACGGCAAAGATCACGATCAGCCAATACGCGCCCGTCCCAGCAAGGTGGGAGAACTCGTTTTTGACCCCTCCCCTTGCCAAAGCCGCGCTCACGCCAATGCGGTTGCTCAGGGAATCCAGGCCAAGAACCCGAAGGAGCCGTTCAACTAAATGGCTGACGGCCCAGGCGAGGATCAACCCGACGGTCAGGACGATAAGCATGGCCAAAAGGCTTGGTAAGAACGCTAGCGCTCCTTTTCCAACCTCTGTCAGGGGCCCCATTAGGGCTGTCTCCCAAAATTCTTTCATTGGCTGCTCCCTCGGAATGGGCCGGTGATGGGATACGGATCACGTGTACAAGGGAAGATAACGAGTTGCGAGTTCCTCATGGACATTCACCACGTGCCGGTGCGTACGATCTTCATGGAGGAGTTGGTGTACCCCATCGTGTCACCAAGTAGGATTTCTTGTCTTCAAAGGCGCGACAGAGATCTTCGATTCTGGTTTCCGCTTCGGCCGATGTGAGGGCCTGAGTTTCCAACACAAAGGTTGCGGTGCGTCCTAAATACAAGGGGGTGAGCGCCTTCAATAAGTGGTCACGAGGCATGAGCCGATGATGGTAGGCGACCGCGACGTCGTAGATAATTTGTGCCCAAAGGTCATCGGGAATGCGAAACGATTGCAATGGACAGGCAGCGAGAGGCAAGAGCCCCGTGAGGGTCTCTGGCGTCAGCACCTTCTGCCAGAGCGGTTCAAGGTCAATGAGACCCTGTCGAAAACTCGTCACCATTCGATCCACGTTCACATTCACAGGTTCCACGCTCACCTGATACTGGAACCCAAACAGCCTCACGGGGTTTGTGCCCTTGATGGGAAGCCAGACCTCCTGGTGGTCTTCCATGAGGGCCAGTACCGCTCCCATCACCTGCACCAGCATCCCCGCAAGATCCGCTGCCGGGTCCTTCGGGTTGTGGATTTTGGCGCCGAGGAAGCTTTGGCAGACTCGGGCACCGCTTGCAATGGCCTCCGTAGTCATCCAGATGTCTATTCCGAACCGAGCGATATCAGACTCCCATACATGTTTGTCCAGATAATGTTCGGTGAGCCGTTCGGAGAATCCAAAATCGCCTCCGATAGGCTGGCGTACCCTCTGCCCGTACAGCGCCTGCGTTACAGGGTAGACGATGCTATTGGTAATAGTCCCGTCGTATTTGTGTCGGAGGTAATAGGGGGCGACGTAATCATAGCCTTCGTCGAGAATCGGACGCAGCAGTAATTCGATCCATTCAGGGGTAATACTGCGAAGGTCTGAATCCACGACCGCACAGGCTTTCGCTTTCAGCCGCCGTGCAATTTCGAAAATGGTGCGAAAGGCGCTCCCTTTGCCGGGAATTCCATGATACGGCGTGATGATTTTGTGGAGAGGGCTTTGGTGATCGCTGATAAGCATGGCTCCGTAGTCCACCACCGTGCGTGAAACCACATCTGGCGTGCCGTCTGATGAATCCCCATCCGAGTTCACCAACACTGCTCGCAATCCTGAGAAATATTTGGCGAGTCCCGCACTGACCGCTCTGACCACGTGTCCAATGGTGTCAGCGTTGTTGTAGCTTGGGATGCCAACTAGAATGTCGACTTCGCCGATTTCCTGGACCTTTTCCTCGGTTTCCAGGGTGAGGGGGGTTGTGGACGTCGCCATGTGGGATAGGATCACACTCTGTCTTTTCGCCTGAGGCTGGCGAAGAGGAGGCTGCCGAGCAAGGTTCCGCCCAGAAAGGCAAGACTCACCGCGACCCCAGTGAATCCGGCGCCGTCAGTTCTGAATGGACGCAGCCAGTCAATAGGCCTGTCCTGGTAAGGAACATGAGCCTCTGCTCCATACCATTCTTGATCCTCCCCCTCAGCGATGGACGGAACCTTGCGAAGGGGTTTTCTTCTCGTTTTTGTATCGCTCATGTCAGTCTCTCCAATAGTGCCACGGGAAACGTGGCGCAGACCCGATGAAGTGGAAGCACTTGCTGTTCTTCCTTGGTTTCGGAAAGCAGCCTCTCGTCCGTAAAGAGGTTCCGGTAGGGCGACCCAGGCTTCCAGGAGGGGACCGTGATCCAGGTATCCTTCCAAACTTCCGCGCCAATGGGAGCAACCGCTTTATTGCCCAACAGCCCGGCCACGAGACGGGGCGCGACGGCGACAACGGCGTCTTCACCGTGGATCCGGCCGATGGCGCACAGGTGATCCTTCTTGGTTCCCTGACTCTCCAAGGGCACATAGTCACCCTCTTGAAACAGGGCCGGGTGAAGTCGGCGGTAGTTCAATCCAATCATGGTGACGTATAGTTTTATTCTACCATCTTCCCGGAAGTCCATGAGTTCTCTAACAAATTTTAGCCGGTCACCTCCCGTGCGCTCGGCGCCCTTCTGAAGTTCGGCTAGGAGCCTTGCGCGCAACACGTAATCTACCGGGCGGCGGTTATCCGGGTCCACCAAGGTAAAGTCCCAGAGTTCGGTGCCTTGGTAAAAGTCCGGGACCCCCGGTGCGAAAAGTTTTAGAAGCACTTGGGAGAGGGAATTATATAAGCCAAACTGCGCGATCATGCGCTGGAAAGGCAGTAACTCCTCCAGGAATGGATTAGACCGGCTTCGATTTAGAATGCGTTCCACGAAAAGGCTGACCGCCTCCTCGTAGGCTTGGTCGGGATTGACCCAACTCGAATGGATTTTGGCTTCCCTCAGTGCCTTACTCATATAGGCCTGGATGCGTCCGGAAAAACCCCGATACTGGGAATTATCCAGTGGGCCAAAAGGCCAGGTGCCGATCAAGGTCTGATACAGGAGGTATTCCTCGTTCGGGTCTGGAGCGAAGCGTCCCTCGACATCTGTCCTATGTTTTTTGTTCCATTTTGCCCAGCGGGTGACGTGAGTCTTCCAGTCTCCAGGCAATTCAGAGAGGACGTTGATTCGGGCGCGGACATCTTCACTCCGCTTGGTGTCATGAGTTGAAGTAGTGGAAAGTCCATGGGGCCAATGCGCAAATCGCTCACGCAAGTGTTTGTGGAAATGTTGTACCGAGATCCCGAACTGTTCAGGTTCTCCTCCAACTTCATTGAGAGATATCAGTCTGTTATAAATGTAGAACGCCGTATCTTCGATGCCTTTGGCGGTCACTGGACTGGTAAATTGCTGGAACTTCATGATGAATCGTAGCTGTTCCTCGCGGTCACGGGGATCAATCCCCTCTCCGGGATAAAGAAGTAAGTCGCGAACGAAGTCGAAGACCAACCCGCTCAAGGCGGGATTTTTCCTCTTGGCTCTCGCGACCGCGCGCCGAATATAGTTTCGATCCCGCTCAATCACCATCTCGGTGTTTTCTGTTATGTAGGTGCGGTATACCGGGAAACAGGCAATGATCTCTCGTATCGCGTTGGTAAGGCTGTCAAGAGTGAAATCCCGAGATCCGCGGTCTTTTTCAGACAGCCTGTTCAACTGATGACCCAGGGTGTGGATTTCACTGGCCATCGATACGCGCATGATGAGTTTTTTAGTCTCGTACACCAAATCTTCGAGCGAAACTCGATGTTGCGTGAATCGTTGGTAGATCACATCCAGGGCGCGTTCATTGGCACTGTTCACGAAGAGGCCGTTCAACAGGTTGAGAAAATCGTAGCCGGTCGTACCAAAGACGGGCCATGTTTCGGGGAGGGGTTCGTCCTTGCCAAGGATTTTTTCTACGACAATAAAGAGCCTTTTGTCGGCTATATCCTGGCTGCTGTCCTGCAAGCCAAGCTTTGCGTGTCCCCACGCTTGAATTTGCCGGAGGTAGCCGCAGGGGTCGTTCAGGCCGTCTACGTGGTCAATCCGCAAGCCGGTCACGGCCCCCTCCTCCAGCAGCCGAAAGATCAGCCGGTGAAACGTCTCGAAAACTGTGGGGTCCTCCATGCGAATGGCGGCCAAGTCGTTGATATCAAAAAATCGTCGATAGTTGATTTCCTCCGATGCCACACGCCAGTAGGCCAGGCGATAAGCCTGATCATCCAGCAGTTCGTCTAGAAGATCGAAGCTTCGCGGGTCGCCTTTTGTCCCATTGAACATCCTGACATTCTCTTGAATGAACTGTTCGATCTGTGCACTCTCCCCGAGCAGAGCGGTCAGGCGGCGCAAGATAATAGATTTCTCCCGCCGACGCTCTTCCACGAGATCTGGATCTCGCTCCCGGCGTGAGGGGAGGTGGCGTAGCGCAGTGACGATGCTGTTGAGCTCATCGATGTGGCGGTGATGAGCTCCCATAGTGGTCGTAAGCTCGTCGAGGCGATGGGTGAGAACCTTGATCAGCGGCTTGGGGCCGACTGGAAGTTCGTTCTCGTAGTAGCGGAGCAAGAAGTTTCCGTTCTCGAGGCAAAGGCGTATTTCTTGGTTTTCCAGCACTCTTCCATATAGATCGCCCAGAATGGGCAGCAGCACCTTGTCTTCCAACTCACGTTTAACGGGATCCCAGTCGATGTCGAAAAATCTTGCATAGGGAGAACTGGGCCCGTTTTCCAAGACGTCGAACCACCACGGATTGGCGAGTTTCCCAATGCCCATATGGTTGGGCACCACGTCCATGATATGCCCCATCCCCAGGCGTTGAAGTTCGTGAATGAAGCCCCAGTATTCTTGTTCGTTTCCTACCTCAGGGTTCAATCGGGTGGGATCCACCACGTCATATCCGTGCGTGCTTCCCGGTGTGGCCTTGAGATATGGGGAGGCATAGCAGTCTGAAATTCCCAGAGCATGGAGATAGGGCAAAATCTCCTTGGCCTCTGCAAAAGTGAAGGACTGGTTGAATTGAAGTCGGTAAGTGGAGATGGGAATTCGAGGATGAGGAGTGGCTGTCATGGGTCTCTACGCCCAGATTACTCGATCGTTCCGAGGGCTCGATCACCCACGGACCGCCCGCGGGGCAGCACGACAAGGCCGCTTCTGGTCACGTGGTACTGCTTCCGGTCCGCCGAGTGATCAAACCCGATTTCGGCCCCTGCAGGGATGACGTTGAACCGGTCCGCGACCACACGTCTCAGCCGGGCCTTTGATCCAATAAGAGCGCCGTCCCCGATCACGCATTCCTCAATTCTAGCTCCATGGTCGATTCGGACATTCCGCCCAATGATAGACCGTTTGATATCTGCGTCGATCACGTACCCTCCCTGTCCAATCATGGAATCGTCGATGTGCGAGCGGACGAAACTGGCAGTCGGCCCATCATAAGTATCTGTCAGAATGGGCCAGTGGTTGTTCCGAAGGTCAAAGATCGGAGACTCTCCGAGGATATCCATATGCGCTTGCCAATACGTATCGAGCGTGCCCACGTCGCGCCAGTATCCTTGTTCTTCGTAGGGGTGGACGCCGGGGATTTCGTTCTCCAGGAAGTTGTAGGCGCAGACTTTCTTAGAACCGATAAGCCGTGGAATGATATCGCGGCCGAAATCGTGGGATCCGGGTCGCGCCGCATCCTGTTCGAGCACCCTGAGGAGCACGTCGACTTCAAACAAATAGTTTCCCATTGAGGAGTACGCCATCTCGGGGTCGCGCGGCATAGCTTTGGGTTGCTTGGGTTTTTCTTCAAACCCGAGGATCCGATCATGGGAGTCCGCCTCGATAATGCCGAACCCCTTGGCGGCGTGTAACGGAACCGGTCGAGCCGCGACAGTCACGTCAGCGCGCTTCGCAGTATGAAACCGAACCATCTGGTCGATGTCCATTCGGTAAATATGATCGGCACCGAATACTGCCACGACATCTGGCCCGAAATCGCGGATCAGGTTAAGATTTTGGTACACCGCGTCGGCATTTCCCTCGTACCACCCTCCCCGTGCTTTCATCTGAGGGGGGACCACAGTAATAAAGTCTTGCTTGATCCGACCTCCGATGCGCCAGGCCCGGCGGAGGTGCTCGATCAGAGATTGCGAGCGGTATTGGACCAAGACATACATCGCCTTGATCCCAGAGTTGAGGAAGTTACTCAGCACAAAGTCCACAATCCGGTACTTGCCGCCGAAGGGGACTGCAGGCTTGCTGCGCAGCTCGGTGAGCGGCAGGAGCCGTTCGCCTTTTCCACCGGCTAGGATCATGGCGAGGACTTTTTGACGTTTTCTTCGTTCATGGATCACGTTGTGCCTCACATGATGGCTTCGAGACTGCGTTCAAGCTGCGACTGAATATTTGCACGATCCTGGAGGAACTGCCCTCCCTGATCGAACAAGAGGTAATGGGTCAGAAGGCCCAAGGTAAATGCGGATATGGCCATGGCAAACTCCCGAGGAGGCATACCGTGGCCTCTTCCATCGCTCAATACGGGCTCGACCAGGTCGCCGAGCTGATCCAGGTAGGCATCATAGACCCTTCTGAGGTTCCGCACGGACTCGGTCGTGAACTGAAGGAGCCCTCGGACCTGGTGGAACAGGAGAAGGTATTGCTTGTGTTCGATGTGGAAATCGAGCTGCGCTTGGATCACTGGGGTCAGCGAGTGTGCTCCTGTTTCGGGAACTCGAATTGCCTCACGAGTCCGATACAGCAATGCGTCAAGCCCTTGTCGAAGAAGAACCTCCAGCAGTTCCTCCTTCGTGGCAAAATGCTGGTAGAACGTGCCCTTTCCGACATCGGCTCGCTCGGTGATGTCTTCAATCTTTGTCCAATAGATGCCCTTCTCGTGGAAGAGGTCCAAGGCCACGCCCAAGAGGGCGTGTCGAGTTTTTTCTTTCCGCCGCTCGACTCGTGAGGGCTGTACTTGCAGCATGCCCGCCTCCTTTATCAGCTGTCGTTTCCTGACCAACACGTATTACGATCTATCGGGCGGTGCCCCGCAAGGTCTGGTGCCTGCAAGGATTCAGTCATATATAGCTACCTGAGTGGAGCCACGTATGTAATGAGGTGAGACCATTTCGCAGAGAAAATACACATCCGTCTCCCGGGTTGTTCAGCAGAAATGCGAACGCTTCCCCCAATTCGGAGGCACACCGCTGAAAGTTTAGCAATCTGGTCTTTGTTCCCTACTCGGTACTTGCTATGCGTGAGGCGCCCAGGGCTTTGTCGGATTTGGGCCTATTTGACCAACCGCTTTCCGCGCTCAATGACACCGTCAAGGACGTCCTCGACCGCTCCCTTTGTGTCTTTGGCCACATTCGTGGCATCCTCACGTATGTCTTCAACCAAATTGCCGATTTGCCTCCGAGTCCTGGCGCCGGATTGCGGAGCCATGAGAAGTCCTGCTCCGACTCCAACCAGGAGTCCTGTGGCAAAGGCCAATCCGCCGATTATGAAAAATCTCGCTTCATTGTCCATGTGAAAACCTCCTTCTTTCCTAAGACAACTGTAAAAATTTTGGGCCTCTTTGCACTCAAGCCTATCACCCGAGAGAGCAGAGGAGACTCTTTAGACAGTAGCGAATTGTACGTCATAACTGACCAACAAGTCAATAAGGTGCCATGCAGTGATTACCTCGGATAGTCGCAACCCCACGTTCAAAGAGCTGGGCAACAGGTACCCTTGGCAGATTCCACTAGCGAGGAAGGATTGAATCTGGAGCTCCCTCGCGGCGGTTTTTGGCTTCGCACCAAGCCCTGGCTAGGGTAGAATGGAGGAGATCCGAATGAGGCAGAGCTCACCGCAGCAGCTTCACACCCGATTCCTCTTTACTCCCCAAGAACTCAAGCCGGGGCGCACAGTCTTGGTTCGTCTCGGGCTCGTGCTCGCGATCTTCTCGGTAGTCTTTGTCATCATGTGGTTGGATCGAGATGGCTTACACGACGAACTTGATGGGGAGATGTCGCTCACGGACGTCGTCTATTTCAGCATGATCACCATCACCACGGTAGGCTATGGGGACATCGTCCCGGTGACCGCAAGAGCCCGGCTCATCGATGCGCTCTTACTGACGCCCATACGGTTTTTCATTTGGTTCCTTTTCCTCGGGACCGCCTATCAGCTCACCGTTCGAAGGTACATGGAGGAGTACCGCATGGCTACCTTGAAGAGTCAACTCACTGACCATGTGATCGTCTGTGGTTTGGGTCATACCGGCCTCTCGGCTGTCAAAGAACTCCTTGCACGAGGCCACGATGCCAAGCAGATTCTGGTTATCGAACCTGATGAAGATAGAGTTCGTCGAGCCATTGAGGAGGGACTGGTCGCGTATTGTGGGGATGCTACTCGGGAAGCGGTGCTCAAGGATGCCGTCTTGGATAAAGTCAAAGCTATCATTGTGACCGCCGGACGTGACGATACGAATGCCCTCGTCCTCCTCACCGCTCGCCATTTGAGCCCAAGTGCCCGGATTATTGTCAGTGCGAAGGAAGAAGAGAACGTCAAGTTGTTCCGGCAGGGTGGCGCGAACGCGATCATTTCACCTGCGAGCTTCGGTGGGTACCTCGTGGCTTCTGCGGTAGACCAACGGCACTCCATCGAATATTTTGAGGACCTTCTCACATTCGGAGGGCGCGTGAACCTGGTTGAACGAACGGTCCGACCCGAAGAGGTGGGCATGACGGCAGCGGATTTGCTTCCGGAGGTCCTGCTTCGTGTTTACCGTGAGGGGAAAATACTGTCCCTTTGGGATTTTGGGACGACAGAACGATTCAAGGAAAATGACACTGTGCTTCTACTCAAACGGGGTTCACAGACTCGTGAGGTATAGACTCAACCTCCGCGTGTTCATATGCCCAAGCGGACTCAGCGCCAAGGATGAACACCGTACAGGCGTAGTACAGCCAAAGAAAGAAAAAGATGAGTCCCCCCAGGGCTCCATAGAGGGTCACGTTCGCCTGGGCAAATTGCACATAGAGGGTAAAGGCCCACTTCGAGAACTCGAAGAGCAGAGTTCCGGTCGCCGAACCGACCAACAGGGCAGGCCTTCCAAGGGTTTGAGCGGGAGAGAATCGATACAGGACATAGAAGAGGGCCATGGTGAACAGGAAGCCGAGGAGAATACTCGCCAGATTCCACCCTTCTTGAAGCATTCTGCCCAGTATCGGCATGTCTTTTCCGAATGGCTCGACGAGGGCCAGTAGCCAAGCAAACCCCATGACCAACAAGAACAAGACGCTTGCACCAAACATCACCAGAAAATCCGTTCCTTTGCCTCTCAGGTAGCTTCGTGGTTGTTTCACTTGGAATACAATGTTGAGAACGAGGCGCACCGATCCGAAGACGGCGCTGCTGAGGATGAAAAACAACACGAAACCGGCGATGCCCAACAGGCCGCGGCTGCCGACGATGGCAGAAATATTCTGTGTGAAGGCTTGTTCGGATCTTGGCAGAAGCCTCTCGATGGTTGCTTCCACCTGCGCCATCGCCTGGTCAGATCTCTCAAGCGTGAACCCGAGACCGGAGACGATCAGAAGAGAAAGAGGAATGCAATACAGTAGGAGGTCGAACGCCAAGCCCGAGGCCAGAAAGAGGCCATTATCCGAAAAATACTTGAGGGTCGCTGTCTTCAGGATTTTCCATGCCAGTCGAATTTTTTCCATTCCGAACAAGGAGGGCATAATGCATAGGCCTGCAATTGGTTACACGAAGGGCGTCCTCATTCCTAGCCCGGGAGATGGGCGGGTTTCTTATCCAATCGGTAGGTCTCCATTATTGTCACCCCCACGGCCACGATCAAGGGACCAGCAACAATCCCCAGTAACCCGAATAGCTTGATGCCCCCCAGCACGCTGAAAAATACTAAGAGAGAATGAATCTTGGACGCTTTCCCCACGCAGATCGGGCGAACAAAGTATTCCACAATGCCGATGACCACTCCGACCACGCACAAGACGATGACCTTCGCGTAGGCTGCCTGAAAGAAGAAATAGACTGCGCCTGGAATCCATACGACTGAGGCACCGACAAGTGGCAGGTAGGCCAAGATTCCCATCACTGCGCCCCACAACACCGGCGACGGAAGCCCTACGATCCAGAACGCGACACCTCCAATCATTCCTTCGATAACTGCCACGAAGGTATTGCCATAAATGGAGCCGGTCAGCACTTCCCTGAACCGTTGTATAAGGAGATGGTCGCGAGTAATGGGGATTGGCAGGGTGTCCTGAATCCAGGCCACCAGCGTTTCACCGTCACGAAAGAAATAGAAGCAACAGATGAGCATGATACCTAACTGAATCATGGCCAGCATGAAATTTTTGGCAATGCTGGTCAATTGTAGAACGAGAACTCGTCCCAGCTCAGTCAGATTGTTGGCGAGGGCCGCACGGATGTTTGTGCCTGACACGCGTTCCAGTTCTTGTAATCGTTCTTCCAGCAAAGCAATCACCGGATAGTGTTGCCACCCTTCTTGAAAGAGTCCTTCCCCCTTGCTGACCTGAAGGGCTATCGATCGGTACGTTCTCGTCAAATCCTCCGCAATAAAGATAGAAAGGTACACAATTGGAAGCACAATGCCGAGTATCACCACCAAACACATCAAAAAGGCGCTCAGGGATCGCGGCCCTTTTATGGTCTTCACCAAACGGCGATACAATGGGTACAAGGCGTAGGACAGGATTCCTGCCCAAGCGAGGGCGGTGAAAAATGGGCTGAGGACCGTGAGGAACAGGTATCCGATGCCCAATACAAGCCCCCAGCGGACAAACCGACTTACCTGTTCTTGCTCCCTATTGCTCGGTGTTTCTCTCATTATTCAATACATCATACGCGAGTTGCCTGGTCTGACAGGTCTGCCCCCGTCTCAGTCGTGAAGTATCTGTGGGGCGGTGGAAATCATCGATGGGCTTCTCCGGTCTGGGACACGTAAAGAGGAGGCGGGGGGCCCTCCTTCGGCTCGCCCCAATAGATGGTCCGGAGGGTGCAATTCTCATTACCGCAAAAACCCTGCAAATCGCTCGCGATGCCCAGGGCAAAGAAAGATGTCTTGCCAGCACGGCAGTATGATGGGGCAAGATGAAAACTTTCACAAGCGTAATTTTTCCGTTAATATGATTCCGGGCACATCCCTGGCCGTCGGGGTTTTTGACAGACTCTTGATCTTGTATAATGATATGCACTGTTTCTTTTCAAAACATTCCCATCTCTCAAGCAAGTATGTATGTCGATTTCGCACTTAAGTAAGAGGAGGAGGACCGCATGACCGACAGCAAACCAAACATGATCTCTTCGGTAAAAAACGGAGTAGTAGCAGCAATTCAAGGAGTGGGAGATGTGGCCGGTGCAATCGTGGATGCCGTCAGCGGGATCACCGTGAAGATGCTTCAGGGCACGAAAGCTGTGGGGTCTGAGCTGACATCCCTTATCGTCGATACGGTCACTGGAACGATCAAAGGGGTCGTCGAAGTGGGAGGTGAAGTAGGAGCAGCTTCCAAAGGCACCCTTCTTGGTATTTTACGAGGTAGTAAAGAGGTCGGGACCAGCGCGGTTGACACAATCGGCACCACCGCAAGCGCGCTCGTGAAAAGCACAGCGGAGGTCGGTGGCGATGTTGCAGCCGCAGCCATGGGTGCCGTCGAAGGTGCCATCGTCGGTGCCAAGGAGCTGGGAATCAGCGTGACCGACGCAGCCTCGACTGCGACCACGGCCGTCGTGAAAAGCGCACATACTGTGGGAACGGAGGTCGGCACGACGGCCAAATCTGTGGTGGTCGGAATCCTTCAAGGGACAAAGGAGGTAGGCACCACCGCCGTGGATACCATCAGTGGAAGCATGGGAGCCCTGATCAAGGCCACCGCTGCCACAGGAGGAGACCTTGCTGTTACGGCCAAGAAGGCTGTCGAGGGCACTATCGCTGCAGCCAAAGACGTCGGCGCCGATGCGGTAGAAGCGGCTTCTGCTGCTGCCACCGGTGCCGTGAGGGCAGCGGGTGAAATCAGTGCCACCGCCGGTGAGCAGGTTCGGAATGCCGTGACGGGAACCATTTCCGGCATCAAGGTGATCGTCAAAGAACCGTTAAAAAAATAAGTTAATCAACCAGGCTTCCATCATTGTCCATTTCCCAGACAGTGTCCGGACAGTGACGTGAAATAATCCCCCGCGCTGCGTGCAGGGTAGTGGATGAAGCTGGGCTCCGCGATTCCCTAGTGCATCTAGGCAGAAGACTCGCCGACCATCACCCCTGGATTCGGGAGAGGAATGTGAAGGGTTGAAGACCGCGCAGATTGGTGTGTGGTTGAGATTTCCTCGGCGCCTGTTCAGGTCTTTTCACTGCTCCACCCTGCCCGAGTAACTCCAAGAATTCCTTTTCCCCAAAAGAGATTCCTTGAGTGATGGAGGAGCGGAAGGACGGAATACTGTCTTGAGTAAAATGATAAATTATTTCATTCGATTGGCGATAGGTTCGGCGGTTTTATGCATAACCTCAGGGTGTTCCATTGCCCACAAGCCCACTCATTCCGCCCGATCCGCGATCGAGTAGTTGCTGATCAGTGAGGCGGTGATCAGGAGTCTTCCCCCGCCGGCGGAGAATCCAATCCCCCTTCCTGCTGATTCGTCTGTTATTCTAGAGACTACGGGGTTGAGTTCGGACCAAGACATCGTACGACTCATTGTGGGAGGGTGGTTGGGGGAACAGGGGTACCGTGTGGGTGAAGAGGGAGAAGACGCGGCCTACCAAATTCACATCATTGTTGAAACCTTGGGCACCGAATATGGAGAGACATTCTTTGGCATGCCACCAGTTCAGAGTGTCCTTATTCCATTTGCCCTCCCGGAATTAAGCTTATATAAGGCGCAGCACCAGAACGGATATGTACGGCTTTACATGGATATTTATGAGATCTCAACTGACCGATTCATTCGATCAACCCCTCCCTATATGGCAGAAACGTACTTTAACGACTACACTATCTTGTTTTTCGTGTCCTTTCATACCACTAATCTGATTTTTTCTCCTCGACTTGGTACTAACCGTGAGTCAGTAGAGACCAAGGACACAGACCACTGATCCCCAAGGTATCCCCTAGGACTGTAGAAAGTCCTCCTAAACTTAAACAATGCTCTTGTTTCGATGGAGGGATAGGTGAACCTCAGTCGCAAGTTAAAGGTGGGCATACTCTGCTTTCTCCTGATTGTAGGTGCGCTTATTGTCGCTCTCCCGCATCTCATTGATAGCGAGTTCGTAAAGACGCGTTTGCTCGAACACATTGAGAAGACTCTTGGCAGAGAGCTTTCTGTTCAGGAAGCCAGCCTGTCCATCTTCCCTTCCCCGAGCATGGAGTTGATGCAGGTACTGGTTCGGGACCTTGACTCGTCTCAAACCCTCTTCAAGGCAAAGCGCCTAAGCATCGAACTTCAGCTCTTCCCCTTGTTTTTCAATGAAGTCATCGTCAACGAGCTTGTGGTTGAGACTCCGCAACTGAACCTTCGACGTAACCAAAACGGTGAATGGAACCTCTCGCGACCCAATCACGAGAATCAGCCCACCGAGGGCCAGTTCTCGCGGCCGCCGTTCATTCGTAATCTCTCCCTTCTAGATGGGGGCATGACCCTTCAGGACGAACTGTCTCCTCAGCATACCCGGGAACTCAGCCTGCAGCATACCACCCTGACCTTCACCACTCACGAGCAGACGCGGTCAACCGATCTACACGTCTCAGGAATGATTGACGATGATGCCCGATTCTCCGTCGCAGGCCGGATCGATTGGCGTGATTTGGTGCCTGGACTTACCGAGGAAAGACCACAGGAGAGTACAGGAATCAGGTTTACAGGGCAAACCAAGGTGCGGAATCTAGAAATTCGGCGGTTGGAAGAATGGTTGGGCTTGGGACCTGTTCCACCTGAGATTGGGGGTGTGCTGAGCATGGAGACCCATTTCGATTTGTCCCCCGGTTTCGCTGGATATGATGTTGTCCTGTCTTCTACTGGAATACAAAGTAAGGATCTTATCATTAAGGCCAAGGGGAGAGTGTCCGGGGTCTTCACGGAAGACCCCTCTTTGTTTGTGACCTTTTCTTCTACGGCAGTGAGTCTGGTGGAGCTATCCACCCGTTTCCCGGTCAGTTGGTTGCCAACTCAGGTGCATGAGACATGGATCGAGCGAAGCATAAACGGAATAGTTCAAGTAAGAACCGCAACGATAGCCGGATCGGTTGGCAAACAGGCCAAGCTTTCAGTTGTCGGAGAATTTGGGATCACCGAAGGCCGCTCATTGTTACAGCCCAACCAACCACCAATTCAGAACATTTCTTGCGTTGTCATTCTCGAACCGAATCAAGTTATGATTCAAGATCTCCAAGCCAATTACCAATCTTCACAGCTTACCTCAGGACGCCTTTCGATGGATTTCAGCCAGGAGGCACCGTGGGTCGTGGCTACCCTCGTTGGCGATTTAGCGGCACAGGATGTCGTGGCTGTCTTGGGAGATCTCGAACCCTCTCCCTCCCTCGCGGGTTTCACAAAGTCATGGAAGGACGTCCGCGGAGTGACCTCTATCACCTTGCAGATTGAGGGTCCTCTCAACAAACCCAAGGACCTCAGGGTCAATTCCGGTGAATTGCTGGTGCGGCATCTTGGGTTTCGCAGTTCTGAATGGCCTATCCCCCTTCAAGATTTGACAGGCCGGATTGTGCTGTCTTCAGGAACAATCCTGTTGGAGAAGGTGCTTGGGCAAGTGGGAAACAGCCGAGTGGAGATCGAGGGGATTGTTACGGTAGAGAATCCCCCTCGGTTTCAAAACTTGACCATCAAAGCGGATATTTCTGGGAAGGATATGCATACCGCCCTTCCGCCTGAAGTCTGGTCTCACGCACAGCTGGGGGGCACGCTTCGCCTTGTCGCTGGCCTAGATGGGCAACTTACCGCTCCTCGATTCGCCTTGAGGATGGGCCTGACTGAATCAGCCTTGACGATACCGGATACCCTTCACAAGCCTATTGGAATTCCCAGCACGGTTGATATTCAGGGCAAATTGTCCTCTCGCCGGGTGCTCTCAATTGATCGCTTCCGATTCGTGACTCCTGCCGGCCACATTCGGGGCACAGGAAAGTTCGAGCTTCAAGATCCTTATGGTCTTGAAATTCGCGCGATTGTTGATCGTTTGCGCTTCGACCGAAATCCGAAAGGGATGATGGTTGCGGGGGGAGCTGTTCAAGAAGGCACGGCCGATCTTTCACTTCACGTCACAGGAAAGGGTCTGGACTGGACGCAGTGGAAAATGACCGGCTTTGTGAACTTCACGAACGGAATCATTTCCCTGGAAACGATCCCCTATCCCGTCACGGATGTTTCGCTTCGGCTCGGCTTTAATGAAAAGGTTGCCGAGGTGAAACATTTTGAATTTGCCCTACAGGATAGCGCTGTCGACCTGTCGGGATTCATTCGCAATTGGCAACAGAATCCGGACATAGCTTTTACGATAAACTCCTCGAAGTTTAACTTCGATATGCTCAAATCCTTGTTCTCCAAGAAAGGCGACGCTGGTGACGCCTCGACGGTAAGAAATATTCGTTTAGACACCAATGTTGTGATCCAGACAGGTCAATATGCAACGGTTGCCTTCTCCAATTTGCGAGGCTCATTCAAACTGCAAGAAGGATTACTACGGATCGATGATTTCGGCGTGAATGTCAAGAACGGACGCATAAGTGGAAACCTGACCTTGCCTCTGGCAAGTAGCCTGCCAGTAGCAGCACAAGCCTCTCTTGATATACAAGAGGTTCCGGCGGATGCGGTGATTCGACTTGCTGGAGCGGAGAAGGATCGGATCCTTGGAACCCTTTCCTTGAAAAGCACGCTCACTGGCGAGGGGCAAGACCCCAAGGGTGTTAGTCGTTCCCTGAACGGGAATGTAGACCTTACCCTTCGAGAAGGGCGGTTCGTCAACGAGAGCGTCGTTGCGAGAATTGTACATCTCCTCAGTATTCCAGCCTTACTGAAAGGCAAGATAGATTTGAAACAGGGTGTCCCCTTTGAGAGTGCCACCGGAACCTTCAGGGTGACAAAAGGGGTCGTCTCCTCACGGAACATGCTGGTGCATAGCGAGGTGGCCAAATTCTCCGGCGTGGGCTCCTACTCGCTCCCTGCAGATCAGTTGGACTTTGTTGTGGCTGTTAGCCCGTTTGGAGCCTATTCAGACCTTTTGAAATCGATCCCTGGGTTTAAACAAATAACTGCTGGAGAGCGTAAAGGACTGACCACATCCCTGTTTGAAGTGAAGGGGCCGTTTCTGACGCCAACGATCACCTATAAACCCATTGACTCACTGGCCGCTGGATTACAAGGGCTGGGTGAGCTCGCCGTTGACATGATCAACAATACATGGGACCTTCCGACGGGAGGGGTGAGTTCAGGTGGCAAGTCAAGTAGTCCACGGCCACCTTCCGAGTGAAGTGATCGAATTCCGTTCGGTTTGACGCCGGCTGGTCAAAGCGACTACATGTTTAGCCCGTCCCTGCATGGCCAACTGGGAAACAATTATGAGGCTTCTCCTGTTCGGACTACATGAAGTGGTGGCGGGGGGCCCTCTTTCGGCTCGCCCCAATAGATGGTCCGGTGGGGAAACGGAATTTCGATCCCCTTTGCATCAAAGGTCTTTTTGATCCGGCGATTCATTTCCCGACCAATGCGCCATTGTTTGATGGGTTCTGTCTTAATTCGGCATTTAATCACCACCGCTGAATCGGCAAATTGATCGACCCCCAACATCTCCAAAGGTTCGAGGATATCAGAGGCGAATTCCGGGTCAGCTTGCAGGTCCGCGGCAACTTCTTTGAGCACAGCCATGACCTCGTCCACATCTTCACGATAGGCGACGCCGATGTCGAACAAATAGTAAGAAAATACTTTGGTCATATTCTTGACCTTATCCACAATCCCGTTGGGCACGACATGGACATTGCCGGCTAAGTCCCGCAAACGAATGGTCCGTAGTCGAACTTCTTCTACTAAGCCACCGACGCCAGCGATTTGCACCACGTCTCCGACCCGGATCTGATTTTCCAACAGGATGAAAAACCCCGTGATGACGTCTCTCACGAGGTTCTGGGCCCCGAACCCTATCGCGAGTCCCCCAAGACCGGCTGCAGCCAGCAGGGGTTTCATGTCCAGTCCGAGTTCTGAAAGGATCATCAGAAAACCCATGGCTAGAATTGCCGTCCGACCCACATCTCGGACCACGCTGGTCAGGGTATCGGCGCGTTTGACCTGAGCCGGGCCGGGCAAGGCACCTTGAAATATTTCCCGTAACTTGCGCATAGCCCGTTTCAGAACGAATAACAGAATAGCCATGGCCAGGAGAATGACCACGACACGGAGGCCAGAGGTCATCAACCATTTCGAGACAGTTTCCAGGGCCTGGGTCGAGAAGAACGTGGTCATGCGTCACCTCCGTGCAAGGCTGATAAGAATTTTTAAATCCTGGACCATTTTTTCGAGCCAGATTAGGCCCCGGCTTCCGTCACATACACTGCGACCCCATAGGCGGGTAGAGGAACCAGAGCGCCCGTAGTGGTAATAGACAACTTGGCACACGGTGCGTCTGCGGGCTTTGTCTGAAATTCTTCCGTGTTAGAGCTCAATACTAATTGCCACTGGCCTTCGGGTCTGCCGAGCTTGATCGAAACCGGTCGATTATTGAAGCTGAGAACAAGCAATCCCTCGGATTCTGAAGGGCCTCGCCGATGCATCACGACAATGTTTTCCGTTTCGAAAGTCCAGACCCGATGAGAAAACTGGTCAGAGTCTGCGGCGGCGAACGCGGAGTGGGATCGTCTTAACCGTGTCAGGCTTCGAGTCCACCGCAACATGGCAGCGCGGTGAGGATCTGATTGCTGTCCAGGATGAATACGGGAGCGCTCGAATGTTGCGGGATCCTGCGGGTCAGGGATGTCCTCGGGTTTCCAACCAAAATGCGCGAATTCAGCCCTCCGACCTTTGCGGACGGCCTCCACTAAATCTTGGTCGCCGTGATCGATGAAGTATTGAAAGGGAGCCGTTTCCCCGTACTCTTCGCCCATGAACAGCAGTGGAATGTTCGGTGAGAGCAAGACGGTGGCGGCGACGACCTTCAAGGCCTCAGGCGCGAGGATGCTGAGCCGATCCCCGATCGCTCGATTCCCCGTTTGGTCATGGTTTTGCGCGAACACGACGAACTGAGAGGGCGGGCGTCCTTTGGAAGCGTTGCCATGGCGACAGCGTCGATAGCGTGACCGCTTGCCCGCAATGACGTATCCGTCCCTCAGAGCAGTGGCGAGGTCTTCCAGGCTGCCGAAGTCCATATAATACCCACGGCGCTCCCCTGTCACGAGACAATGGAGGGCGTGGTGAAAATCATCATTCCAGGTCCCATCCAGGCCGTATCCTCCTTGGGCGGTCGGCGTAATGAATCTCACATTGTTGAGGTCGCTTTCCGCGATGACAGAGGCCGTCCGACCCAACCGAGTCGCTTCCGCGTGGACGGATTCAGTCAATTCCTGAAGAACATGATAGGCGCTGAAGTCAAAGATGCCGTGGATGGCATCCAGACGTAACGCGTCGATGTGGTATTCCGAAGTCCAATAGACCGCATTACTAATAATGTAGTGACGAA
This sequence comes from Nitrospiraceae bacterium, assembly GCA_041616875.1. Lineage (GTDB taxonomy): Bacteria > Nitrospirota > Nitrospiria > Nitrospirales > Nitrospiraceae > JBFJQA01. Next base: position 1,384 of record JBFJQA010000023.1, on the reverse strand, counting down.
CCTCGTCGCTATCTGGACCGTCATAGTTGACGGCCAATCCCCAGGGCGTCCGATACCGGTCAGAAAAATAAGGACCAAAGTCACCCAAGTAATTGCCCTCAGGCCCCAGATGGTTGTAGACAACGTCCATGATCACGGCGAGTCCCTTGGCGTGACAGGCATCGACAAGTTGCTTAAGCGCCTCCGGGCCGCCGTAGGTGTTTTGCACGGCATAGAGATAGGTGCCGTCATAACCCCAGTTGCGTGTGCCCGGAAACTGTGCGACCGGCATGAGTTCAATGGCGGTAATTCCCACGTCGTTTTTCAAATAATCCAGGTACGGGATAATCCCTCGAAATGTGCCTTCCTTCGAAAACGTTCCGGGATGGAGTTCATAGATGATAAAATCCTTCTGAGGTAGCCCACGCCACGCGTGATCAGTCCATGAAAAAGAGTTCGGGTCAATCACCGCTGATGGTTGGTGCACGCCGTCAGGCTGGAAACGTGAGGCTGGGTCTGGGCGCTCGTGTGTATTGTCGAGCAGGTAGGAATATCTGGTTCCAGCAGAGACCCCAGAGACTGTTGCCTCAAAATAGCCCAGTTCGTCACGATCAAGAAGAACGTCTTTCGGTTGGGGAGTGCACACTTTTAGGTTTACAGACTTCGCGTGCGGGGCCCATACGCGGAAGTGCACCTGATCTGAATCCACCGGATTCGCGCCGATATCCATTCTCCATGTGTTCTGCGATGCCATGCCTGGCCTCCTTGATTAGTCCGGCGCGCGCAGTGTGCCAGAATGTGAGGCACGAGAACAAGAGGCGGCCACCCGAATCATGGACTTGCTTTCTCCACAGTTTCCTGACTATATGCATAGCGTCCGAACACAGTCATGAATAAACTGGCTTCCCTATACCAATCACTAGATGAACGGCTTCTCAGTACCATTATTGTTGCCGTCGTGCTCTATGCGACGGTTCGTTTCTTGGAATGGCTGGCGCGCCGCGGCATCAAGGACGAGCATTGGCAATATACTGCCATCAAGGCCGTCCGGTACACGGCTCTTGTCATCTTTCTCATCTCCGTCATCGACATTTGGGCCCAGCGTCTCCAAGGATTAGTGCTGATCATGGGTGCGACGGGGGCCGGGTTGGCCATCGCGCTGGCACCGGTGATCGTGAGCGTGGCCGGATGGGGGTTGATCACCTGGTCCCGGCTTTTCAAGGTTGGTGATCGGATTCAGTTTGGGGGTGTGATTGGAGACGTGGTGGACATCGGGATTATTCGGACGACCGTCTTGGAAATCGGGAACTGGGTGGGTGCGGATCAGCTCACCGGACGAACGGCCGTCATCACCAATTCGGCGGTGTTCAAAGAGCCGGTGTTCAATTATACTCAATCCTGCCCG
>JBFJQA010000022.1:0-23078 GCA_041616875.1 Nitrospiraceae bacterium | reverse complement strand
GCTGTTCCAAGACGTGGAGATGCCGCTGGTCCCGGTGTTGGCGGAAATCGAGCGGAATGGCTTTGTCTTGGATGTGAAGGCTCTGGAGTCGCTCGGTAAAGAACTGGACAACGAACTGGGGCGGATGATGGGGGCCATCACGAGACTTGCCGGACAGGAGTTCAATATCAATTCCCCGAAACAATTGGCTGGCGTCCTATTCGACAAGTTGGGGCTCACCCCAGTTCGCAAGACGAAGACCGGATTTTCGACCGATGAAGACACATTGACGCAATTGGCGACCCAACACGAACTGCCGGTGCAAATTCTCAATTACCGCAGCCTCAGTAAACTCAAGTCGACCTATGTCGATGCGCTACCCACCCTCGTTAATCCCGAGACTCGACGACTCCATACGTCCTTGAATCAAACAGTGGCGGCAACGGGACGGTTGTCGTCGACAGAGCCGAACTTACAGAATATTCCGGTGAAAGGGGAGTATGGGTTGCGAATTCGCGAGGCGTTCATCGCGCCCCCCAAGCACATCTTAGTCTGCGCGGACTACAGCCAAATCGAACCCCGTATTCTCGCGCACTTTTCTCAAGACGAGGGGCTCCTGAAGGTGTTCAAGCACGGTGAAGACATCCACATGGCGACCGCGGTAGAGATTTTCAACCTTGTCCCCGAGCGGATCACGCGTGAGATGCGGCGGATCGCCAAGACCGTGGTATTTGGGATCCTGTATGGGATCAGCCCATACGGCTTGTCCCAGACACTCGGCGTCACGCAACAGGATGCCAAGAAGTACATCGATGCCTATTTCGAACGCTATCCAGGAGTCAGAGAGTTTCTCGATCGAACGATTGGCGAAGCCAAGGAACGTGGGCATACCACGACCATCCTTGGCCGCCGTCGACCGATACCGGAATTGCAGAGTTCTGATCAAACCCAGCGGAGCTTCGGGGAACGCATGGCGGTCAACAGTCCTATCCAAGGCTCGGCGGCCGACCTGATCAAGATGGCCATGATTGTCGTGAGCCGCGACCTGCCGAGCGAACTTCCCGGCACCAAAATGATTCTCCAGGTGCATGATGAATTGATCTTCGAAGTGCCCGAAAAAGATCTCAACAGGGCGAAGCTGTTCGCGAAGACGAAAATGGAAGCGGTGGGGGAAACCTTGCGATTAACCGTGCCCCTCAAGGTAGATGTCGGGGTTGGGCCGAACTGGCGCGCCGCCCATCCTTGACGGCCGGAGAGGGTGCCCTTACCCTTCCAGAACCTTCTCGATTCGCGGTCACAGGCATGGCTAGCGGGATAACGGCTGAGAGAGATCAGGGGGTCGGACGGAAGGGAGAGGTGTGGGCGCGATTGCTCATGTTTCTGAGGCCTTAGGCCTCCCGAATGCCGGGGGCGGTTCCGTAGAGCGCCTGCACAATTTCAGACGTGTTGAACAATAGGTTGGGGAGTCTGGTATAGGCGGCGTGACCGTACACATGGTCGCGGGCATTAGTGGAGCCGGTTGAGTCCTTATAGTCTACGAGTAAGCACTGGCCATCGTTGGCGCAGCGCACAGATTTCCGGGCACATTCCAGCCACCGCTCGAAGCCGTCCCATGGCTCTACAATCTCCCACAGAGCCTTGTTGGCCTCTTTGGCTTCAGCAGTTTGCGGCAGGGCATCGCAGGCCGCCACGGCGAGTTGTTGGACGTAGTCCCCGCCCCAGGCAAGAGGCATTTCCATCGTGATTTGCGGAAGCTCCGTCTTGGCGAGCCATCGTTTGCTGTCCGGTCGCATCATGCGATGGTTCACGATGTGCAAGAGCTTGCCCAACCCTGAAGGATCCCAGCCGTAGCGGACGGGCGTTCCGAAGGTGACAATATCGAGAACGATGCCGTTCAGAACCTTGCCAGACTCCAACAAGGGGGTGAGGGTTTCAATAGATTCAATGACCGTGGAGGGGGCTTTTGTTTGATTATGATAGGCCTTCAGAACGCCCAATAGGGTTGCTCGCGAGGAAGATTCGACTGGAGCTAAGAGATTGGAGGCAAGCGCGAGGACCTGCCCGGCATGCCCATGCGCTTGAATCAGGACACGGTCGCCGGGCTCGAGCCTAAGCCGAGTGGCAAGCGCCGTGAGGGTTCCGATGAGGCTGCAGGCCGCGTGGGCCCTCCCCAGATGATGATGTTCTGACGACCATACAGACCGCACGCATGTGATGGGCCGCGGGACGTCACGATTGACCGCTTGAGAGAAACGCTCGACGTAAGGTTGGGAGAAGTTACAAGCGTCTTGAGCCATGTCGTCAATCCATTGTCTTGTGGGATCATCATCGTGAAACGGCAGCCTCATTCCTCCTTCTGGAGCGCCCAACCCATTCGTCTCCTCCCGCATCAGGGAAAGCAGTGCCTCCATCCCCGGGATGCCTCGTGAGTATCCTCGCTTGAGTCCTCCCACCTCATCCAAGCGCTGCACTCCGAAGAGGTCGGTGCCCAGAAAGATCCCGTGCAGGAAGACGACAATCCGAACCCCTGCTCGCGAAAGTTGAGCGCCATATCCAGCCATGGCGTCCTGCCAGGGCTGAGAATCAGGAGGTGCAGCAGGTTGAATTTCTCGATAGGCGACGCGCTCTCCCGCGTCTGCCCGAGAATATGTCGAATGTTGGAAGTTATTTCCAATAGGCATTCGCGATGGCCCATCGCTTGGTGAATCGACTCTCCATTACTTACATGAAACCAAACGAGACTTCAACGAGGTTGCGAAGCGTCTCAACATGTCGGGCCGCTGTGTGACTCGTATGCAGGTCGCGCATGAGATCGGCGTCTGGTGAATGGGGCTCGTCGCGCCATGGGACGCCATCGATTGGTCGGCCGGTCAGACCCTGGCCGTTCCTTGGGGCCGCCTTCCTGCCCTGTCAGCTGCCTTATGGGTTCGGTCAGAGAGTTGGCTTTTGGCCGATTGTGACGAATGCTGGCCCTTCATCACGCTGAAGCCACTACCCTTGTGTTGGAAGAAAATGGCATGATAAGGTAACAGGTCGTTCTGGGAGACGACATGCAGGAAATCGTGAAATTCCGACATTTTACTTATAGATAACCTGACCATTGAGGACGGATGGAACAATGATGAGAGGATATCTTCGAGGGTGGCTGAGGAGAGCCCACAGCGCTTCATGGGTGCCGCGCGGAATCAGCGTCCTCCTCACACTCGTGCTGAGCATCGGGCTTTTCATCGGACACTCCATGGCTGTGGCCGCTCAGCCCCACTCTAGCTCAACCGAGAAAACGCAAAGCGATCAACAGCCTCCGCCGGCCGAATTTGTGATCCTGTTTGTGCTAGAGGGGATCGGGCAGGGTGCATTGAAGGCTGGCCCCATGCCCGTGTTAAGCCGTCTTGTGGAAAAAGGATCGGTGACGTGGTCCGCAACCAACCCCACCCCCAACTTGCGGCTGCCTTCTGTGGCATCCATCATTACCGGCCTTCCCGTTGAAAAGCATGGTATCAACTGGGACGAGTTCGATTTTGCTCGTGGGTATCCTCGGGCCCCCACTCTTTTCGACTATATGGATCTGAGCGGAGGAAAAGACACCGCAGTGTTTTTTATGGATGAGTCCCTATACCAGTTAGCCAGACCCGAGCCATACATTGACTATCAGATGTGTGGTCCCCTGAGGCCCGAGTGCACCTCTGATACGGTCGTGAAATACATCCGCGATTACCTCGTAAAGGGCGCAAGCGGCGAGGGGTACGGACGCAGAATTCTTGATCTTCCCCACCTCCTGCTCGTGCACTTTCCGGAAGCGGGACGAGTGGGGCAGGTCAACGGATGGAAGTCGGGAGCCTATCACCAGGCCCTGAAGGAGGTCGATCAAGCCTTGGGGGACGTCCTTGATGTCTATCGTCATCTGGAAATGTTGGATCGCACGACCGTCTTTGTGACGGCTTTGAATGGAGAAGGTGATCGGACGACAGCCAAGAACGGGGACTTGCCCACAGAGGTCCCTTTGATTGCTTGGGGTCTTGGGATCAAGTCCGGCTACAGGATTACTCACCCGGTCTCTCTGCTCGACATCGGGGCGACAGTGATGGAGACCCTTGGGCTGGAGACCTATACCGAATGGGATAGTCAGCCTGTGGAGGAGATCTTTAGTGCTCCCCATCGAAAGAAGAGAGCGAGCAAGGGAGAACAGGCTCATGGTCGGTAAGCAGAACCGGGCAGAGGGACCGTCTTTCAGCGGACGCGCCGCATTTTCTGCGCTCGCGGCGATTCTTGTTTTGTGTGCTGGTCCCGTTGTCAGCGGGGCAGCTCCCCCTGGAGCCTATTCCACGGAACATGACATCACGGTTGATCCAACCGCCTTGACTCCACCGACTCGGTGGCACCTGCCCGGCGTGACACCGATGATCACAAGTATGGACCCAGACACGACCGATGCGTACTCCACCACCGAGCGCCAGGTTGTGAAGCTCCGGCCTGGAACATATCGATTTGGGACCTTTACCTTTGACTTCCCCTTTGTCGTCACCTTGGAAGGCGTGCTGGATTTTGCCAAATCCCTCGACCAATGTGTGGAGGGGCGGGGGACGAAAACCCTCACCGTCACGTGCAGTCGAATGCAACCCTATGGGGGCACTCCTGAATACTAGCTAGTAAAGGGGCGAGGTTAGCCATGGCTGATGCTGTAGAGAATTTGTTGGAAGCGCTGGAAGACGTGGATGATGCCACCAGGGAAGAGGCTGCCAAAGCTCTGGCCGACCTGGCCGATCGAGGCACGCTCGAGGCCATGCTGAGTGCCTGTGAGGATGAGTATTGGTCCGTTCGATCTCACGTGGCTCGGGGAATCGGTCACATCGGTGGGCAGAAGGCGATTGAAGGGCTCATCGCGCTGTTTAATGATCCAATGATGGAGGTCAGAAGCTCCGCAGTGAAGGCCATGGCCCACATTGGGCCGGGGGCTGTGGATCACCTGATCGGATGTCTGAAGGATGAGCGCTGGCGTGTGCGAGAACATGCGGCAAAATCTTGCGGGGAAATCAAGGACCCTCGGACGGTCGATGCCTTAATCGCATGCTGTCGGGATCGAGATGGGGCCGTAAAAAGTTCGGCCGCGGAGGCCCTGGGAAAAATTGGCGACTCGAAAGCAATTTCGGCTCTCGTCAAACTCTTTCGGGATACCTCGAAGATCGTTCGCGAAACTGCGGGCACCGCGCTCGTGGCGATAGGCGAGCCCTCGGTCGATGCCCTGATCGAGAATCTCAAGGACAAGGACTTTGTGGTGCGATGCCATGCGGCACGTGCGCTGGGGGGCATGACCTATGACTATCAATACGGTCGCAGTTGGGTCAAGGATGCGCGAGTCGTCGATGCCCTCATTGGCGCGCTCAAGGACCCTGATCGGGCGGTGAGAGAGGATGCGACGATTGCCTTGGGGATGATCGGGGATCCTCGGGCTATTGATGCACTTATCGAGGCGATGAAGGATGGCGCCGTCAAGCGGCACGCGATCATGTCGTTAGGCATGATCGGGGACGTGCGTGCCCTCCCCCCCGTTCTTGATGCCTTGAAGGGGAAGGGAATCAAACAATTGGGAACGCCCACGCCCGGATGTATTGTCAGTGAGGAAGCCTTTATCAAGGAGGCTGCGGCCACGGCGCTTGGGCATTTCCGTAGCCCTCGCATCGTCCCGGATTTGATCGTGCTGCTTAAGGATGGGATCCTTCGCGAAAGAGTCGCTGACTCCCTGGTTCTGATTGGAGACGCTGCGATTGAACCCTTGGTTTCTTTTTTGCACGACCCCAAGGCCTCCGAAGTCGTGGCGGAGGATGAGCGGGTGCTGTCCTTCGCAACCAGTCGCCTGAGCGCAGCGGATGCCCTGAAGAATCTTGTGCTCGATACGCTGGAGAAACTCGGGTGGACTCCCTCTGAGGAGGAAGGTCCGGCCGATTCCAGCCGCAATGATAATCTCCGCGTCGACAAACCCTTGGGAGAAACTGGCAGATTCGGTCCTTCCGGAGACTTCGCGAAGGGCGCGATGTAACAATCAACCTGTTGGATCTGAATCCTCTTCGAGTATTCGATGGCTGACGCGGTTCTTGAGCAGATCGCGGCCTTAAAAGACGAAGATTGGGCCGTTCGTGAAGAAGCAGCGATCGCTCTCGGAGAAGCACAAGACCAGAGGGCCGTGATTCCGCTGGTGGCCGTATTGAATGATGGCGACCGCTCTGTGCGCGAGGCCGCGATCGGCGCGCTCAAAGTCATGGGGGACGCTGCTGTTGTACCCCTCGGCGATTGCTTGCAGAGTTCCGATTCCGTCCTCCAAGAATCAGCGGCCTCAATTCTTTCCACCATCAGCGATCATCGGATTCTCGATCAGCTCCTCGAAGCGCTGAAAAACCAGAATTGGATCGTCCGGATGCACGCTGCCAAGGCCTTGGGGCGTGTTCGTCACGCACGGGCCGTTGAATTCCTCACTCCCTTGTTACAAGACAAGGTCAAAGCCGTCCGGGAAGAAGCGGTCCAAACTCTGGGGGTGTTGGGTGATGGCGCCCTCCCCCAATTACTGGAAAGCCTCAAGCATGCAGAGTGGGTCGTTCGCCTGCATTCGGTGGAAGCCTTGGGAAAAATCAAGTCACCAGAGTGCGTCGGGCCCCTGCTGCATGTCCTGTTCAACGACCGTGATTCTGCCGTGAGGGTTGATGCGGCGAGGGCGCTGGGTGAGGTCGGGGATCCCAGGGCTGTTGAGTTTTTGCTGGTGGTGATGAAGGACAAAGATATTCGGGTGCGGGCCATTGAGGCCGTGGGGAAGATCGGAGATCGGCGCGCCGTTCCAGCCTTGATCGGGGTGGTGGTCGGTGCGGACAAGCCGTCCGATAGTCGTCCAATCCACGGTTGTGGGGATCGATATGAAGAAGAAATGCTCGCAGCGGGGTCAGCCGTCACGGCGCTGGGCCTTATCAAGGATGAGGCTGCTATGCCGACGCTCATCCTTGCGCTTCAAAACACGATTGTACGCGAGGAGGCTGCTGATGCCTTGGCGGCCTTCGGGGCTCCAGCGATTCCGCTTCTTCTCGAGGTCTTAAGAAAGGAGCGTGACGAGAACATCCTCTACCATGTGAAGGAGGCGTTGAGGCAGCTCGGCTGGCGTCCCAATCGGGTGAAGGCTTAGGCACTGGGTGTGAGCATAGTAGGCACAAAAGGTAACCCGTGATGGGTCCTCGATGATGAGCTGGAATACATTTCAAGCATACAGGCAAGGTTTCGAACTCTTCACTGATCGCGCACCTGCTGTTGTGTGAGTTATGTCAAAAGAATCCCTCGAAACCTTGATTTCGGAACTTGTCCATGAGGAGGACTGGCGGCGAATGCGGGCCACGGCGGCCTGCCTCTCCGGAGGTCCGAAGGCGGTCGATCTGCTCATCCATGCGGTAGAAACAGGAAGCCCGGCGTTGAAAATTGAGGCCGCCGGCATGCTCGCCCGGGTGAAGGATCCAGCTGGCGGAGCCCCTTTGGTACACCTGCTCGGGAATGAGGACGAATCTGTACGCAAAGCGGGCGCGTTGGCCTTGGAGCAGATGGCCGGAATTCTCGATCAGAAGGCGGCAGGGGCCTTGGTTGAGGCTCTGCATCAATTCCAGGATGAATCGCAACGGCAGGTGGTATCCCGGCTCTTGGGGGTGATCCCGACTGCGATCGATCCCTTGACCACCATGTTGAAACATCCTGATGCGACGGTCCGCCTCACCTCCGCCACAATTTTAGAGGATCTTCTGGATCCTCGCTCTGCAGATGCCTTTGTGGATGCCATGGGGGATCCCGTACTCTGTGAGGTGTCAGTTCGTACCTTGAAGAAGCTGAGCGCGATCCGAAACCGGGTTGACCAAGCCTTTCACGTGCTGCGTGAGGTAGAAGGTTCAAGTGAGCGGGAGGAAGTACGCATGGCCACGGTGATCGACTTGTTGGCGATCGGTCGCCCCATTGTCGAAATTTTGATTGAATACCTCGACGATGAGGACTGGGCCGTGCGGGAGGCGGCCGCGGATCTGTTGGGTAAAATCGGTGACGTTCGTGCCGTTGAACCGCTCATGGAGAGACTGCGGGTGGACAAAGACACGGGGGTGAAGGAATTGGCGGTCAAGGCATTGGGTCTGATTGGCGATTCACGTCCGGTTGATCTTTTGGTCGAGCAAATCCAGATTCGGCCCTTACGGATCTATGCAGTGGAAGCCTTGGCCAAGGTGAAGGACTCTGAGCGGCTGCGACCGTATGCCGAACTATTTGATCGGCTGAAAACAGATCGCGATGGTCTGGTGTCCTACAATTCTGGAGTGATTGTCAGCAAATTGGAGGCTATGGCCGCCGTGTCAGCTCACGATACCATACAGGAAGGACAGGAGGGATATGAGTAGCGGGGAAGGGCAAACAGACAGGGTCGAACAGTTAGTTTCTGCCTTGCGCGACGAGAATGAAGCCTTGCGCGACCACGCGGTGGCCAGTTTGGGGCAGATGGGTCCCGAAGCCTTGCCCCGATTGATCGGTCTGTTGGCGGATGAGGATATGGTCATCCGCGAGGCTGCCACGAGCGCGATCGTGCGAATTGGTTCCGTGGCTGTCGATCCTCTGCTCGAGGCCTTGACGGATGACGAATGGTCAGTTCGGGAGCAGGCTGCCTCGGCTCTCGGCAAGCTCAAGGACCCTCGCGCGGTTGAGCCATTGGTGAAGGCGTTGAAAGACAAAGATGGTGCCGTGCGGACCTCGGCGGTCTGGGCCTTAGAACGGTTGGGAGATTCACGGGCTGTGCCCGGATTGGTCGAGGCGCTCAACGATACGATGGTGCGAGAGGATGCCGCTCGGGTGCTCAAGAAAGTGGGTGACGTGCGTGCGGTCGAGGCGTTGGTCCAGGGCCTGCTGGGAACCAATTGGATGGTCCGCCGGCACGCGGCTGAAGCCTTGGGAAAGATCGGCGACACCCGCGGCGCTGACGCTCTGATCGAGGCGCTCAAGGACGAAGACTGGCTTGTGAGGAGAAACGCCGCCGAATCCCTGGCAAGGCTGGGAGAGAAGCGCGCCGTAGATTCGTTGTTGCCGCTCTTGGAAGATGAAAATGAGATGGTCCAAGAGACCGTAGAATGTGTGCTGGCCAGTCTGGGGTGGACACCCCCAACGGGGAGCTGACACCTGGTCAGGCGTGATGTGTTGTGCGTGATGCGTGGATTTTTCACAGCCCGGAATAATAATGAGAGTGGGTGCTACCCCTGGGGCTTTTTCACAAGAGGAGATGAAACCCATGGCCGATGATGTCCAGCCAGCGAAACTGATTCAGATCGGTCCCAAAGGAGGGACCAAAGCGGACGGATTTAACCTGGTCACCGAACGGGTGATAGCGGTCAATCCAATCGCGAAGCAAATAGAAGTGGAATTGCTAGCCTATGACGGAAAGAGCGTCGTGTTGGACGTCGCCGAGGAGGCCGCCGGGGAGCTCCTGAAAATCAAGCCAGGCGATGGGGCCACCATCCGAGTGGTTGAGGAAGATGGAAAGCGGTTTGCCAAGAGTTTTAAAATTCGAGCCAAAGATCCCAATGCGGCAAAGCTCGAGGCGATGCTTCAGGATTTACAGGATAGCCATTGGCTGAACAGGAAATACGCTGCGGAGGCTTTGGGAGAGATCAAAGATGAGAAAGCGGTTGGACCGCTGGTTGAGGCCCTCACGGATGAAGTCGGGGATATTCGGCAACGGGCCTACGATTCCCTGATTAAGTTAGGAGCTCCCTCCGTCCCGCTATTGGTTCCCCTTTTGGTTTCCGAGGAGGACGATCTGCGCCAGTCGGCCACCGAGATTATCAGAAAGATCGGCAAGCCAGCGGTCGAACCCTTGGCGGTGGCCTTGAACGAGGCGGAGGATCGGTTGAAGACGAAAATTCTCAAGGTCTTGGATAGGATGGGATATAAACCGAAAACGAAGGAAGTGGCGAAAGGCTAAGCGACTGTCTTCAAGGCCCAGGGTAGGCCGTCTCATGACCCTGGGCTAGTCTTCCTCTCTTAACCCTCTTTCCTGCCTTCCCGCTTGGGGCGCCCGACCGCTTCGTAACGAAATCCGTGCGTCGTCATGCGATCTGGCTCGTAGACATTGCGCAGGTCGACAAAGGTCGGACTCCGCAAGGCCTTCTTGATACGGGCCAGGTCCAGATTTCTGAATTGATTCCATTCCGTCGCGAGAACAAGGGCATCGGCACCTTCCGCGGCTTGGTAGGCATCACTGCAGGGAACAAGTGCGGGGACGATTCTGATCGCTTCCTCCAGGGCGGCCGGGTCATAGGTGCGAACGGCAGCTCCTGCCCGTACAAGCTGATCCGCGATGGCGAGGGCCGGCGAGTCGCGCAAATCGTTGGTGTTTGGCTTGAACGACAGTCCTAGGAGAGCGATCGTCTTTCCCTCTAACCCGCCGACCGAGTCTCGAATCTTGTCCACCATGAGCAGCCGCTGCTTCGCGTTCACCTGGGCTGCCGCTTTTCCAATTTGAAAGTCGTAGCCGACCCGCTCTCCAGTCTGAATCAACGCGGACACATCCTTGGGAAAGCAGGACCCGCCGAAGCCAGGCCCCGCGTGCAGGAACTTGGATCCGATCCGTTTGTCGAGCCCCATCGCCTTTGCGGTCAGCTGGACGTCCGCGCCGGTTTTCTCGCAGATATTGGCGATCTCGTTGATGAAGGAGATCTTGACGGCTAGGAACGCGTTCGAGGCATACTTGATCATTTCGGCGGTCGGGATGTCCGTGAGGACAAAGGGCGTCTCAATCAGGTACAGCGGACGGTAGAGATCCTTCATGATAGCCGCGGCATGCGCGCTGTCGCTGCCGATGACAACCCGATTGGGATGAAGAAAATCTTCGATGGCGGATCCTTCCCGCAAAAACTCCGGATTGGAGACGACGTTGAACTCACAGGGGGTCGATTGATGTTCCTTGATCACCTCGCGAAGTCGCGCGCCAGTGCCCACTGGAACCGTAGATTTGGTGACGATGACCTTATATTCGGTCATGTGGCGCGCGATTCCTCGGCCAACCTCCTCAACAAACGAGAGGTCGGCCGATCCGTCTCCACGCGGAGGGGTGCCGACCGCAATGAAGATGACGAGTGCCCGATCAACTGCCTTGGCGATGTCGGTCGTGAAGGCCAGGCGCCGTTCCCGGAGTCCCTTGTTGACCAGCTCGGTCAGGCCTGGTTCGAAAAAGGGAACCTCGCCTTTTTCTAATCGTTCGATGCGGGCGGCATCCACGTCCATGCAGACAGCATTCACGCCGAATTCAGCAAAACAGGCGCCTGTGACCAAGCCCACGTAACCCGTGCCAATGACACTAATATGCATAAGACCTCTCCTGAAGCGCTATATATGAACAGTCGCGTGCACCTATCGAATGGAAACCGGAGTCAGTATACCTTGGCGAAAAAGGCCTGGCAAGAAATCGAGTTGTTGTCACACTTGAGCTGAGCCCGTGTGACACCCGGCAGCCGAATTGACAGTATGGAAGGGTGTTCAGTACAATCGCGCCTTCTTCTGCGACGAGGGAGGATAGGTCCACGATGGCGCCGCAGACGCACGGGATTCTTCGACCCCTGGCGGTTATGATGAGTCGGGACATCAGGGCAATTGATCAAGATGCCTCGCTTGCATCGGCTGCGGATATGATGCGGCAATACGGTGTGGGCGCCTTGCTCGTCCGCAGCGACGATTCTTTTGTTGGGGTGGTGAGTGAGTCCGACTTGGTGCGGAAGGCAATGGCCGGGGGCTTGGATCCCAATCAAGAATGTGTTCGCCGGATTATGAGTAGTCCTGTGATCACCATGGAAATTGATCGGTCTGCTCACGAGGCGAGTGACATGATGGCCGAGAAGAGGATCCGACACCTCGCGATTACCCAAGATGGCCCGATCGTAGGTATCATTTCGGTCCGAGACCTCCTCCGGTATTTCAAGAATTGGGGTGCGCTTTGACGCAATGGCTGTACCTCTGTCGGCTTCAAAACGTGTGACCTAATCCTACAGTTTACCTTCCTATGAGCACCCATCCCCAAGCCAACCAGGCTCGGTTGGTTCATCTGGGGCTGTTCGTGACGGCCTTCGTTTCAGGGGCCGTCGTGATGGCTCTTGAAATTCTCGGTAGTCGCCTCCTGGCACCCGTGTTTGGCAACTCCCTCTTCGTGTGGGGTGCGTTGATTGGTGTGATCTTGGCCGCCATGAGTAGCGGGTATGCCACAGGAGGCTGGCTGGCCGATCGCCATCCGGGTGGTAAGGTGCTGGCGGGCCTCCTACTGTTCTCAGGCGCTTGGACGCTGCTGATGGCGTGGATGGGTCAACGGGTCATGTTTACAGTGGATTCGTGGATCCATGATCCACGATGGGGGCCTTGTCTCGCAGCCAGCGCACTGCTCGCTCCACCCGCGTTTGGGTTGAGCGGCGTGCTTCCAGCGCTCCTTCGCCTCTCCATTGCCGACCTGGGATTCTTGGGGCGGCATACAGGAAGAATGATTGCCGTGTCGACTGTAGGGAGCCTCGTTGGCACCTGGGGCACGTCCTTTTATCTACTCACGTGGCTGGGCAGTGTGACGCTCGTCGTGGTACTCGGCGCGGTTCAGATTCTCCTCGGCATGTTGTGGTGGTGGCGGGCCGTGGCACTCCGGTCCCGCACGGCTCTGCCCGTCCTCGGGGGGCTGGCGCTGTGCACCTGGCTCGCCTTCAATCCCCTGTTCGTGCTTCCCCAACCCATTTATCAGGAAGATAGCCCGTACCAACAGATTCGTGTCCGCGATGATGATCTATTTCGATATCTGATTCTTGATCGGACCTTTCATGCTGTGATGTGGCGCGTTGATCCCGGGCAGCTCTACCTCCCGTACAGCCAGTTGTTCATCGCTGCCCTGGCCCTCCCGCCGGAACCCAGGCGTGGCTTGATTTTGGGCCATGGCGGTGGATCGTTGGCGAAGTGGCTGGCTCGACAGTGGCCGGATCTCGAACTGGATTTGGTGGAGGTCGATCCCTCCGTGGTTCGGGTGGCGGAAGAATTTTTCGATTACAACCTGCCCCCGGGCCACCGTGTGTACGTCAAGGATGCCCGGGTTTTTCTTCAGCAGACCACGAAGAAGTATGATGTGATTTGGGTCGACGTGTTTGCTCGTCACCTGATTCCGTTCCACCTAACCACGCAGGAGTTTTTCGCTGAGCTGCAGAGACATGTGAATCCCGACGGCGTGGTCGCGGTGAATTTGGCGTCTTCGGGAGAAGGCCCAGATCAAGCGCGCGCGAGTGCCGTGGTGAGTACCATGCGCAGCATCTTCCCCCGAATTGAAACCTTCGCGGTCAAGGGGCCTTGGCGTTCCTCGCAGCCGAAGGCTGAAAATCTCTTGTTCTTTGCGGGGGCTCGGGTTGGCCAGATGAGGACTCCTGAGTTTGAAGAAAAGGTCCAGCGTTTAATCGTGCAGGGCCGGCTTCCCGCTGAGGGCCGTCGGCTGCTGTCTTCTCGATTGGACCGGCCGTGGGGGACCGGATTTGTGCTCACCGATGACTATGCACCATACGATCTTCTAGTCGGACGCGACCTTCCTGGCACCCGCACCGAGAATATTGGTTCCTCAAGCGGGAAGTAAGAAGCTCACCCAATGCAATGTCTTAGAAAACAATTTACTTTTCAATGAGATAGATAGATTGCGGTGCGCAGAGTCTATCGGGGAGAAGTGAACAAGATGCCCTTGCTTCCCGATAAATGCCTATGCTATAAGGTGCAGGCGTTCGTACGGGGGTTAGGGGCAAATTCGGAGAGGAACTGTTGTTTTTCAGTAGACAGAATTTTCGTTTTTCCATTTTAATCACTTTTCTTTTCAAGGAGGCAGGCTATGCGTAGGATGATGCTGGCGGTTTTTCTCGGCCTTGTCTTTGTGGTCAGCGGTGCATCCGTTTCTTTTGCTCTGCAGTCGGGCGGAGTGGAGGTTGGGGATTTGGAAACCGGCTCTGTGGTTGGTCAACCCTTCAAGGAATTGGATGTTGATGTGACCCTGTTCGCATTGGAAAACGTTGGAGGCAAGAAGGTGTGGTATCCGCCTGTCAGCATTCTCAACCTAAAGGGTCGGGCGGGTCGGCCGGTCGTGATCAAGGTCACCAATAATAGCTCAGGCGAGCATGGGTTTAATCTGTCGGCTGATGCGCGCTTTGCAGGCCCAACCTCGATGAATGTGAAGATAGTTCTGAAGCCGGGAGAGACCAAATACGTCGGGATTCCCACGAGCGACCTGACCTATGTGACCGCCGGTTCCTATTTGCATTACAGCTGTCACTTGCACGCCGCGCATCTTGGCGGGGACCTGCTGATTCAGAAGTAACTGGAGTGACAAGGAGGGGGGCTGATTCCCCTCTACGAGAGGAAAAAGCGGGGCACCTTCTCGCTCCCCAAGAGGGAATGAGAGGTGCCCTTTCTTTTAGACAATATCATCCGGTTGGCACTCGACAGTGGCATCGAGGGGTATGCTTTGCATCGCCTCGAGCTTCCCGCCTACGATGAGCAACAAGAATCGGTTTTCGGTAGGACCTTCGTCTCTCCTGTTTCGCACGGTGGTATTCACGTCTACCACCACCTCGTCCTTCGAGCCCCATTCGGTGCTGTTCACCACCCAAAAGTGACTGTGGGCGTCTGGGAAACGATTTTCTACGAAACGTTCAATCACATTGGAAATATCTTCGGTGCTCGCCACCGCAAAGGGAGCTGGCAGGACGCTCATACACAGGCTGAAAATTACACATGTGGTGATCTTCATAGGCCTGACCTCCATTAGGGGGGTAATAATGAGGGGAAAGAGTCTTGGCCTGATTTTCTGGGCTTCATTGCAAATGTATAAGTATAGTCGGACTATCTCTTAGGGAATATTATACCCGTTTGTGGATGCTGTAGAGAAAAATCCTTCAAAAAAAAGCCCTGTCCCCTCACCCGGGACAGGGCTTTTTTGGCTTTTGAGCCGTTAAGACAGCACTAGGAGGAAAACACCAGAGGCGTTCTGGAAACCACTCTAGTTTCTGACACCGCTCCACACCTTGGAGTCGTCGATCTCTTTGTCGGGGTTCAACGTCCGCGCTTTCTCTAGCAGGACATCGGTGGTTTCAGGATACAAAGGATCCGAGATGCAGCAATTATCTACCGGACAGACTGCCGCGCATTGAGGTTCATCGAAGTGCCCCACACACTCGGTGCAGCGTTGATGGGTGATAACATAAATGCTGTCGCCAACCCCTTGTCCTTCCCCGACCTCATGCCCCTTGCTTTCTGCGTCGCTTCGGGTCTCAAAAATAGCTTCATTGGGGCATTCCGGCAAACAGGCTCCGCAGGAGATACATTCATCAGTAATTAAAAGGGCCATAACCCGTGCCTCCTTCATAATCTGACGGACGCGAACAGCTGAAGACTCGGCGAGGTGCCAATGATTCGAATTTTGTATTGACAACCCAGCGAGGACGCGGCCATATTGCATCCCGCGCATCAAAAATAGTTTAGACCGCGGTTCTTTCGCAAGTCAACAGAGAATCAGAGTACAGAAGGCCTATGTCATTGATTTCAAGGGTTCATTGGGCCTAGACCTTCGATAGAGGCAGCGAGGAGAAGGTTAAACGCTAGAGTCAGCAGCTCTGTGGCGTAAGAGTCGCAAGGGCGCTTCGCATGAATCCCCTCAGGCCCCCAAGTTCTCCTCCCAAGCGTACCAGAGCACTGGTGCTCATCGGGTTGGCTCTCTTGCTCATGACGGGGAGCTTGTTTCTGACCAGGCAGAGTGAGCCCGGTACGATTATCGTGACCTTGCCAGGCGGGCAAGAGATTGAGACAGAGGTCGCCGATACGCCGCAGAAGATTTTCTTTGGACTGGCATTTCGGGAGTCTCTGCCCAAGGGAAGAGGGATGCTGTATATCTTTGACGCCTCTGATTATCACCGACTCGCGACGAAAGGGTTCAAGATTCCGGTTGACATGATCTGGCTCGACGAAAGCCGGCATGTTGTCTACATGGTTGAAGAGGCGAAACCTTGCTTGGCCGATCCTTGCCCTTTTTTCGGGCCGCCACCTGAAAAGACGAGATATGTGATTCAAACCACGGCAGGATTCCTCAAGGAGCAGGCGCTGAAGCGGGGAGCAGAATTGAAATTCACACTTAAGATGTGATCTGGCCCAGAGGGATGGAGCTGTCTGGTCAGAGAGTTCTCAGTGGGCGTTCCGAGAGAGCATCCACCAGATAACGGAAGTTGGGGAGCTCATGCGATGAACATAGAGGGGTGAAGCACGCATGGAAGGGTTTCAAAAGGTAGCGAGGGTTGAAGATATTCCCCCTGGGACGGCCAAGGTCGTCATGGTCAATGACAGAACAATTGCCGTGTTCAATGTGGGGGGAGTATTTCACGCGATTTATAACACCTGTCCCCATGAGGGGGGGCCCCTTGGCGAAGGGCATCTCAAAGGATATGTGGTGTCCTGCCCATGGCATGATCTTGCTTTCGATATCCGCAATGGACAGGGGACGGAGGGCGGAGGGTATTGCGTGGGGAGTTACGAGGTGCGGATCGAGGGACAGGATGTGTGTATCGGAGGCAGGCGAAAGGTCTAAGGCCTAAACCGACTGCTGGGGCATGGGTGACATTCGTCGTCTTTCTGGGGAGAGGGTCTGTGGTCAGGATACGGCCCTCAGCGGGATGTGGAGGAGGGAGACGAGGTGACGGTGGAAGGCGTCTCACGTCAGGAAGATTGTCGCGACGAGAGGATGGTCAAGGCGACGGTCAACCGGAGTTTCCAGGTCCATCTGTGGGAGGATCGCACGAGAGGAGAATTGTGGGTCCCGTCGTACGATCCAAAACTGTTGGTGTTGGTCGGTGACGATTTCCTGAGGACCGCGAGTGGAAATGCGGTCGATGCAGGGCGGCGAACGTTTGAATTTCAACCGGTAGAGCCAGGGAAGCATCAGGTGGTGTTTGAAAAGCGGATGGGGTGGAAATTTACGGCAGAGGCCCGTCGGGTGTTCGTGATCGACGTCGAACCCGGAAATACGAACCATGAGGCGCAGTGATGCCTGATATCGGATTTGTCGACGGGCAATTCATGCCTTTGTCCGAGGCGAGGATTTCGGTTGAGGATCGTGGTTACCAATTCGGCGATGGAGTCTACGAGGTCATTCGGACTTACGGAGGAATACCGTTTCAGGTTGACGCGCATCTCGCGCGCTTGGAGCAGAGTGCGGCAGCGATACAATTACAGCCTCCCTATCGAAAGCACGAATGGGCAGGGTACGTGGCTGAAGGCCTTCGCTTGGCAGGCTACCCAGAGTCCAAGGTCTATATCCAAATCACGAGGGGAGTCGCTCCAAGGGATCATGTGTTTCCTCACGCTGCCAGGCCGACCGCGGTGATGACCATCCGGGAATTGCAGGAGCTGAGTGAAGACATTCGCGTTGGCGGCGTCGAAGCCGTCACGGTAGATGATTTCCGCTGGGGACGATGCGATATCAAAAGCCTGAATCTCCTTCCAAATATTTTGGCGCGACAGCAGGCCAAAGAGGCCGGAGCCTTCGAGGCCATTTTCGTCAGGGAAGGAGAGATCACGGAAGGGGCTGTCAGCAACGTCATGCTCGTTCATTCGGGGGCTGTGGTGACGTCTCCGAGCGGGCCGAAGATCCTTGCTGGAGTGACCCGTCAAGTGGTGCTCGACCTTGCCTCGAAGGAAGGCGTTTCGATTGAAGAACGCCGGGTCACTGAAGATGAGTTTCAAACGGCGGACGAAATGTTTCTAACCGGAACGACAGTGGAAATCCTTCCCGTGGTGCGTGTGAATGGGAGACCTGTGGGGCGAGGTGTTCCTGGTGAGACCACCTCGCGTCTGGCACGCTGCTTCCAACGCCTGGTGGGCTAGTTCCCCCTTGCGTTCAATGGTCACGTGATGGTACCCTGTTCTATTTTTAAGTGGGCCGTCGCCCACTTTTTTGTTTTGATCTGGTACTTGAGGGTGTGACCGGCTATGAATTCCCAACTAATTTCCCTGTTGCGGAGTGGGAACTGGGCGTATGGAGACCGGCCAGCGGGTTGTCGATCGGGTTCAGGCTATTGCGTTGCCTATTGTTCGGGCACTGGGGCTTGAGCTTGTCGAGGTCAGCTGTTCCGGCCAAGGGCCTCGAACCTTGTTCCGAGTGTTCATTGACAAACCTGGAGGCGTCAAGATAAGCGATTGCGAACAGGTCCATAAGTCGCTGGGTTATGCGCTGGACATTGAAGATCCGATCCCACATGCCTACACGCTGGAAGTGTCCTCTCCCGGGCTGGATCGTCCCTTTAGAAGCAGAGAAGAGTATACAAAGTCGATCGGTAAGTCGGTGGAAGTAAGGCTCAGGCGACCCTACGAGGGTCAATGGGTCCTCTCAGGGGAACTCCTGAGTGTTGACGAACCAGGCATCCTGTTGGGCATCAGGGAGAAGCGGTCCAAACGGGCCATGCGGGTGTCCTGGGAAGATGTGTCGCAGGCCCGACGCGAGGTTGAGTTCTAATCGAGCAACCCTCGGGTGACCGGCTGATTATGGAGAGAAGACGCGTATGAATAAAGAACTTATCGCCGTTATTGACCAGATTGGACGTGAGAAGGGTATTGACAAAGGTCGAGTCCTCACGGCTGTTGAGACCGCGTTGCAGACGGCGGCCAAGAAGCGCTTTGGTCAAGGAGAGAACATTCAGGTAGAGATCGATCCCAAGACCGGAGAGATTGCTGTCGTGTCGAAGAAAACGATTGTGGAATCGGTCACCAACCCCAAGGCGGAGATCTCCCTCCAGGAGGCCCGCGAGTATGACAGTGAGGCAGAGATCGGGGACGAGATCGGGTCCATGATCGAAATGGAAGAATTGGGCCGGATTGCCGCGCAAACGGCCAAGCAGGTCATTTTCCAGAAGGTCAGAGAGGCCGAGTGGGAGGCGGTGCAGAAAGAGTATTCGACTCGGCAGGGGGACTTAATCAACGGAATCATCTTAGGGCAGGAACGTCGGAACTGCCTTGTGGATATTGGTAAGACGGAGGCAATTCTGCCGGTTCAAGAGCAAATTCCCCGGGAGTCTTATCGGCGGGGCGATCGAATCAAGGCCATACTGCTAGAAGTTCGCAGGACCCCCAAGGATGTGCAGGTGGTGCTCTCGCGCACCCATCCTCAATTCGTCGTGAAGCTCTTTGAATTGGAGGTTCCTGAGGTCACCGAGAAGATTGTAGAAATCAAAGGCATCGTTCGTGAACCAGGAGACCGGACGAAAATAGCGGTTGCCTCGCGTGACAAAGCGGTCGACCCAGTTGGGGCCTGCGTCGGCATCAAAGGCTCGAGGGTCCAGGCTGTGGTGAGGGAACTGCGTGGTGAGAAGATTGATATTATTACGTGGACCTCTGACCCCCGTGTGTTTATCGCTGAGGCCCTCAACCCGGCGTCCATTGAAAAGGTTGGCATCGACGAAGAGAAAAAATCGGCCTTGGTGGTGGTTGCGGATTCCCAGCTGTCCCTCGCCATTGGGAAAAACGGACAAAATGTTCGGCTGGCGGCCAGGCTGACTGGCTGGAAGATTGACATTATCAGTGCGACTGAATACGAGAAAGAGAAGGTTGAGCGGGATAAGGAGATCAAGGCAGCCATCGCTGAAGAGGCCGAGGCTCAGCGGCTTGAAGAAGAGGGGCGGCAGCAACGCGCGGGGACGCCCGCTGAGGAGAGTCAGCAGAGTGTTGACGTCACGGATGGTGATCGGGAAGATGGGCAGGCTGAAGCATCTGTTTCCGCGTGATTCCCGTGAGACGTTTGACCAAAATTGGAGGAGGCACAACAGGTATATTCGCGTATGAGAGTGTACGAGCTGGCAAAAAAAATCGGCATCGAGAACCGAGAACTCATTCCCGAGCTTAAACGCATGGGGATACCGGTCACCTCGCATAGTAGTGCCCTGGACGAAGCCACAGTAGAAAAAGTCCTCGACCAGCTGAGCCCGAAGAACGCCAAATCTGCCAAAGGTGCGGGCAAGGGCTCCGAATCTTTGGGGGATTCTGGGAAGAGGTCGGAAGCCAGGAAGACCGCCAAGCAGTCCAGGATCTCCGCAGGAACTGAGGAGTCTGGAGGCGGTGGTCGGGGATCTCCCCGGACTCAGAAACCCTCAGCACCCGTGACGGAGGAACCTCCAAAGCCAGACAAGCGGCGCATTCTCATCAAGCGGAAAAAGACCGAAGAGGAGGAAGCGGCTGCTCAACCCGAAGAGGGCATGATTCCTGTTCCCGCTCCAGTCAGTTCGGGTGCGGAGCCGCCAGTGGCGTTTCCCAGCGCAACTGGAGCCGAGGAAGTCAAAGCCCCATCCCCACAAGAGCCGACTGTTCACCCGGCCGCAGCGGAGTCCCACGTTGCCCACGCGGGGCGTGTTCTTCCTTCGTCCGCTGAACAAGTCACCCGTCCTGAGTCCCTCTCTGCTGCCGGTTCCCAGACGATGGAAGCCGCGCCAGCCGAATCGGAAGAGATCAGCAGAGGAAAAAAGAAGGGGGTGCCCGTCGAGCCCATTGTGGCGCCGGGTGCTTTGGGGAAGGATAAGCTGAAGAAGACGAAAAAGCTCGGGCGAGTCCGGGAGGCCGATGACCTGAGGTTCAGGGAAGATGCGGCTCGGTGGCAGGATCTTCGAGCCATTCCGGTGCATCGACGGGAGGATCGCTCTCGGCACGCCGTGACCACTTCACCGGGCGAAGTGACGAAACCTCGGAAAAAAGGTATCAAAATCACCCCTGGCGTCACGGTGAAGGAATTTGCGGAGC
Organism: Nitrospiraceae bacterium; assembly: GCA_041616875.1. GTDB lineage: Bacteria > Nitrospirota > Nitrospiria > Nitrospirales > Nitrospiraceae > JBFJQA01. The sequence continues at coordinate 2,285 of JBFJQA010000022.1, read as the reverse complement.
TGGTGGGCCAACGGCCGGCAGATGTCATTCGCAAGTTGATGGAAATGGGTCAGATGCTGACCATGAACCAACCGATTGATTCGGAAGCGGCAGTGCTCATTGCCGAAGGTTCAGGGTTACGAGCGGAAATCTCGGCTGAAAAGGAAGGCGAGGCCCTCCTCAAAGAAGCTCTTGGATTGGCAGGGGCAGAACACCTTGAGCCCCGCCCCCCCGTGGTGACCATTATGGGACACGTAGACCACGGAAAAACTTCTCTCCTGGATGCGATCCGGCAGACCAAGGTGACCGAACAAGAGGCGGGGGGGATTACCCAGCATATCGGTGCGTACACCGTTCAGGTGAATGGAAAACGCATTGCCTTCCTTGACACTCCCGGCCACGAAGCGTTTACGGCGATGCGGGCACGGGGTGCACAGGTCACCGATGCGGTGGTGCTGGTGGTGGCAGCGGATGATGGCGTCATGCCGCAAACCCTCGAAGCCATCAACCATGCGACCGCCGGAAATGTCCCCATCATTGTGGCGATCAATAAAATCGATAAGCCTGGCTCAAATGTCGATCGGGTGAAGCACGCGCTTGCGGAGCACAATCTCATCCCCGAAGCCTGGGGCGGCCAGACCATCTTTGTCGAAGTGTCCGCCAAAGAGAAAATTGGCTTGGACACCTTGCTGGAGATGATCCTGCTGCAAGCGGAGGTGTTGGAGCTCAAGGTTGACCCCCATGGTCTGGCCAAGGGTACGGTGATCGAGGCCAAGTTGGATAAGGGGCGAGGGCCCGTGGCGACCGTTCTGGTTCAGAGTGGGACGCTCCGGGTCGGCGATGCCTTCCTGGTCGGCTCCTTCAGCGGTCGTGTCCGGGCCTTGGTGTCGGATATCGGGACCAAAATAACCGAGGCGGGGCCGTCAACACCGGTCGAAGTGATAGGGCTCCCCGGGGTTCCCTCTGCGGGGGACGAGTTTCTTGCGGTCGTCGATGAGAAAGTGGCGAGGGAAATCGCCCAGTCCCGGCTCCACAAACAGCGAATCGCGGAATTAGCGTCGATGAGCCCCCGGGTGTCGCTGGACGACCTCTTTTCTCAGATTAAGGAAGGGGAAGTAAAGGAACTCTCGCTTGTGATCAAATCTGATGTCCAGGGATCCGCTGAGGCTGTGACTCAGGCTGTGGAAAAACTCTCCTCACCGTTAGTCAAGCTCCGAGTCCTTCACCGAGGTGTGGGAGGTATTACCGAAACCGACGTCATGCTGGCGACTTCCTCCCAAGCGATCATTATCGGGTTCAACGTCAGGCCTGAGCCCAAGGCTGCCGCGCTGGCCGAGAAGCAGGGCATCGATATCCGACTCTACACGGTGATTTATGACGCCATTGCTGATATCAAGGCGGCGATGGAAGGTCTGTTGGAGCCGACACTGAAGGAGAGGAGCCTCGGGCGCGCTGAGGTCCGCCAGATCTTCACCATCCCCAAGGCCGGGGTCGTGGCTGGCTGCTACGTGCTCGACGGGACAATTTCCAGAGCCAGCGCGGGGGTCCGTGTGATTAGGGACCATGTCACCGTTTATGAGGGCAAGCTGGGCTCCCTCAGACGCTTCAAAGATGATGTGCGTGAAGTGCAGCAGGGTTATGAGTGCGGGATCAGTGTGGAGAATTTTAATGATCTCAAAGTCGGGGATATCCTTGAAGTCTTTGTCCACGACAAGGTAACCGCGAAGCTCTGACCTCGGTCGATCAGCTCCTCCAGTCTCATTCCGGCGGGTATGCATGATTGTGGGGCTTTGCACAATTGAGCTCTATATCCCGGACGGGCACTCTCTGAAGTCAAAACGACAGATTCTGCTGAGTCTGAAAGACAGGCTGCACCGGAAATTCAACTTGTCAGTTGCGGAAGTGGATGAGCAGGATTTATGGCAAAAGGCTGTACTCGGGATGGCCTGTGTTGCCAACGAGGGGGCATATGTGAATAGCGTGCTCGATCAGGCGCTCAATCTTGTTCGGTCTGTCCCGGTTATTGAGGTAGTGAACCACCGCATCGAGCTGCTGTGACGAGCAACTCACCTACAGGATCGACCGATGGCGAAGACAGCGTATAAACGGGCGACACGGGTAGCGGACCAAATCCGGATGGAGGTGGCTGACATTCTTATGCGCAAGACCAGGGATCCCCGTCTCCAATCGGTCACCGTCACCGACGTGGAGGTGACCAGTGACCTTCGGTTGGCCCGCGTGTATGTGACCACCATGCGGGACGGAGCCGAGGAGGCGCTAGTCATGGCCGGGCTTGAGAAGGCGGC
>JBFJQA010000021.1:0-23111 GCA_041616875.1 Nitrospiraceae bacterium | reverse complement strand
TTTGGGCGTTATTCTATTAGGTGCCGGAATGGTGATCTGGCGTGTAACTGGATAATGATAATCCCCTCGCTGTCACGCACGAGCTGGTCGAAAGGATTGTGCTCATAAGATAAAGAGTTTTTCCCAGTTTCCGTGCGTAAATTCCTGCCCCACTGATCTTCTGCTCTAGGGAGCCTCCTCGGGAATCCTCCCCTTTGTGATCAAACTGTGGACACTCACCGGAAGAGGAATAGAACAATCCTTATTACAAACGGAGATAGTGTTGCATCGGCGAGGCATCCTGTGACCGGTTATTTCTTCGCAGTGATGATGGCAGAGCCATAGAGGGTTAAGTATTCCATCCGGATCTCCTTGAACTCATTCTCATTCAGAGCCTCGGTCAGTTCGGTAACCCAACGACTTTCCTGAATGAGGCTGGGCAGACCGTAAAAGATTTCACGCCAGGAGGGAATAAGTGGGCTTCCAAGACGTTGGAGTACGTAGAAGTAGAAGCGCCACACCCATACAAGATACGCTTTTGGTGGATAGGTGAAGTCATGCATGAGGAGGAGGCCACCCGGCCGCAGCATCTCTTTGGTCGTACGAGTCAGGCTGGTAAGGTCGGCGTATTTTGCGAGGTAGGAAGAAACCACACAGTCGAATGGCTCGTTGGATCGGTAATCTTCCGCTCGGTTCAGGACAAACTCCACGTTGGAAAGGCCCAATTGCTGAATCTTATTTCGCGCAAGGCTCAAATATTCTTCTCGGAGTTCTACGCCCACAATCCGACAATTCGGATAACGTTCGGCGAGGGCAAGCGTAGAGATCCCCGTGCCACAAGCCAAATCCAAAATTCGGGTAGGATCAGGCGGAAGGAGGTCAAGAATTCTCCGTTTCCAGCGGCGGTCAATACCCAAGGTAGCGAGGTTAACCATCCAATCATAGGTCGTTCCTGTCCCGGAAAAAAACCGGTGAACTCGTTCAACTCTTGGGTCGATGGTATCCATAACTAGCGTTGGTTCTCATCTCTGGACATGCACGGCACACTATACTAGAGGGGCTGCGGGGTTGAAATAAAGTAGTGGAGCGATTTTTCTAGATCCTGAATAGAAAAGACTCTCGACCCCTTTGCCGAAGCCTTCGAGCTCTGTCCTCAGTCATATCGCTGGACTCTTAGTCATGTGACAGCGGCCATTCAGAGAATGTCACTTCCCACTCCTCTGCTGGGACGTCATGCCGTAGGATGTAGAGGCCGCCATCATGGCCCTTGACCTTAAAGTAGCGGTGGTCCAACGCCAGCCAAGAATCGAACACCTCCACCACTTCGATGTCACGATCTTTAAGATGGAACGTGTGGGGTATCTGTTCGCCTCGGTGCCCCGCGCTGCACTCCACGCGGATTGGTATTTTCTTCATCCTGGGGCTATCTGTAGTCTCAAAGTAAAAATATCTCTTGTTTTTGATCATCTCTCCGGTCGGCTGGGATGAAAGCCGATCCCGGCGATTGAAAGGGAGTGATTCTTCAACGTTGTTGTGGCTCCCAAGAATTTCTCTGCCAGCCAGGCATTCGTCTGCAGATGCTCGGTCTCGACCGGCACCTGAAACAGACTCTCGCCTGCCGCGAGTGCCGCGAATGGCACGATCTGATCGGTGGCGAACCGATCGAGTGTGGCACCGGTGTGTAGGTCCTCGAGGAGGCGTTTCGCGACGTATTTGCCGATGGCTTCCGCGGACCGCCGCAGCGCGCCGGCTTGATCCGCCCCCAGGCGTACAGCGTCTCCGAGATCGGCAAAGGTGGCTAACGCAGCGCCAGGCTGGAGGGACGAGGTATCATTCACGATCTCAAAGTCTGCATGATATCCGGCGTGAGCAAAAATCTCCTTGGCCGTGGTTGCCATGCGCTCGCTCACCCGTCGTTCCTCCAGATGGGAGGCCAACGCAATTCCCCAGATGCGTTGCACCGGTCCGGGTTGCTCTCGTCTCAAGCTTTGGAGGGGTGTCCTGACAGACTTCACCTTGAGGTGGAGAATTCCCTCTCCCCTCGGGACGTAGCCGGGCCGTCCCATCTTCGCCTCGACCTCCAGCCCCATTCGGTGAAGAAGCGGTATAACCACATGCTGCAGGTGAAAAACCGATGGGGCAAAATCTTGGAACAGACCGCCGTGTAGTTCGACGTTCGTGGGTTCGGAAGCATAGGCCAGGACGGGGAGAACCGCGAGGGCCATCATGGTCGTCGACCCGGCTGAGCCGATGTCCCACATATAATGCCGGCCCGTTTTCAAGGGGCCAGGACGAAAGAGAACTTCCATCGATCCTGGAAACAATCCCTCCATCTTGGCGTTGACTAACTGGCCGATCGCCTCCACCACGCGGATATGCTGGTGACGGAGGCCCGGCTTCGGGCGCCGGGCGCGCGCGTTCACGATGTGCGCTGGCTGCCCCGTGAGGGCGGAGAACACGATCGTCTGACGAACGATCGTTCCGCTCCCAGAGTATTGCGATCCGTCGATCTCGACCATCTTTCTCGTCATTGCGATGGGTGATCGGTGATTTCTAGTGGAGAGGTGTTATGGCTGCCCAGCGGTTCTGGCTCATCACGCATGACGTATCAGTAGTTCGACAGCCTTGATCCCCACCTGAAGGGCATTGTCTTCACCCTTCCTGAGGTTTTCCGGGCTAATGCCATCTCCCGTCACTCGATTCGTGATGGCGCCCGTGATACACCCTCCCCGAAGGCCGAACGCGCTGCACATTGTGAGAAGCGTGGAGGACTCCATTTCATAATTCAGCACGTGAAGCCGGCGAAGCTCTTCCGTCATGCCTTGAAACTGTCGGGGCACATAGTGCGAGAAGGAATCCGGCCGCTCCTGGCCTTGATAGAAGGTGTCGGTCGAGGCGGTGATGCCAACATGATAGTGGTTCTTCAGTGCGGGTTTGAGCACCTGGGCCGCCTCAGTTAAGGCCCGTAGCACTTCATGATGAGCGACCGCTGGATATTCGATTGGGGCGTATTGGACGGAGGCCCCATCCAGACGGACGGATCCGCTGGTGATGATGACATCGCCGATGCCGATCGTATCTTGGATGGCCCCGGTCGTTCCCACGCGAATGAAGGTCTGAACACCAAGCTGCGCTAGCTCATCGATGGCAATGGAGGTGGAAGGTCCTCCGATTCCAGTCGAAGTGACGAGCACTGGTTCGCCATGGATCTCGCTCAGGTACGTGCAGTACTCTCGCTTGTGGGCTAAGGGTTGATTGGATTTCGAGCCCCCGAAGGTTGCGGCGATCTGTTCTGCAATCCTGCCTGACCGAAAGGGGTCGCCAGGGAGCAAGGCGTATTTGGCTCCCCTGATCATCCCCGCGCGTAAGGCGAGGTGATACATCTCAGTGCTTGGCATCGGATGCTTTCCTTTGCGTGAAGTACGACCAGACCTTACGTAACATCTGCTTCGTCTTCTCGCGCTTGAGCCGTTTGAACTTTTTCGCTTGGAGTTTGGGAATATTCTTGAACGGGAGTTTCTCCTTCACGGTGGATTGCCCTTTCTCACCGAGTCGTGTGTTCTCTCTGCGCGAGAAGTCTCACCAGAATGGCCTTTTCAATGTGCAGTCGGTTTTCGGCTTGGTCGAACACGACGCTTCGCGGCCCATCTATCACTTCTGCTGTCTGCTCAACGCCTCGTTGTGCCGGTAGGCAGTGCATGAAGATCGCGCCGGGTTTTGCTTGCTTCATCAGATCGGCAGTGACACGAAAGGGCTCAAGAACGCGGAATCGCTTCTCGTGCTGCTCGACGGGGATGTGGTAACTCATCCACGTATCCGTGTACACGACGTCTGCTTCGGTCACTGCGGCTTCCGCATTGTGGACAATCTCGATGCGCGCCCCGCTCTTTTGACCACAAGCGCGGGCTCGGTCGAGCACTTCGGGGAGAGGCTCATAGGCTTTGTCCTGCGGGCATCCGATGCTGACGTGGACCCCGATCTTGGAACAGCCGTCCAGGAGAGAATGGGTCACGTTGTTATTGCTATCGCCGACATACGCGACCTTGAGACCCTGAAGCGGACCTTTGTGTTCCTGTATTGTGAGCAAATCTCCCAGCGCTTGACAGGGATGCTCGAAGTCCGTGAGTCCGTTAATCACCGGTACCGTTGCGTATCGACCAAGGTCATCCATGTCCGCCCTTCGAAACAGCCTTGCCATGATGCCCTGTACGTAGCGAGACGCTGTGCGGGCGGTATCAGCAGTCGTTTCCTTGCCAGCCCCCCACGGTGACATCCCGAGATCATAGTAAATCCCGTGACCGCCCATCTGAAGCATCGCCGCCTCGAATGACACTCGGGTGCGAAGCGAAGGCTTTTCAAAAATCATCAGCAGGACACGGCCATCCAGGGCATGTGCGTACTGGTCCGGGTGTTGCTTGATGGCCAGGGCCAACCTAATGGTCTCGTCAATGTCATCTCGGGACCAGTCCGTTAGCGAAATGAGGTTCATTCTGTTGCCCCCCTTTCAGTCAGGATGCATATGCGTGCCTGTTCGGCCCTCGAATCCTTCCAGCGCTTTGTCTGTGTGCGTAATAGTCACCTCGCCGCCTCCGTGCTCTAGAAAGTAGATGGCCGCCTCGATCTTCGGTCCCATGCTCCCTGGTGCGAAGTGCCCTTCAGCGAGGTACTTCTTGGCTTCCGTCACCGTCATCGCGTCGAGATTTTGTTCGTGAGGCGAGTCGAAATTCAGTTTGGCGTGTTCCACTGCGGTCAGATCCAGGATTCGGTCCACGCCGATGGCTAGCGCCAACTGGCTGGAAGCCAGGTCCTTGTCTACGACCGCCTCAACTCCATGGAGGGAGCCGTCTCGCGCAACATAGACTGGAATGCCCCCGCCACCGACGGTAATCGTGATGACTCCGTCGTCAAACAGGCGCCTGATAATATCCTTCTCGGCGATTGCAATGGGTTGGGGAGATGGTACCACCCGACGAAACCCTCGGTGGGCATCTTCTACCATAGAGTAGCCCTGTTCCGTCAGCGACAGTGCCTCCTCTCTTGAAAAGAATGGGCCCACAGGTTTAGACGGACTCTTCATTCTCGCGTCATCCCTATCGACCACCGTCCGACAGACCATCGTTGCGACCGGTCGATCGATCCCTTGCCGATGGAGAAGATTTTGTAACGATTGTTGGATGAGATACCCGATCTCGCCCTGCGACTGTGCTACACAGACATCCAATGGAAGATCATAGGCCTTGTGCCGTGCTTCCTCGACACGGATCAGGATGTGTCCGACCTGGGGGCCGTTGCCGTGCGTGATGACGACACGAAAGCCACGCTGAATCAATGCCACGATACCGAGCAGCGATTGATGGAGGTTGGCCCGTTGCTCCTCGATGGTGCCTCGTTGCCCGGCCTTGACCAGTGCGTTGCCGCCGAGGGCCACGAGAATCTTTTCAGTCATGGCGCTTGGCCTTCACGATAACCTCATCCAAGACTTCTCGCAGGGTCGGGCGCCCGATTTCTTCAAACTCATAGGTCACTCGGCAGGTTGGCTGCCGGATCGAAATGATCCGCCGCAAGTCGACCGGTGTCGCAATGATGACAAGATCGCAGTCCACCCGTTTAATGGTTTCCTCAAGCTCCTGAATTTGAATGGCACCATACCCCATGGCTGGGAGCAGGTTTCTGATATGTGGATAGGTGGTGAAAGTCTGACTGATGCTGCCGACAGCGCTGGGACGCGGGTCGACGAGCTCAGCAGCATCAAACTTCTCTGCGGCCATCACACCGGCACCAAAAGTCATACCGCCGTGGGTGAGGGTTGGGCCATCTTCGACGACCAAGACGCGGGCTCTGCTAATCCGCTCAGGCCCGTCGACCTTGACCTGCATCGTGGAGTCCACGAGCACCGCTTCCGGGTTCATGCTGCGGATGGTGGTTCTCACCAAGGCGACCTTCTCTTTGGGGGCCGTATCGAGCTTGGTTAAAACGAGCACGTCCGCCCGTAGGAGGTTGACCTCTCCTGGGAAATAAGTCGATTCATCACCCGCACGGTGGGGATCCACGAGCACAATCTCCAGGTCTGGCTGAAAGAACGGCAAATCATTGTTGCCTCCGTCCCACAGGATCACATCGGCATCGCGCTCTGCCTGCCGCAGGATGCCTTCATAGTCGACCCCGGCATACACCACGTGCCCTTGTAGAATATGGGGCTCATATTCTTCCATTTCCTCGATCGTGCAGTGAGCAGAGCGGAGATCCTCAAGAGTCGCAAAGCGCTGCACTGCTTGCTTCGCCAGGTCTCCATAGGGCATGGGGTGCCGAACCACCGCGACGCGGAGACCTTCTGCCCGCAAGACCCCAGCGACCTTTCGCGACGCAGGACTTTTCCCCGCCCCCGTCCTGACGGCACAGACGGACACAACCGGCTTTGTTGAGCTCAGCATGGTAGCCGACGGACCCAGTAAACGAAAATCTGCACCACCAGCGATCACCCGTGAGGCGGTGTGCATGACCGTCTCATGTGAGACGTCGCTGTAGGCAAAGATAACCTGGTCGATGCGTTCACGCTTCAGTACTGCATCGAGCTCGTCTTCCGGCAGGATGGGGATGCCTTGGGGGTAGAGCTCACCCGCCAAGGATGGGGGATAACATCGCCCTTCGATGTTCGGAATCTGGGTGGCCGTAAAGGCCACGACGTCGTACCAGGAATTGTGCCGAAACACGACGTTGAAGTTATGAAAGTCACGACCAGCCGCACCCAAGATCAAGACTCGTGTTCGTCCCATCGCTGGTTCCCGTGATTACTCAGCCGCCATGAATTCAGGATTATTGATGAATGTCTTCTGCGCTCTGATTACTCTTCACGATTTACGTCTCACGCATTCACGCTGATGTTTCTCCCTTCCCCTTACCCATTACTCCTCACGGATCACGCCTTTGGGCTGCATCTTGCTTCCCTCTTCCTCCCCATCACCCTTCACGCATCACTCGGGTTGTGTCTTTCTTCCCCATGGAGTCCTCTAGGACTGTGGCATTCCAGGACTTGCCTCTGAGGTTTACAGGGGCTCGGTGCCGTGACGCCTGCAATGGACCTCACAACAGGGCTAGGAAATTGAGGACTTAGCCTAGGCATAGACTTTCATCGCCGACCCATTGCGGCATGATTGATGCTGAGGCCTTCTATACCATGAGCTGAATATGAATTATGCAAGAACCAGGCGGAGCGAGCTTCGGGGACCCCGTAGCGATACCCACATGTCATGGTACATCTAAAGGACCGCGAAGTTGCATTTTTTGCAGATGCAATGTTGGGGAGGCTCGCGCGGTGGCTGAGGATTCTCGGTTATGACACGGCCTACGAAAGGAATATTCCCGACGCGGTTCTTGTTGAGCGAGTGCTTCTCGAACACCGATGGCTTCTGACTCGTGACAGATATCTCGCCAGGCGAAGAGCGCTGCGAGGGCGCCTGACCTTATTACGAAGCGACTATGTGAGCGAGCAGTTACGCCAGCTCATGTCGGACCGGCACCTGGATCTCACCCTGGAGGCGAAGACTCGCTGTCGATGTGCTGAGTGCAATCTGCTGTTGGAATCGATCTCGCACGAGCAGGCGAGCAAAGAGGTCCCCCCTCTTGTCGCGTCAGAGCACGCCGAGTTCTCACGGTGCCCTGGATGCGGACGGATCTATTGGCCGGGTACCCATTGGGAGCGCATCCGTCAGCAACTCGCGCGTCTGAGGGAGCAATGAGAACGGTATGGGCGGTTCCTGTTCATTCGTGTCCCATGATGTTTCTTGGGACAGCTGACGTTGACAGGAGGAGGTCTGAGGGGACTGCCTTCGCGAGTCGGTTGGTCGAGAGGAATACTGTACCAACGCTGGGAGGTTCATTATGCAATTCGGATGGGTGAGGCTAGGAGGAGGCGTTCTGGGTTTTGCTTGTAGGTGCGACGTTGGGCTCGCTGGGACAGTTGGCGATGGTACAGGCACAGGAGCGAGGGGGTGATGTGACAGCCGGGAAATTGGTCTATGAGCAACGTTGCCAACGGTGCCACGGGCTCAGTGGTTGGGGCGATGGTCCGCAAGCAGGGGAATTGAGGGTCCCCCCAAGAAATTTCCGCGGCCCAATGCTGTCCATGAAAACGGATGAACAGCTGCTTGCCAGTATCGAATTTGGCATCGTGTTGAGTCCCATGCACGCGTTTCGTGGAGCACTCAGTGACCAGGAGATGCGTGATGTCCTGGCTTATGTGCGGGTTCTCGGGCAGCGCGGGAGGTAGGTAGATCGGGGGGCAGATACGCTCTGGCTGGGTGTCGTCCTCCAGGAATCCGCGGCTACGGTTTTCGAATTAGAGTCGATTGTGAATCTGCAACCCGGAGGAAAATATGGCAGTTCCAAAACTCTTAGAAGAGGCGGTGACGCGGCTGAAAGCAGCTTCGTTCCGAATTGAGGAAGCTCGGGAAAAACCGGTCACGCTCGAAAGTCAGCAGGAATGGCTTGGTGCGTTGACCGACTATTCCTATGCTCTCTCCGAAATTCAGGAATACAACAATGAGTCCATTCACGAAAAACTGCATGAGCTGGCGGCGCGTGTCGGGCTCAAACAGTTCCCTTCGGGCGGGGCGAAGGGTCAGTAGGTTGCAATGTCGATCCCCAGAGATCTCACTCAAATCTTGCCGATCGGCATGAGATAGAGGGGCTGTTCTGGTCCGACCAGTCCTAGAACACTCTGCACTCGCTCGTCCTGAAAGGCACCAATTACAACCGTGCCTAGCCTGAGCGAAGTGGCTTGGAGATACACATTCTGGGCAGCATGCCCAGCTTCCATGTGGACATACCTCATTCCACGTTGTCCGTACTTGCCCGTGGTTCGTTCGTAGACTGCGGATAGGACAAAAACCACGGCCGCCTCCGCGATCGAGGGTTGGCCCAGCGCGGCATGGGCAAGCGCGATACGCTTGTCTTCCACTCCACTCATCACGAGCGCGTGACCCTTGACCATATATCTGTACATACCAGGGTCAAGACCGGTCACGTTTGCCGACAAAACGTGCACCTCTAACGGATACAAGGCCCCTGCGGAAGGAGCAGTTCTGAGGCCTCCCGAACCGGTAATCCCCTGGGCTGCCCACAGAAGTTGGGAAAGCTCAGGAACGGCTATGGGACGCTTGGTAAAGCTCCGAACTGATCGCCTCCTGAGCAACACATCCTCGATTGATGTCCTGCTTGTGAGTTTCGGTTGAGGGAGAACTATTTTTCTGTTGTGTGGTTGCTTTCGCGAAGTCTCCTGAACCATCAGCACTCCTCTTCAGCGGGGACACGTGGTTGGGATTAGGCTTTCTCCTTTAAGAGAGGGATTGAAAGCCTAGCTGAAGCTTGGCGGCCTCTGACATCATATTTTGATTCCAAGGAGGGTCCCAGACGAGTTCAACCCTGGCTGTCCTGACGCCAGGGATCGCTTGAATCGTTGATTGCAGTTGTTGAATCAGTAGGTCTGCGATGGGGCAAGCTGGGGAGGTCAGAGTCATTTTGACGGTCACCAAGCCGGGGTCTTCGACGACAACGTCATAGATCAACCCAAGGTCGTAGAGGCTGACTGGAATCTCCGGATCTTGGACGGTGCGCAGAACTGCGATGATTTGTTCTTGTAGCTTTTGCTTAGGAAGAGGAGGAGATTTCTTCAGAACGTCTCCGGAATCGGTGTCTTCTTCTGAAGAAACAGTCCCTTGTCTCTCTTGAATTGCAGCACGCAATGTATGCCAGGCTAAGGTGGCGCACTTGACTCGGATTGGAAATTCGCGCACACCAGCAAATGCAGCAAGCTTGCCGAGTTGGAGCGGCTCTGAGGCCGAGCGAGCTTCGTGAGTGACGAGCGCGTGGAATTTCTCGAACAAGGTTTGCACTTCGGCCAGGGCTTTACCTTTCACGCTCTGCGTCATCATAGATGCGGAGGCCATAGAAATTGCACAGCCTGACCCTTGGAAGCTGATGTCCTTCACGACGTCATTCTCCACTGCGAGGTAGATCGTGACCTTATCTCCGCATAAAGGGTTATACCCCTCCGCGGTCCGGTTGGCATGTTCAAGCTTATGATAGTTGCGTGGCTTCTTGTTGTGATCGAGGATGACTTCCTGGTACAGCTCCCGCACGCCCTCCATCAATGAAATACCTCGATGACCCTTCGAATCCCCTTGGCCAAGGCATCGATGTCTCCCTTCGTGTTATAGAAAGCAAGGGAAGCCCGCGCGGTTGCCGGTATCCCAAATCGCGTCATGAGAGGTTGGGCGCAGTGATGACCGGCACGAATGGCGATGCCTTCACGATCCAGAATAGTACCAATGTCGTGGGGGTGTATCCGGTCAAGGATAAAGGACAGCACGCCGGTTTTCTGCTTGGCCGTGCCGATCAGACGGAGTCCCTGAATCTCCGATAGGGTCTTGGTGGCATAGACAAGCAGCTCGCGTTCGTAACACATAATCTGCTCCATCCCGATTTGATTGAGATAATCAATGGCGGCCCCTAGACCGATGGTTCCGGCGATGTGGGGAGTCCCCGCCTCAAATTTTGCGGGCAAGGTATTGTAGGTCGTGTGCTCGAGAGTAACCGAGCTGATCATGTGCCCGCCTCCCTGATAAGGGGGCATGGTCTCAAGGAGTGCCCTTTTGCCATACAACACACCTACCCCGGTTGGCCCAAACAATTTGTGTCCCGAGAATGCGTAGAAGTCGCAATCGAGGGCGCGCATGTCTACGGCCAGGTGAGGAACAGCCTGGGCGCCATCGACGAGCACCGGCACATTATGGCAGTGGGCTATCTCGGTGATCTGACGAACCGGATTGATGGTGCCGAGTACGTTTGATACGTGGGCGACCGCGACCAATCGAGTTCGTGGTGTGAGCAGCTTCTCGAATTCTTCGAGGAGGATTTCCCCGTCATCACTGATCGGTGCTACGCGGAGTGCGGCTCCGGTGTCCTCGCACAGCATCTGCCACGGCACGAGGTTCGAGTGGTGCTCCATGGCTGAGATGACAATCTCATCTCCAGATCGGACGTGCGTCCTGCCGTAGGTCTGCGCTACAAGGTTGATCGCCTCGGTGGCGCCCCGGACGAACACGATCTCCCGAGCCTCAGCTGCACCGAGAAAACGCTGCACCTTGGTGCGAGCGGCCTCATAAGCCTCGGTGGCACGCTCGCTGAGTGAGTGCAGCCCACGGTGGATGTTGGCGTAGTCCGTGACATAAAAGTTACTGATCGCGTCGATGACTTGCTGCGGCTTTTGCGCCGATGCCGCATTGTCGAGGTAGACCAAAGGCTTACCGTGCACCTCCTGGCTGAGGATCGGAAAGTCGGCTCTGATCTGCATCACGTCAAATGGGTGGGGTGGTGCTTGGTGACCGAGCGACGTGCCGATGTCGCTGGGCATACTCACATGGCCTCCGCTGTGGGCTGCGACCCTGATATCCATCGGGAAAGGAATTCTGAGACACGAACTTGCAGGGCACGAACAGGGATGCGATTGGTGATCTCACTTGCGAAACCATAGACCATGAGATTCCTTGCGGCCACCTCTCCCAGGCCGCGTGAGCGCAAGTAAAACAGGGCGTCTGAATCCAGATGGCCGACCGCTGTGCCGTGTTTGCATTTCACGTCGTCTGCAAAAATCTCAAGTTGTGGCGTTGAATGGACCACGGCATCCTCAGAGAGAAGTAAGTTTTGGTTGGTTTGCGCGGCATCCGTCTTTTGTGCGTCTTTTCTAACAAGGATTCTTCCCTTGAATACGCCGCTTGCCTTGCCGTCCAGGATACCCTTGTACCTCTGTCGGCTCGTGCTGCCTGGTTTGGCATGGTCCATCATGGTCTGTAGGTCGACGTGCTGCCTGCCGTTCGCCAGATAAAGCCCGCTCAGGTTGCACTCAATGGCTTCCGCATTCAGCAGGGCACGCACTTCACTACGAGCCAGCCCGGCGCCGAGCGAAATGGAGGTAGAAGACAATCGGCTCCCACGAGCCTGATGGACGGCCAGGTTCATGAAATGAAACGCCTCTGAGCTCTCGTGCTGAAGAGCGCAATGGTTGACGTGCGCGTCCTTGTCCAGGACCACTTCCGTCACGGCGTTGGTGAAATAGACCCCGCCTCGAATCGCGATGTAGCTCTCGACGACGGTGGCCTGACTCTTCTCGCCGAGCACAATGAGGTTCCGCGGGTAGGTGATAAAAGGTTTGTCTTGCGCCGTGGAGGCGAAGACCAAGTGAAGCGGCTCCTCGACGATAGTGTGTCGAGGGATGTAGGCGAAGCCTCCATCTTGCATGAACGCCGTATTGAGGGCGACAAAGGCCTGATCCGTACAGTCAGCATATCGAGCGAGACGAGGTTCGACGTGTTCCGGGCTGGTCTCCAGCAGGGCGGCCAGGCTACCTATTGTCACACCGCTTGGCAGCGGACGGACCACTGAAAGCTCTCTCGAGAAATGTCCATTCAGGAACACAAGCTGGCTGCCACCGACGGGGGCGAAGGTGGCTTCGACGAGATCATCCATGGTCAACGCAGCAACCTTCGAGTTCGCAGTGTCGAAGGAGATCTTCGCGAGAGGAGTCACGTCGGTATGTTGCCATCCTTCGTCACTGCATGCGGGAAAGCCACTCTCCATGAACTGGGTGAAGGCAGCCTGACGGATTTGGTGGACCCAAGCTGGTTGAACGTCCGCCACCTCGCGTTCCAATCGAACAAAATCCTGACGGTAGAAGGCCAGGCCTTCCATACGTTACCTCATCCTGCAGATTCCCGCTTCAGTGAATGTCCCTGCAGGGTGCTTTGGGCCTCTTGTTCAAGCCCCGCATACCCTTTCTCCTCCACCCTCAAGGCCAGCTCTTTTCCTCCGGATTTCACAATTCGACCATCGAGAAGAACGTGCACGCGGTCTGGGACGACATAATTGAGCAGCCGCTGGTAGTGGGTAATCAGGAGCATCGCGCGGTCTTTCCTCCGCAGCGCGTTAATGCCCTTGGCAACAACCTTCAGCGCGTCGATGTCCAGGCCAGAATCCGTCTCGTCTAGGATGGCGAGCTTCGGATCGAACACGGCCATCTGGAGGATTTCGTGCCGTTTCTTCTCGCCACCGGAGAAACCTTCGTTGACCGGTCGGTTCAAGAAGCTCTGGTCTATTTCGAGTAACTGCACTTTCTCCTTGATCAAGGCGAGGAAGTCTATCGCGTCAAGTTCCTCAAGCCCGCGGTGCGTTCGGATGGCGTTCAGAGCGGCCCTGAGAAAATAGGAAATAGTAATCCCTGAGATTTCAATTGGATACTGAAAGGCCAGGAAAACACCTGCACGTGCCCGATGCTCGGGGGGCATGGCTAAAAGATCCTTGCCTCCGTACATGACCTGGCCGGAACTCACCTCGTACCCTTCGCGTCCCGCCAGCACATGCGCCAGTGTGCTCTTGCCCGAGGCGTTAGGTCCCATGACCGCATGAATCTCGCCCTCGCACAGCGTCAGGTCGAGCCCCCGCAGAATCTCCTTGCCTGCAACCTTCGCATGGAGGTTCCGGACTTCCAGAACCGGGACCATCGTTCTCCTTTCGATCGGTTACCCGATGCTTCCTTCCAGGCTTACGCCCAAAAGCTTTTGAGCTTCAACGGCAAACTCCATCGGTAGTTGGTGGAAGATCTCTCGACAGAATCCGTTGACGATGAGCGACACGGCCTCTTCCGCAGCAATCCCGCGTTGCATGCAGTAAAAAATCTGGTCTTCACCGATTTTCGTGGTCGACGCCTCATGCTCCACCTGCGAAGAGGTGTTGTGCACCTCGATGGAGGGGAAGGTGTGGGCGCCGCATCGGTCACCTAACAACAACGAGTGGCACTGCGTGTAGTTCCGAGAGCCGTGAGCCTTTTTAAGGATCCTCACCAACCCACGATAGGTGTTTTGCCCATAGCCTGCTGAGATGCCCTTCGAGAGGATGGTGCTCCGTGTGTTGGATCCCAGGTGAATCATCTTGGTGCCCGTATCGGCCTGTTGGCGATTGTTGGTAAGAGCCACCGAGTAGAATTCACCAATAGAGTGGTCCCCTTGAAGGATGACACTGGGATATTTCCAGGTGATCGCTGAGCCCGCCTCGACTTGAGTCCAAGAGATTCTCGAGTGGGCTCCCTGGCATTTCCCCCGCTTGGTCACGAAATTGTAGATGCCTCCTCGACCATCCCGGTCTCCTGGATACCAGTTCTGAACCGTCGAGTATTTGATATGTGAATGCTCATGGGCAATCAGCTCAACCACGGCGGCATGGAGTTGTGTTTCGAGCCTGATGGGAGCCGTGCACCCTTCCAAGTAGCTCGCATAGCTCCCGGGTTCGGCGATGATCAACGTGCGCTCGAATTGGCCGGTACTGGGGGCGTTGATTCGAAAGTACGTAGACAGCTCGACGGGACAACGCACGCCTGGTGGGATGTAGCAGAAGGACCCGTCACTGAAGACCGCCGAATTGAGTGCTGCGAAAAAGTTATCGGTGTAGGGCACGACCGACCCGAGGTATCGTTTGACGAGTTCAGGGTGATCCTGCACGGCATCCGAAAAGGAGCAAAAGATGATCCCCAGTTTGGCCAGCTGTTCTTTGTATGTGGTGGCAACAGAGACACTGTCAAACACCGCATCGACGGCTACCCCGGCGAGTATCTTCTGTTCGGTGAGGGGAATGCCGAGCTTCTTGTAGGTGGCGAGTAGGAGAGGGTCTACCTCATCGAGGCTCTCGGGTCGCTTCTTGGTCTTCGGCGCCGAATAGTAGATGATATCTTGGTAGTCGATGGGCGGATGCCTGATGTTCGCCCAGTTGGGTTCTTTCATCGTGAGCCAGTGTCGATACGCTTTCAAACGCCAGTCAAGCAAGAACGCCGGTTCATTTTTCTTGGCTGAGATCAAGCGGATGATCTCTTCGGTGAGGCCACGGGGCGCAGTCTCGGCCTCAATGTCGGTCACGAAACCGTATTTGTATTCCTGAGCGGCGAGGTCGTCAATCCTGTCCTTGGAAGACATGATACAACTCCGGGCGAGTAGGCTGAGAGCTTCCTACGCCTTGGATAAGAACCAGATGGATTTCCCTGACAAGGGTGTGCCGCAATACCGGTTGCACTGAGACGTGCCTGCCGGAGCGAATCGTTCGCTCAAACACATTGCCGTATATTTATCACATAAGCAAACTGACCCGCTTGGAGGCTACCACACACCGAAGTCAACATCTTTAAAGGGGATGGCCTCCCATTCCTCTGATTCCCAATCCAGGATGGCGATCTGCTCCGAGGAAGGCAAGATCCTCATGCCCTTCGGCCTTACCCAGGTATCAGACTTGGGAGATCTGACATAGAAATGCGGGCGAGTCTGCGCATAGTCTCTGTCTTGAAACATATCAAGAAGTTGTAACGCCTCTGTGTAGGTCATGGAGCAATCTCCTTCTCGCTTCATCCCAGGTCCACGGCAAAACCTTCTTTGGCAAAAATCAGCAAGAGCGATGCCATCGTGCCGGCATGACAACATCGTCCAACGCGGCTTTTCACTGAGGGTAGGGGGGGAGAGGATAGGCCTGTCTGTAGCCTTTCACTACATCGTGGAGCCAGGGAATGTAGCAGGATTCCTCCCTCTTTCGACCTCGCGGAGGCTGTTCAGCCTAACCCTTCGGATTGTCGGAGGACTCATTGCTGCGCAAGGCTGTGGCACTGGCATTGGTGATGCAGGGGAAGATGAGAGCCTGTATTGATCGATCCGAATGAGGTTCCAGGCTTACCCACCTGGGCGGGTCAATGCCGCTGCGGCTGTGACACTCGCCGAAGGAGCAGTGGAGAGAGACGCGAAAGGTGAGTCACATACGCCAGAGGGCATGACCATGATTGGACCCTATCGGTTCGGCACGATCAAAATCAATGAGAAGGACTATCATTCTGACGTCATTGTCTATCCCGACAGGGTGAAGGATGCTTGGTGGAGAAAAGAAGGGCATCGTCTCTCCCTGACGGATCTCGAGGATGTCATCAGCGAAGAACTGGATACGCTTGTGGTCGGAACTGGGTATTTTGGCAGAATGCAAATCGACCCTGAGGTGGTCGAAGCGTTAAAGAGTCGAGGCATTCGATTGATCGCGCACAGGACCGGCAAAGCCTGCGAGGAATTTAACCGGCTCAAGGAAACGCAGAAAGTGATCGCAGCCCTTCATCTGACCTGTTGAATGAGAATCTAGGACGTTTTCTGTCACTTCTCGCTTCCTGAATGAAAGGCGCAGATGGCGAATTGGCTGGATCCTTGGCGAGATGCCACTGTGGCAATTGGACGTCTCTTGCCACTCGGCGACGGGAAAAAACAACGATCGCGTTCCAAGAAACAACAATTCCAGGTTGTCGGGACGGGGGTGATTTTTGTATGTGAGAGCGATCCTAAAGCGACGCCGTGGCTTGTCACGGCGAAGCATGTCTTTCAGGATCCTCCCGTAGGCTGGAATCCCTCTCACCTTTCCCTTCGCTTCTCCTGGCATGATGAGACGGGAACTGATGGATATCTTGGCCTCCAGATGGACCTCAAACACATGGGAAAAAGACAATGGCTCTCGCACCCACAGAAGAATGTTGATTTGGCCTGCCTGCCCCTCCGGATTCCCACAAGGCGCATGGGAATAGAGGAGCTGCCCAGTGTGAGGTTGGGAGACCTTGGCACAACCCAGGACATCGACCTCGGTGCACCGGTCATCATTCTCGGCTACCCGGGGCCTGCGGGACCCGGGTTTGGGCCTCGTGCGATGGTGCGACAGGGGATTGTGTCGTGGGTTTCACGCACCAAGCCAAAATCGAGCGTGTTTCTCATCGATGGCCATGTCTTCCCGGGAAACAGCGGCGGCCCTGTATTCACGGTGCCGATAGGTCCTGTGGGGAACAGGCTTGATGCAAAGAAGGGAGGTGGGGCACTCTTGGGAATCGTGACCCAGGCTCGCGTTCAAAATATGCCATTAATGGCTGGTGGAAAAGAAATCGAAATCAAATTTAAAGGTGAAAAGACCCCGGAAACGCTCTTTGCGCCAAGTTTTATGGGCATTGGTCAGGTCGAGCCGGTGTTCCGAGTCAATCAACTGCTGAGGGCCGCATCGAAGTCAGCCAAAAGGTAAGGTCATAGTACTTGTGTCATATGGTTGGTCCGTTTTGTACTTGAGGTCAGTTTGGCACGGTCCAGGCTAACAAGGTAAAGGCGGACAAGCCGAGAACCCCGGTAAAAGAAATGGTAGATCTTATCGGCCTTGCTAGCATGGCGCCTGTCAGCTTGTAAGCTTATAGGAGCGAACCCATGGGTGAGCGAGTGCGCGCATCATATCGGCGACTTCTGGAGGCTGATCGTTTAGGCGAGCGCGTGGCTCAGGTACGCGAACGTCTTCGTCGTTGTAACGTGTGCCCGCGTCACTGCGCGGTGGATCGCTTGGAAGGAGAGAAGGGAATCTGCCAAGTTGGCGCTCAAGCATTTATAGCCAGCTATGGACCCCACTTGGGAGAAGAAGCGCCCTTGCGCGGCACTCATGGGTCGGGAACGATCTTTTTCGCCAGCTGCAACCTGCGCTGTGTCTACTGCCAGAACTATGATATCAGCCAGCTCCGGGAGGGGCATGAGGTATCTTCTGAGGAGCTTGCCGACATCATGCTGGAGTTGCAGGAGAAGGGGTGCCACAACATCAATGCGGTGACGCCGTCTCATCAGGTCCCCCAGATTCTCGAGGGGCTCCTCATTGCTGCTGAAAAGGGCCTCCGTATTCCCTTGGTCTATAACACAAGTTCGTATGACGACCTGGACACGCTGCGACTGCTGGACGGCATCGTGGACATCTATCTACCGGATTTCAAATATACGGACGCTGCGATCGCGCTTCAGTATTCGAAGATCGAACATTATCCCACCATTGCCAAGTCCGCCATTAAGGAGATGCACCGACAGGTCGGAGATCTTGCTCTCAATGAGCGAGGCCTGGCCGCCCGTGGCGTTCTGGTCCGACATTTGGTTCTGCCAGGCGGCCTGGCCGGAACCCACGCGGTCATGCGATTCCTGGCGGAAGAAGTGTCGAGAGACACCTATGTGAATATCATGGATCAGTACCGGCCTTGCCACAAGGCCTTCAGCCATCCACCGTTGGATCGGAGAATCACTGCAGAAGAATTTGACGAGGCTGTTCGAGTAGCCAAGGCTGCCGGCCTTCATCGGTTGCATCAGGAACGACCAGAAAGTGCCGTGGCTTGGGTGGCAGAGCTCTGAAACTCCCGGCTAATTCCGTGATGCGTGATCAGACGAACAAAAGACACGGCTGGAGTGCGTTATGGGTAAGGCGTTCGGTTTTATGTTTTCTCTCTGCGCGATGGTGGAGAAGCCGTGGTGCACAGATGGCGCTCGAAAAACTCTCTGACCCGAGACTCATATCGAGGGCCCTCAAGACCGTGGGCGAAGCCGTGGTCGGCCCCGGGGACGATCCAAACCTCAGTAGTCTCCGGATCGGCATTGGCTCGAATCTGGCGCGAGTGCTCAACGGGAATCTGGGAATCAGCATCTCCATGAATAATGAGCAAGGGACTTGTCAGCTCCCGCACTGCTTCGGCTGGGGCTGCCGTGCCGACGCTCACGCCGAGCAAAAGGCGAGCGTAGAGCTTCGTGAGTGCCACGAGGGGCCAGCTCGTGGGGCCTGGAAGAAAGAAAAATTGCCGTGCGACGAGCCCCTCAAGCGAGGCATAGGGACTATCCGCCACAATGGCCTGCACATCCGGGTGCCGAGCAAGAATGAAAGCCGCAGCGCTCATTGAAAAGCCCATCGTCCCGATCCGTGAAGGATCGACGTCCTCACGACCTTTCACATACTCCACCGCCGCTTGGACGTCCCGTGTTTCTAGCAGGCCGGCCGTCGTATACAGGCCGTCGCTTTCACCGAAATAGCGGAAGTCGAACAACAAGAGATTAAATCGGTGGTGCAAGAAAAGCGCATGGCGCAGAATGTTGGCTTTGTCGAACGGGTACCCATGACCAACCAGAATGGTGCCGCAGACCTCCCTGGCCACCTCTCCTTGCAGGGTTGATTCCCGCCCCGCCACCGCTGCCGGAATGAACCAGCCGCGCAAGATCAGTCCATCTGCGGTCTGAAATGAGACCCGCTCGTAATCCAGACCGTAACGCATGGGATCATCATCGGTCTGAAATTTTGGCGGATGAATGCCGAGCAAGAGGTTAAGAAGGGGCAACAGAAGGACAACGCTCACCATCCAATACAGCAATTTCCAGCTCACGAGCGTTTCCTCAGTATGGTGAGGATTTCCTCGGCGATGGTGCCGGCGAGGAGATCCCTGTTGTTCTGTGTCACCGTCACAAGACGGCAGTCGGTGCGTCGCTTGATCATTTGGATAAAGCCGTCCCCTTTAAGGGCGATTGTGGCGACGACAGTCTTGGGTGAATCGAGTAGCGCAGGCACCTCCTCCTTAAATCGCGGGGAGAGGCATTCCATTTTTCCGATCTCATCGATGATGACGATCGGCGAAGAGCCATGGCGCAGGTCGAGTTCCGTCAGCAGCCGGTCAAATCCTTGGACGTCCACTCCATAGCGAGAGACGCGGGTAGGGTGAGGGTCTTCAACGTGGGAAAGGATCTGCCGGCGGCCATCGAGCGAAACGAGCCGGAAACCCTGCCGCACGCCTTCCACTCGGATTTCTTCCGTATAAAAGCCGGCAGGCTGTAAGTCCTTCACACGCTGCACGATGCTTCGAATCAGCGTCGTTTTTCCCACCCCGGGCTTGCCGGTAATCAGGAAATGGCCCATGGTTGGTGGGTCATTCTCTCATAGGAAAGATTTTTAGGGTAGGCCTCTTCCTAAGACCTGCTATTTCGAGGTGGTAGCTGAGTCCGGGAAGAGATAAGATTACGTGCAAAACCCGAACGTCTGAATGTCGAAAGTCAGAGCGCTCATAGGAGGGCGGTGATCTTCTAACGTTGAGACTTTTGACCTGAGTGACCGATACGAGGACAAGTCCTGTGGAGGGATGAGCGCACCCTCTTCCAGCAGTTAGAGAGACACAGATCTCATCAAGGTTTCGGGGTTGCGTTAAAACCCAAGGCGCGTTCGGAAGCCAGGACTCGGTAACCCAGAGAGGCAGAGATGACTTATTCGTTGCTGCGGTTTGGTCATTTGCTTGGGCTGATGCTCATGGGCGCGGGACTCATCGGGGTGTTTGTGTCGGACCTTCGATCGAGGAAGGTGCGGGACCTCGCCTTGTTCGGAGAAGCCATTCGAAATATTGCCGTGTTCTATGACGGGCTCGGCGTGCCCAGCGCGATAATCTTGTTCTTCTCCGGAGGATGGATGACGTGGCTCGTCTGTGGTGGATGGAGATTCACAGGTCACCCGTAGCTGGCGGGAATGTTCGTATTGTTTGTCATTGAATTCATTGAAGGGAATACCGTCACACGATTGTATTTTATGAGGTTGCGCCGCCTCACCAACGAGGCACTCGAGAAGGGGGTGGTGAGTTCCGAATTAGATCGGGCCAGGGGGGAACTGACTCCTACATTTACACACTTTCTGGATATCCCCATTCTGCTCCTGATCGTCTCACTAGGAGCACTGAGACCGACGACGTGGACACAATTCTTTGTGGGGAGTCTGATCGCCCTTGTCATAGCCACCATGTTGACCGTCTTCCTTCCACGACTCTACCCGTGGACGCCACCGGTTCTAGATCAGTCGAGATAGGATATGGAATAAGGGTGTCGAGATCTCAGGGGCGGTGGTCGAGGGGCATCACACGTCGGGGTGCCTTGTCACACACATTGCACACTAGGACGGAGAGACAGAAAAAAGAAGGGAGGATTCTGAGGATTAGAAGAGCGGGGCCTGCGGCCCCCATCTCAGACCCTCGAGATCTGGGTCTTCTCCGTTGATGGGGAGAGGGCGATTGGTCTTTTCCGCTTTGCGCTGGGCACGCCGCTCCTGTTTGTCTTTACGTTTCATCTGCAGAGCTCGCTCTCGGTTGCGCTTTGCCAGTGTCGCTTTTCCTGGTTTCGCGATGGTGTCCTCCTTGGCGTACAGTTACGCCCGTTTTGGGAGAAGCCGAGGTTTTTCCTTTATGTCCCTGCTTCTCCTCTTGTGACCCGCGTGATCCATTCCCAAAATGGGTTGCCGAGGTCTCCTGACCTCGTCATTGAACCGCTGCTCGGTTGAGCTTCCTCTGTCTTTCCCTGCGATGGAATCAAAGCAGGATCTCCTACTCCGTTGCCCCTCGACGCCGTTTGTGGCCAGGCTCTGCAGAATTATTTCTGCCATTTACGCCTCCACTTTTTACCTCAGTGCTCGACCGCGCGCCTTGTCCAAGGCCACGGCTCGAGGCCATGAGAACTTGACGTCGAATCTCATCCATTGAAATGGATGGATTATCTTCCGCTGGGTCCGTGAGTCCCAGTTGCTGCCAGCGGATTTTTGGTTTGTGCCTGACGCGCTTCGCTTTCTGGGTACTTTTGTTGCTACGCCACATCGTGTTAATCTTCATCTTCTTTCCCTCTCTGGGGCATCACCCTTCGACGGTAGTGAAACAGATGGACTCACGTCTCGGATTCATGTACGAGGAGCTGGTCCCGACTTTCAACCTCAAAACCAGCTCAGAAGACCTCCCCCCGCGACAGCCAGGGCGCGACAGGTAGGGGCTGTAAACGCAACAGGTACTGCTGATAGAACTGAAGCGCGGAAGATGCAATTACCGACGAGGCAAAAGTGTGAGGAATAGGATGTTCGAAGTAGCTCGTACGGTTGTGCATCATAACACGCTGCCTCTTCCGAGTCAAATTCCGGTGCTCAAGGATATGAAAAGTGTGAACGTTTTCGAGGGGATGCAGACAAGAAATGGGCTATCTCAGGTGTTGGGCTGAGGGCGTCCGACATCAATGAAACAGCGCTCCGGGGCCGCTTGAGTCGAAAGGTTTGGTCGTCTCTGGGGACCGTGTCGGGGAGTACCAGGGATCGTTATGACCCAATCACGGCCTCATGATCTCTCCTCCTTGGGATGGGTCTCTGCAATCGACCGAGTTGGTGACCAACCTGGGGTCGTGGTGGTTCTCGGAGCGCCAGACCTTGGGAAGACAACGTGGGTCACCGCCGCGGCCCGCCAATTGACTTCCGCCGGCGCATCGCCGACGGCAATTGTGGACGCCGACATTGGGCAAGCATCTTTGGGGCCACCTGCCACCGTTGCCCTGACTCTCTTGACCCAGAGGCTGGGGGAAGATATGTCGCTTTCCTCACTCCCCTTCGATGCGCTTTCCTTTGTCGGCTCCGTCTCTCCTGGCGGACATTTACTTCAAACGATAGTATCGACCCACCGGTTGGTGACCCGGGGCAAGGGGCTCGGGGCCAAGACCGTTCTCGTGGATACAACCGGACTGATTACCCCTGGGATGGGCTTTCAGTTGAAGCTCAGGAAGATCGAACTTCTAGATCCAAGTCATCTGGTTGTGTTTCAGCGAGGGGCAGAGCTTGAACCGCTCTTATCGGTTCTAGCGGGGCGATCCGAGCTTCATATTCATCGGCTTGCAACCTCTCGATTGGCCAGGCGCAGGGATATGGCCGAGCGTTCGGCCTACAGAGCCAGGAGATTCGTCGAGTATTTTTCAGGGGCTTCGCGCCTTGGGTTGTCGACCGCCAAGGTCCTGATATTGAATTGCTCCACGAGACGACATCGTCTCGAGTCCGATGACTCCCCGGACCTCTTGTGTGCTGACGCCTTGGGTGCAGAGGGTCTTGCCGGTCGGCTCATTGGCCTTAATAATGCCGCTGATGAAACCGTGGCATTAGGCTTACTCGAGAGTGTGAGTGAAGACACGCGCGAGATTCTCGTGAAGACGCCGCTCACAGATGCCTCGTCCGTTCGGATCCTGCAGCTAGGAAACATGCGTCTCGATGAGACGTGCCAGGAAGTATGACGCGTGCGCACCTCATAAAATGGGGACGCCGCAAGCCAGAACATCAGCCTGATTGTTTGCGACTTTTGACTGTCCCACACTCGCGGGTCCTGATTAAGCACAGCGGTCGCGATGATAGATTCAGAAGGTGTCCGGTTCTTACAGTGGTGCCTGCCGAAGCTCCGCCTGCGATGGCCGGGGTTTCGC
>JBFJQA010000020.1:0-24210 GCA_041616875.1 Nitrospiraceae bacterium | reverse complement strand
CTAAGGGCTCCCTCCTAAGAAGGGCACCCGTGGCGATCCCTCGATATTTCCTCGGAAAAGGAGAGGCGAACACAGTCAGCGGTCACCCCCTCAAGAGGGAACGACTCGCTCAAAGGAGAGACATATTACGGGACGGTCGGAAGAATGCGCAGGAGGGAAACGTAAAGGCTCCACCCGACGGGCCGAAGGCCCGTCGGGTGGAAGGCGGACGTGTCTTGTCGAATCGCCTCAGCTCGACTTAATCACTTTGGCGATACCAGGAGACGAACCGGCTGACGACTGGCCCGAGATTGTTCGTCTCCACACTGGTCAGCTCGCCGGTCGATTTCTGAACAAAGGCCCGGGCACTTCCTTCAGTACTGCCCTTGCCAAGGTGAACCACGGCTTGAGAAGCCAGACCGAGACCCACACTGGTTGACCGGTTCACCAGTTTGTTACTTCCTGATGCGGTGGTGCCGATCACCGGTGCAGAGTAGGCGCTTCCGGTCATATAGTACAGCGCATAGAGATAGCTTTGTCCGGTCGCTGCACAGGCGTCGTTATCAGGCACAAAGGTCGGGAAGAGGACGATTCCCCCTAACACCATAGGCCGAGCCAACGCTCGCTCCCCAGAGGTTGGCAGCGTCGTGAACCACCCCTCCTTGGACGCGACCAAGTTAATAAGGGAGGGGAAGTCGGCCGCCCCCGTCACCCCGGTCACCTGATCAGTACTCGTACCGCACGTACCCGTGCCAATCAGACAGACCTGGGCGGCCGATACATCGACCAGGTCATCAGTGTGACAGTTGGTCGTGCTGGACTCCGTACAGAGGCTGTTCAGCACTGAGTCCTTCACACCCACGAAGTATTGCTGATCTGTGTTCGTTTTATCCGGGTTGCCAAAATATCGGCCCGTGCCGGCAAAGACCCACAGTTTGTTGGCGTCATCAAGCGTCACAGCCGGCGCAGCGACGATTGGCCCCAGCTCTTTGGTGTTCCCGAGAGAATCGAGGAACGTGTCTAAGATCTCCGTCGGTATACGATTGCCGCCCCCGTCATCGATGCCCCACGTACTTGTCGAGCACGGGGTGGCCGTACAGGCATTCATCGTCAACCGATACAGTTTCCCCCTCCACGGCGGAGTCCCGTCATCAATCACGCGACCTTCATAGGAGACATCGACCCGGTAATCGAAGTTCCGATCAATGGTGACGGTATCAGCCATGAAGGAATTCCAGGTCCCTACGGCAAATTTTGTCACGAGGCTATTGTTGGCTCCCGGCCCCTGGGCCAGGTCAATCGCGTAGAGCTTGCTGACCTGTCCTGCGTCCCCGTCATACCCAGTGGGTCCAGACCCTACGATCATGTACCACTTGGCATCAGTATTGTCCGTTGTCGAGCTGCTCGACGGACTCACCCGTAGCATCGACGGGACGGTGGTGGTAAGCCCGAGGTCGGAGGATGTCAAACTCCACAGCAGTACGGGATCTGTCTCTGGATTTGTAATATCCAGCACGAAGTAGGCACTATAGAAGGTCCGGGTATCGTCGGCATCCACGGTATCCCCGTCATTGTTGAAGTCGGCGTTCACCGTCATGGCCGGGGCTCCAGTGCCACTGGCGCAGTTGCCGCAGCTTCCTCCCATTCGGAAGCCGCCCATGAGGATCGTTCCCCACCCGTTCGGGTGATCCGCATCCGGCGTGAATATCCGCGCATCGGTCACCTTCGGCTTGAGATCCACATAATACACGTGAGTATAATTGGGATCAGTCAACCACCGGAGATGCGGCAACAGCTCTTGCGGGATGAACCCCCAGAGCTCATCGCCGAGCAGAGGCCCGCTACTGTTGTCGGTTGGGGTTCGAGTGAACCAGCCGTGTTCCGTCACACCACTCGTTGCAGGATCATCCCCGCGGTGAAAATACCCGGCATTAAACGCGTGAAGCATGCCGTCATTGGCACCCACATAGGCGACCTGCCGTCGGTCCTTGTACTTGGCAAAGAACGCGGTATAGGACGAGTCTCCATAAATAACGTCGTACCGCTGTCCGGGAGGCCCGATCACCATCGGTTGAGCGTGAATCGAATCTCCGAACTTCCACACCTGCGGACTGCCCCCCACGTCGAGCTGGCGATCTCGCAGTCCTGCGATCTGATCTCCGCGGATAAAGTTAATGATGTTGGTGGCGGTAAACGGTGCGACTCCTGTTCGCAGGTACGGATCGAGGTCGGTGGCATTGGCAGCCGTGAAGGCGATCTGCTCGGCGCCGTCGACTAACCCGTCGTGATCTTTGTCAATCCACGTCAGAATCTTCCGGCTGCCGGAGGCGGTAAGCGCCAAGCGATTTCCGGCTTCCCAAATGTTGTTCACATCCTTCAACTTCACGGTTCCAAGCGGCGTGGACGGGGTATCCGCTAACCCATCTCCATTTGCATCTACGTATCGATCCACCACGACCTCTTTCGTCGCGACATCAATGCGGGTCTGTACGATATAATCCTGGTCATAGACCAACTTCTTGTCGCCATTCGTATCTTCACGTAAGTTGCCAAAGGCGTCGAGAAACAGTCCCTGGGTGTATCCAACCCATTTGACGCCCTCGGGAGTGGAGGGGAAGAAGAAGGACTGGTACAAGGCCCCTTCACCGGTGGCAGAGGACGCCAGCACGGAGGCCGCGCTTCCGGCGCCACTCTGCTGAAGGATCGCGGTGACAGCCGCCGCGAGCTGCGTCCGAATTTCCCCGGCGTTCGCGCCTTCAAAATAGGCATCTGGAATCCCATCAGCTCCAGCCGTTCCGGTCGCGTTGGTGAGCTGGTCATACTCTGCCGGTAGATCTGGAAGATTGTTGGCGTTCTGGTCGACGAACGCTCCCTGTTTGGCCGTCTGCATCAAGATTTCGCGTCCATTGATGTTGCCGAATGCAAAGAACGTATAGACGGTCACATTTTGGAGTCCGGGGAGATCATGTCCGGCTCCACCGATGACCGGAAGAGTATTTTGACGAAGGTCATTGATGTGCCCCCAATAGGCCACATCGTCTAAATAGTGTGTTCCGGAGCCTCCGTAATCCGTCCTGTGCTGCTTCAGCAGAACATTATTCGGCGTGGCCGGATCCGTATTACACGTGGACCCTGGAGGATCCACGAAAGGGACCCCGTGGGTGCCTGTGCAATGGGTCCCGTGGGCGGCGTGGGCGTAATCCTGAAGCGCCGCGGGGATGGTGGTATCCTGGGTCGGTTCTCCGTCCGTGAGGACGATGATGAACGTCTTGCAGCAGGGGATTTGCCCCGATGGGGTGGCCCATGCCGGGGCATGATTACTGCCGAAGAAAAACGGGTCGCGTCCGCATGCCGAACTGATATAGCCAGCGGGGCAAGTCTCACTGCCGGTCAAGGCCGTAATTTCTCCCCCTCCTAATGACCCGACCCCCGAACTGCCCAAGCTCACCCCCGGCGAATAGGCCAATGGATAGACATACGTCGCAGGAAAGAGGGACGAATTCACCTGCGCGACATAGCGGATCGCTTCGTACAGAGATTCCGCCAGTGGGGTGTTGCCTTCGTTGTTTGTTTCCTCGATGGCGTCGATCATGGCGAGGGCGTTGTTCGCAAAGGTCTTCACCGTGGTGCCGTTCCACTCAATGGTTTGTCGAGCGCCGATCGGGACCATTACCTGAGCCCCGTCGTTGCCTTTGAATTCCATGAGGCCAAACCTGGCCTTGCTTCCGGCTTCCTGGATGATCCCCTTGGGTTGCGCGGTCACCGCGACCTGCACCTTGAAGGGAGTCACATATGTGGTGGCATCGGGGCTCCCGCTGGATACTTCATTGCCCGAACAATCCGTGTTGGTCTCTCGAGGGGCATCCGTGTCATCATCCACACAAAAATAACCTGTCAGGTTACCGTCATGGCCGATGAGATGCAGATACATGGTGCCCCCAAGTCCGGATTGCACGGACGATGGGATGCGCCCGTTGCCCCCGCCAGCTCCTCCCCCAGTTGGCACCGCAGGAGTGGAGACGGTGGCTCCGCTTGGGTTGACATCACGGTCCACCCCTTTCAACGTAATCATTGGGGGGAACCCCATCGGTGGGCAGGTTCCGTCTGCCGCCCGTGCCACCGCGCAACTCCCGCCGATCAGCGCCTGCTTGACCGCATCGATGCGGCGTATCGTGACCCAATTGAGGAAGTTCCCGTCCCACTCCGTGGCCCCACACGCGGTACTCACCGACCCTTTCACGGTTGTTCCTTGGAACCGCTTGGCGGCGCCGTTATAGATGTAGCACTTCAGCGGGTCAAACATTCCCGTGTACGTGTTCGTTTCTACAAAGACCGGGCAGGTGGTGAAATCGCCCCCGGTGGAGCGGTCGCAATCGGCTCTTCTCCCCATGCTCCCTGATTTGTCTAACAACAGGAGCACATTGGGTGTCACGGCGTTGGACACCGTCGGCGGCGCACTCGTGTATTCGGCTAACGACTGAGCGTTGATATGACCCGTCTGTGACCACAGTGTCATCACAAGAGTCAGGCAGAGTATCATCCATTGGCCTTGGCGTTTCATGACTTGTTTCCTCCTTGTACCCATGGACTTCCTGTCACCCTCCTCGCATTTCTCATTTTGAAATCCATGGAGCACATCGGTTGGTTCCTTCGTCAGCTCGGTTGCAGGATGATTATTTGGTCGATGCGGCCCCGGTTCAGATGGAACTGAACCTCCTGCCCCGGCTTCAGATAGCTCAGGGTTCTGGTTGCCCCGGCATCCAGTTTAATGATGACATTCCGGCTCAGGGGGTAATCCCGATTTTCGATCTTGATGGATTTGGTTTCTACCGCCGTAATCACGCCCTTCTGGGATACGCTCAAACCCTCCGTGTCACCAGACTTGGCCGACGCATGCCCAGAGAACCCGACGGCCACGAGAACGAGTACGACCACTCGCAGTCCACGCGCCCAGACGCCCATTGACATAAGACTCTGCTGATTGTTTCTGTGCGCCTTTTGAGTACGTGTCTTCATGTTTTCTCCATACGCCGATGTTGTAGCAAACCTATGGCCAAACATCCTTATGTTGACTCTCTTGCTCCACTGCTACCGAAATCATGCGCTTTCTCCTTTAAGGCTACAAGGAGCTTGCCAATCTGTACATACGGCAGAAGGAGTCCCTCGAAAGAGGGATCAGCTTCTTCAGGCGACCTTTTCATTCGCTTCTCTACATTACCTTTACCAGCTGGGCTGCTCCTATTTGCCGCGCTTTTGCTTTCGTCACCCTACCCAAGACTGGGAAGCCATTTGCTTGCAGCAACGAGTTACAACGAATGGCAACGGACATCGTACGCAAGGTTGATACCATGTCATTTGAATTCAAGAAATAACGCAACTAATTGAAATTTGAAGTAAAAGTCTTGCCATGCCAACCTTGTGAGGAGATGGATAGTGTCTCTGGCAGCAAAAATTGTCTTTGCGGTCACCAAACTCACCCATACGCCCCCCTCCTGGCCGGTACCCTCCTTTGGATAGAAAAAGCAAGGCCTATGCCCCCAGCGTGTCCGTTTTCACTGATACCCCCTAAGACATTGATTCTTTGAGCAGATCCTGTTTCTCCTCATCAGGATCGGCTAGAATTTTCCGCTGGGTGTCGGAATACAAACGTCGCACTGTCAATTTTTGGTGTGTATCGTGCCAATCAATCGTAGTGGTATTGGGAAGGGCAAGTTTGGACCAAGTGGAGGGTAACAACGGAACGTGTTGGTATCCCTCTTGGTAGCCGAGCTTGGAGAGACCCTACGGGATGAACGCCCGAGAGGGCGCTGGCAAGCCAGTGCTCTACGTGATCAAGTGCGGGTTGGTAGTCTCCTCTTTGTGGATGCGAGCCTACGGGCCGGAAAGGCCCGTAGGGCAGCGGCTCGATGTGTTAACCAGGCTTGCTCAGTCACGCGCTGAAAGCCACGAGAGGAACCGACTGGAGACCATGCCGGGCAGGTCAGTTTCTAGGCTTACCAGTTCCCCGTCGGATTTCTGGACGTAGGCGGTCGCCTTCCCTGTCGTACTCCCATCTCCAAGGTGGAGGACGGCTTGGGAGGCAAGTCCTCTGCCCAAGTCGAGGCTTGAGTTAACGTTCTTGTTGGGGCCCGAGTCCGTCGTTCCGATGACCGGATCCGGGCTGGCGGCGCCGGTCAGATAGTAGAGGGCATACAGGGTGCTTTGCCCGCTTTGACTACAGATATCACTCTCGGGCACGAAGGTGGGGAAGAGCACGATTCCTCCGAAGACCAGTGGCCGGACCAGCGCCCGTTCTCCCGAAGTTGCCAACGTCGTGTACCACCCGTCCTTGGCCGCCACCATGCTGATCAGCGATGGAAGGTCGCTCGCTCCGGCCACCCCGGTGACCTGATCGGTCCCCGACCCACAGGTCCCCACACCAAGCTGGCACACCACGGCACCCGACACATTGACCAGGTCGTTGTCATGACAATTGGTCGCGGTGGACTCTGTACAGGCCCCGTTGAGGACCGAATCCTTGACCCCGACAAAGTATTGTTGTTCGGTGTTGGCTTTATCGGCCTGGCTGTAGTAGCGGCCGGTCCCGGCAAACACCCAGAGCTTGTCGCTGTCATCGATCGCCACCGCCGGCGTGGCGGCAATGGGTCCCAATTCCAGACTTCCGCTCGGGGGGAAGGTATCCAGGATTTCCGTCGGCCGGCGTGATCCACCCGCGTCAATCCCCCAAATGTTTGGGGAGCAGGGCGTGGCCACACAGGCATTCATCGTCAACCGGTACAGTTTTCCCCGCCAAGGCAGACTTCCATCATGGATGACTCGACCCTCATAGGATACATCGACGCGATAGTCAAAATTCCGGTCGATGGTGAGTGTATTGCCCATGAAAGCATTATGGGACCCGACGGGCAGCGTTGTGACGAAGCTATTGTTGGCCCCGGGTCCCTGGGCAAGATCAACGGCGTAGAGCTTGCTGGTCTGCCCTGCCTCTCCGCCATAGCCGGTCGGACCGGACCCCATGACCATGTACCACTTCGCATTCGCATTGTTCGTGATCGCGTCGGCTGACGGGCTCACCCGTAGCATCGAGGGGACCGTGGTGGTCAGCCCGAGGTCTGACGAGGAAAAACTCCACAGCAGCACCGGATCTTTCTCCGGGTTGGTGATATCCAGCACGAAATAGGCGCTATAGAAGGTGCGGGTATCACCTGGATCGGTGGTATCTCCGTCATTGTTGAAGTCGGCATTCACCGTCATGGGGGGAGCATTCCCAGCCGGGCAGTTCCCACAGCTCCCGCCCATCCGGAAGCCGCCCAGAAGGATGGTCCCCCAGCCGTTCGGGTGGTCGGCATCCGGCGTGAAGATCCTGACATCCGTGACCTTCGGCGTCAGATCGACGTAATACACGTGCGTGTAATCCGGGTCGGCCAGCCACTGGAGGTGCGGCAGCAGCTCCTGGGGAATGAAGCCCCAGAGCTCATCGCCGAGTTGGGGCCCGCTGCTGTTGTCGGTCGGAGTGCGAGTGAACCAGCCATGCTCGGTCACACCCCCGGTTGAGGGATCATCCCCTCGGTGATAATACCCCACGTTAAACGCATGGAGCATGCCGTCATTGGCCCCCAGATAGGTGACCTGACGCCGGTTCTTGTACTGATTCAAAAACGCCGTGTAGGAGGCATCCCCGTAGAGCACATCATAGCGTTGTGCCGGGGTCCCGACGACAATCGGTTGCGCGTGGATGGCATCGCCGAGCTTCCAGACCTTCAACGACCCCCCAACGGTGAGCTGCCGGTCTCGGAGCCCTGCGATCTGATCCCCTCTGACGAAGTTAATGAGATTCGCGGCGGTATAGGGAGCCGCCCCCGCCCGCAAGTAGGGCGCAAGCGTCGATGTCTTATCCTGTCCCTTGGGTCCACAGGCAGCCTCGAATGGAATCTGTTCGCCCCCATCCACGACTTTATCGTTGTCCAGATCCACCCAGGTCAGAATTTTTCGATTACAAGAATCGGTCAGCGCGAGGCGTTTCCCCGCCTCCCAGATGCCGGTCACATCTTTTAGTCCTACCGTGGCCGAGGGCGTGGTGCTATCGGCCAGCCCATCCGCCGGGCTGACGTCCACAAACTTATCGACGACCACCTGGCTGCTCCCTGCATCAAATCGCGTGCGGACGATGATGTCGTCCCCGTACACCAGTTTGCCATCCGTGTTCGTGTCTTCCCGGAGATTACCGAACTTGTCCAGAAAGAGCCCGCGGGTGTAGCCGGTCCAGGTGATTTCATTCTGCCCCTCAAAGGAGCTGGGGAAGAAAAAGGACTGATAAATCGCGCCTTCGCCGGTGGAGGAGGACGCGAGTACCGAGGCCGCGCTCCCGGAAGAGGCTTCCTGAAGAATGGCGGAAATGGCCGCATTGATTTGCTTCTCGATGTCGGCCCCTCCCGACGCCTCAAAGTAGGTGTCAGGGATGCAGTTCTGATCCTGATCCCATTCGGGGCTGCTCGTGCTGGCCCCGGTCCCCAGACTCGATCCAGCCGGATAGGTACAGGTCTGACCCCCGGCATCGGGGAGGTTGTCGCCGTTTTGATCCTCAAAACCACCGTACTTGGCTGCTGAGCTTAACAGCGCGGCCCCAGCAGCGCCACCCATCGCATTCACCGCATAGAACGTGACGTTCTGCGTCCCACTGACACCGACCGGGGACGGCGCCCCCTGGTCCCGAATGTCATTGGTTTTTCCGTAATAGGCCACGTCATCCAGTCGATCTCCCGCTGCCCCGCTGCTGACCACACCGATATTAGAACCCGTGAAGAGGTTTCCAAAGGGCTGTTGCAAGTCCGGCGCATCCCCGTCAAGAGTCCCGAATCCCGGGCTGATCATGAGGACAAAGCTCTTACAACAGGAGATCATTTGGTTGAAACTGACAAAGTAAAACGGGTCGCCACTCACCCCGGTCGCCGTGGTGTACCCGGTCGCGGCGGCTCCAGAATTGGAATAGCACGGTCCCTGCGACTTGCGAAATAGACACAGCGCCTCGTAGAGAGCCTCCGCCAAGGGCGAATGGCTATTGATTTTTTCATTGCGGATGCCAGTGATGTCCGACGGGTTATATGGCTCGTCGAAGGCGAAATTCATCTTGGCGCCCTGCCCACTGACCCTGTTTACGAACATGACGCTCACGTGCATGTTGGCAAAATTGAGCTTCTGAAACAGGCCGAGCGAGCGGTCCCGTTGGTAACAGATCAAATGGCCGGCAAAGCCGGGTTGCCCAACATTGCAATGATCATTTTTGTCCCCGGTCCCAGCGGGCACATCTGGCTCAGTCGTCAGATCGACCACGAGGGTATACTGATTGCTGTTCGCCGTATCAAAGGGATCCGGGGTGGCGTCATCATTCACATAGAGGGTGCCTTCACCCGACCCAAAGAAGCGGCCTGCATCGGCAGGAGTCCCATCGCCGACGTTTGTTCCTGCCACGGCAGGACCGGGCAGGGTGGCAGTGGGAACCCGGCCCGCCAGGGTGGCGGTCGGGACAAACTTGACGAAGCGCCAGCAGGATTTAGCATTGTTGGCGCACGTGTTGTTCGACCCGTTCTCTCCTGTCGGCCCATCGCTTATCAGTGTGTTCGCGGTTCCATCAAGATTGGCCGAGGCCGGATTGGAGGTCCCACCGACCAAGGCCTGAAACTGCACGTCCGCCTGCCGCATGATCAGCCAGTTCAGGAAGTTTCCATCCCATTTCGTAAGTCCACAAGAAGCGGTTACGGTCGCTTTGACCGAGGAATAATTAAAGCTGTTCGAATCGGTCACGTAGCATCGGAGCGAATCGAACATGCCATAATAGACCTTGTTAGGGTCGAAGGTGTCGCTAGGCGCGGCAGTGGTGGCGGCCGTGATGGCGGCTCCAGCATTGTCGACGGACACCAGATCGGCCCCGGCGGCTCCGTCAAAAGTCACGTTCGCAGCGTATTGGTTGGACGTTGCGGTTCCGGTCTTAAACGAAATAGGATATTGGTGGTTCGCCCCATCGTACGCGGCCTGCAGTGTCGCATTTCCTATGTCGACCAGAAGCACGACGTTTGGCGGGACGGTCTCGTTCAAGAAGTTGGGATAGGCGGTGTAGTCGACCATCGTGACCTGGGCCTGGACCTGCCACGGCCCCAACAGACACGCTGTGAGAATCAGTGCTCCAGCACCAAGTGTTCTCTTCTGGGTATTCATGACAGGCTCCTTGTTCGATTTGTTTCGTGTCATTTTCTCAGGCTCTTCTGACCGTCAAACCTGCTACCCGAATGAGGTTCCTCATCACAAGGCTACGGCAGGTTTACGAGTTCGTACATCCCACCAAAGGCCTCCCCCTTACGCGGTACAGGGTATTTTCATGATCCTTCTGGCAGCCAGCCTTTCTTTCCCTGCCAAAGCCCGGTACCTCTTCCTCACCGCTGGTGGGATGGGCAAATAGAATGCCATGCCGGCACATTATGAAAAAAAGATGAAGACACTGAATTTGTTGATGAAATCAAACCGCCCTGTCTCCTAAAACCCACTGGTTATTACGCCTGACACCAATAATTGTCGCTGAGGACGCCGGTTTAGGGCCTCATCCGGATCATCCTCCTCAGCTCGAAACCTGGTTATCCGAAGCTGTGACCATCCCAGCACGGAAGGTGCGGGAGGTACAATTAGGTGCTGGCGACCGGCAATTTTATGGAAAGCCTGTAGATAGGCCGCAACTGACAGAGATTAGGATGGGAAACACCTGGGGTGGAGGACGGAGTCGCCATTCATGACATCGAACAGGGAGGCTTATGGATCCCATGAACCCCCCGAGGAGCCGAACAACGAAGGCCCCTTGTCTCCAACGTCTACAACTGTTTTTGGCAGCCTTCCGAGGTGAAGGTGCAGGCATAGACGCCAGTAATCCTAGTGCTCGTACCGGTCGCGACGTTGTTGGAGACACAGTCAATCCGATAAATGATTTCCGTGCTTCCCGCCGCCGGTTCATCAAAGGCCTGGGAGGTCCCGGTCTTCGGCTGGACGTAAAGCCGGTCGATATCTCCGCCGACCGTATAGTTGTTGATGTTCGCGATGAGGTTGGGACTTGCGGCCGGCGTGTCCGGGTTATTGGTGACCTGGCCCAACAGCTCCTGATTCAGGGTGGCGAAGTTTGCCGCAGGCACGGGGCCGTAGTCCGGCCCCGGATTCGGGGACCCGTCGAGGAAGGCGACCGGCATCGTTCCTCCTGAGCCAACATCCAGGGTCTGTTGAATAATTTGCACGCTCGTGTTCAGACACGACTCCGCTGCCGTGGCAGAGGCTTCCCCTGAACGGCCAAAACCGGCCATACGGCCCTCCATCCCGGTGATGGTCAACGCCGCAATCCCCAGAATGGTCATGGTGATCATCAGGAGCATGACGGTGATCAGGGCGATCCCCTTCTGATTCCCCAGCACGCCGTTTTCGCATCCCTGTGTATGTAACGAATGTTGTGCCATGGCTTAGGGCCCCATGTTTCTGGTTTTCACCGCACGTGCCAAAGCCCGCCGGCGCTCGACCTGATACGTGGCGAACGAGTACCCGACATCGTTGGAGTGGTTGTGATCACTCACCTGCAAGGGAGCCGCCGAGCTGGTCGCGCGGGTTCCTACTTCGTTGAGTCCTTGATCTTGTCGCGTCTGTCTGGCCACCACGTTGATCTGGACAAGCCTGATCTTGTCGGGCGTCATTGGGGTCGTTGCCCAGGTATTGTTCGTAACGAAATCTGCCACATCGAAGGTGTTGTTTCCATTCCAGTCATCAGGAATCCCATCTGGCGCTCCCCCGTTCACGGCGGCGTTGCAACCATCACAGGCGTAGGCCAGTTGGACGTCTTCCACGCCCTCGACGACCTCGACACAGTTGTTGGGGAGCGTCAAGTTACAGTTGGTGTTGGTGAATGGCGCGACGATATCCGCCACCCCCCGGACCAGACAGGGCACGGTCCCCCCACAAGCCGCGGCATTCGCATCTCCGGCCCGAATGACCTGATAGGTGATGCATTGCAGAAGAAACACTTGTGTCCCGACGGGAAACACTTTCGGCGGACCAATTTGATTTTGGAGCGTAATGAGATCGCCAGCAATCGCCGTAATGGTGCCAGACACGGCTCCGCCGATCGAAACTGTGGAACCGACCCCCATCCCTTGCGCCACCATGGCAGCCCCAGCCCCAGCCCTCACCGTGATCGTGCTGAAGGGGCCGGATGCCTGTAGGTTGAGCTGCCACAACGGCCCGACCGCCGCGTTGGAATTCGACACGGGGAGCACCATACTCACGGCGTCCGGCCCCGTGTCATTCCCGGCAGGCGTGTTATCTGCAGGAATAATGGGCATGGCATTCCCCGCGACCGTACAGGCCCCTACCGGACCCGTCATACCGAATCCCGCCATCTTCACGTCCCGTGCAAGCAGTTCCATGGCGATCCGTGCATTTTGTTGGGTATCGGCCACGGCGTCATTCACCCGCATGGATTTATCCGCACTGATCACGGCGGTAAACCCTGCACCAATAATGAGGAGTGCCATGACCGCGGCCACCATGACCTCGATCAAGGACACCCCTTGTTCCCCTCGAAGGGAGACGATCATGGCCGGCCCACTGCCCTGGATTGCGTGATGGCGATGGCATCTCATGGTGGTGTGACGATGGTCTGCATGCTGACCACTGCAGGCCGGGCTCTCCTCTGAATGTTGTCACTTCCTCCGCCTCTCTTCGTTTGCCAAGTCACGGTTACCAGCACCTGACTCTGGTTGAGTCCGGCAGGACCGAACGGGCTGACGATCGTGACCTGTCCTTGCGGATTAGGCATGCCTGGAAGAGGGTTCAGCCCCGAATTCGCAGTGGCAAGCCTGTTCTGCCACTGCAAACAATCGCCTCGGGCTGTGGTCGTCGTTGGTGTTCCACCGGGCGCGTTCGGACAGGGGGTCACAAGCGTCGTGTCGATATTTTGGTAGGCCGTGATATTCTGCTTGTTGTATTGGATTCGCTCGATCATCTCCGCTGCAAGGTTACTCGCGCGGGTCAACTCGTCCGTATCCACGTTGGACATCATGGCCATGGTTTGCATTCCGGCCAGTCCTAACAGGGCCACCGCCAGCACGACCATGGCCACCATCCCTTCTATTAAGGAAAACCCGTCCTGGCCTCCGGCCAGAGGCTTTATGCTCACTATTCCAGACATTCGTTCCATTTCTTGTCGGCCCTTACGTGGTCTATGAACAGACGGCAGCGGGGCACCAGTTCACCTTCCCCCCTGGCGTGACCACGACGGAGTAGACAAGCCCAAGGGAGTTCGTCAGCGTGATCACCTGATTTCCAGCCCCCCCGCCCTGTCGCAATCCCATGGAGTTGAACGCCACCGGGCCTCCTGCGAATGCGGTGACTCTATTGCCCAAGGTCGTGGGCAGGATTCCTGCGGTGTTCGAGTATTGGACTCGTCCACCCACTGTGGTTAATGTCACAGTTACGGTCGCATTTTGATTCATCGCCATCATCCTGGAGAGATTGAGCGCGCCATGAAGTTCTGAGATTCCTTGTTTCAAGTCTGACCTGGCTGACCACTGCTGGTACGATGGTGTCGCCAAGAAGAAGCCCAGAGCTGAAATGACCACCACAATCATGATCTCGACCAGAGTGAATCCGTTCTCTTCGCCAATGGTCGCGATGAGCTTGTTCGGTGACTGCGACAGGTGCGTAGACATAGCCATCCCAACGTCAGCAAGTGATGTGCCGTGTTCACAGCAGCGCGACGCTTTCTTGTAACTACTTGAATTTCTACATTTCCCACCCTTTCGAGGAGGGCCATCGCCGGACGACAAACGACCCCGGTT
The DNA here is from genome assembly GCA_041616875.1 of Nitrospiraceae bacterium. Classification (GTDB taxonomy): domain Bacteria; phylum Nitrospirota; class Nitrospiria; order Nitrospirales; family Nitrospiraceae; genus JBFJQA01. The sequence goes on along the minus strand of JBFJQA010000020.1, from coordinate 10,372 downwards.
CGAACAATTTTCGTCACCCTCTGGACCCTTTATTTGCTGGGTCCCGATTGACCTTCGCGTGACCGGGTAGGTCGACAGCGGTTTCCACCCCACACCCCCTCAGTACATATACGTGTAAAAGTTTAGGTATATATAGGGTTATGGTATGGGCTTGTACTTTTGAAATCGGGGAGAGGGACCCTCTCCACGGGCCTGGGTCCACTGACCGATCAGGAGTAAAGGCGGGCGGGAACTACGGACGAAGAGTAGAGCGGAGAGCCAACCCGGTCAGTACCTCTCTTGCCACGTGCCGGGAGCCAGAAACACTAAGGGTATGCCCTTGAACAGACCACGGCGCAGATCCTCATCGTACCAGATCTCCATGAACCGACCTTGCGCCGAGGCATGGCGGAGACTTCCGCCAACCACGACGCCTCCGTACACCCGTGGATTCCCCTCGAAGATGAGATCGCCGGCCGTGTACAGGACACCGTGCAGATTCACATTCGGCAATTGAATCGGAACCCTTTGGCCCAGAGATGTGGTGCCACCGGTCGGCGGGCTGAAAGCAGACACCGATCGGCCGAGACCGCCTGGTATCCAGCGCACATGTGCGTTGACGATGAAGACACCTTCTGCATATGAGGCCCTCAGCGACAGGCTTCCCAAGTTATTTGGACCCGGGGCCTGCTGATCCAAGGTATCCACAAAGACGAGACCGCGGTGATCTCCCGGCGAGCGTGACTCGAACACAGAGTCAGCGGTCTGTCCCGACCCTGGAGTCATGGTTCCGTCTTTATAGAGCAGTCCGTCCTGCCCTCTCGCGTAGTACCGTCCGACCTGAAGAGCCTGCCTCTTCATGGTCTCGTACTCCCATTGGTCAACATGCAAACCAGGGATAGGGTCCTGGTTCTCGTGCACATTGGCGGGCATCGTGAAAGAGGGCGTCCGGGACGGGGAAAACCTCGCAGCTCCTCCTATCCATATGTTCAACCAGCGATCCTCCCGAGGCACCATCTGCGAATAGGACTGTCCGGTGACAGCAGCCAGATGTGTCTTCACGGGGACGTCCTGTTGCGAACCCAGGTGGGCGTCCCCCTTTATCTTGAGATCTCCCCAATGAACCCAGACCGGCATGGGCGTCTGAGAAACCGGAGGTGAGAGTCTCCCTCCCCCGACGCTTATTTGAGCCCCCGCTCGTAATGGAGGAATGCGCCGGGCTCCCATCTGAACAGCGATCGTCCTACGAATTCCCGAGGTCTCAGCCGTCACCTCCACGGTATTCAGGAGCCCAGGGCTGGTCGGTCCATACACTTTTAGCGTGTGAATCCGTCCCAGGTCTTTCAGTGCGCGAAACCATCCCACAATCCGGTCATTCAAGAGCCGATCATCCTCCGGCCGAGACGCATCCACGACCAAGTCTGGATCGCTCGCCGTCCCAGTGAATTGTGAATGCCCGCCCTCATCAAAAAAGGAGGGACCCTCATCCGGGAGATGATGTTTCCTCGTGAAGAGGCCTTCAAGCCTCTCGGCCGGGGCTGAATTCGGATCATGAAACCACTGCAACATGAGATCCGCACCGGATTCGGCCAGGTTCCTCGCCGATGCCTCATCGGCACTTGCCCGAGTACTTTGCACTTCCTGAATGGAAAGGTTGAGAGAGAGGACCCCCAAGACCGTCAGCATGGATACAATCAAGACGGCACCTAACAAAGCGACGCCTCGATCATCGCGTTTCATCCGGTTGCCGTCCATCAGACGCCCCCTTCCCTTGCATAGTCTTTGCCCTCACTCCGTCGATCTTTTCAGGCTGACTTCATTTATGAGCAGTTTGGTCTCATCGCCCACCGCGAGCGTTGTCCTCACGCGGTCCACCTGGGCAGGATCGAGAGTCACGCTGCCATCGCTCTCGAAGTACTGCAATCGAAACCTGGAAAGGTCCCCCACGAGTGGGTTCACCCCGCCGTCTACCTGGCGCATCAAGGCGGGACGGTTACGACCATCCTTCCCCACGTAATAGCGAATGTAATTCGCTAACAGCACCTGACTGCCGGCTGGAAACGCCTGTCCCAGGGATTTGACTAATGGGAGCGTGCCACGGGTGCCGTTCCGTGCCAGGGCACCCTGAGCACAACGGTCGCCCGCACACACGATCACTCGTTTTCCTGTCCTCCAGCCAGACCCATTCGACACAGGGAGGAGCAGCTGGCTCGCAGATACCGCACTGCTCAGGGTGGACTGCAGCCCTTCCAGGTTTGCCAGAAAGGCGATTTCGTTGGGCTGCGCCGTTAACAACGGTGGACCGAGGACCCAACCACCGGCGCCGGCCAATCGTAACTCCGCCGCCAGAACCGCCGAGCCAATTCGGAGATCCTGATTCCTGACCATGGTGGTCTGCTGCGCTGACAACCGATGCTGAACATGGTGAAACGCCTGAAGGCTCGCCATGAGCACCACCACACCCGCCGCCATGGCGATCATGAGTTCGGTGACAGTGTAGCCTCCGCAGTAACCCCAGGTCAGGTGTTGGAAGCGAAATGATGAGCTCAAATACGTATTCTTTGTTCTGATCATTTTAGTGTCCAGACTTGTAAGATCTCTGTTCGCTTGCATCGACGACCTTCCGCATACTTTCACTTCACAGTCCCATGCCAATCGCTTAGCACCCGTTGCCTCTCTTAGTCTCGTTCTCCGATATATCGAGGGTTGGCTCGAAGCATACCCATAGAAATCTCCCGGGGTCGTCCACGGCCGGCCGGATAGCTCGCCTTTGCCAGGATCACCACGGATCCCGCGTTTGCGATCGGCCCTGGTCTCTCTGTCTGAACTGTCCACACCAAACGAATGCCTTCCCGTTCCACACTGCCCGTATAGACCCCATCCCCAGCCTGCACATCCCCGTTCCTTCCGTCGTCATACATCAGGACCTCAGGCAGTCCATCTCCATCAATATCGTCAGCCAGCAGCCCTTCCCAAGTTGATGTCCGCTTTGCCTCCAGCCTGGACTCCACCATGGCCTGGGCCCTCATGCCGTTCGCCCCAAGATGGAGGCCTTCATCAGCCCATTGGAAAGTCGCCAACACTCCCAAGATCCCAAAGGCCAGGATGACCATCGCGAGCATGACCTCAAGCAGGGTGAACCCGGTCTTCTGTCGGTCAGGGGGCCGAGAGAATTGAATAGCTTTGTTCATTTGACGTTCACCCTTCCCGTCAAGCTGACGGTCAGCTTCCTCAGCACTCCACGTGAATCTCGAAGCGTGACGGTGGTCGGGGTCGCAGCACGTCCACTCGGATAAAAGGTGACCGAGGGACCATTGGACAGACTCTCCACAATAACCGGCTTCCCCGAAAAGTTGTAATGCCGCAATACCGAGGTTGGTGTGTCAGCCTGCTCAGTTCTGATTCCTGACCCTTCCGGTTCGAACACGACGCGGATTGCTTGTCTTCTGGTCATGGCAGCCTGTCTGGCTCGACGTAGCTCGGACGCGATTTCCGCCTGGACAACCAGGCTTTCATTCCTCACCGCCGATCCTATGAACCCCTCACCAGCCAAGGCGGAGACCAGACCGACCATGCCTAGCACCGTAACCAGTTCAAGCATGGTCCTCCCTCTCTCATTCCTCCTCTGCGCCCTGAAATGACGCCAACCCCGCAACAAGAAGCCTTGATTGACCTCCATTGTTTTCATGAACAGGCTCATGCCACCGAAACATTCCAATTCTCGTGCCTCTGTTGAGGAAACGTCCTCCTTGTCCGGTGAGATCCGAGGGAATGCAATCGGACGCGTTCCATTACCTTGAAAAATCAAGCAAGGTGCAGTGGCGCGGGGCCGGGGTTAACCTACAAGCGAAGCGGAGAGGGATGCGGTCTTCCCGCCAACCCCTGTGCTGCTTCAGATACGGAGGGAAGTCCAAAGAGATACGATTGACGGAAGTGCACGGGAGAGGATGCGAAATCTGGACAAGACGCCTTAACGGGCCCCGACGATCAAGTCGACATACCAGTCGAGGAGGTTTTGGTGGAAAAACAGCGCCACGAGCGCCCCCAAGGCCAGGAAAGGACCGAAGGGGAGGTACTGATCCCTACGCATGACTTTGAACACGATCAGCCCACCCCCCACGATTGACCCGACGAGGGCGCCCAACATGACCGTGAGCAAGACAGGTTTCCACCCGAGGAAGGCACCGATCATGGCCAAGAACTTGATATCGCCGCCTCCCATGCCCTCCTTGCCGAAGAGATACGGGCTGGCCCAGGCCAGAAGCCACAGGAGCCCGCCCCCTACGATGACTCCAAGGATTGAATTCACCAGACCGACCGGCAACACGGTGGCGGAGCTGAGCACTCCCAGTACGATCCCAGGGAGCGTGATGACGTCTGGAATGATGTAATGAGCCATATCGATGGCCGTGATGACAAGGCAGGCAGACAACAGGACCGCGTAAATGGCTGTGGGCCATCCGATCCCGAACCACCACACCAACAGGACATACCCCACCCCGTTGGCCAACTCGATCATGGGGTAGCCCCATGAAATTGAAGTCCCACAACGACGACATTTTCCTCCCAGCGCGAGGTAGCTCAGGAGGGGAATGTTGTCGTACCAGGAGATGGCGCTGCCGCAAGAAGGACAGCGCGACGACGGCCACATGATCGATTCCTGTCGGGGAAGGCGATGGATACACACGTTCAAAAAACTGCCAATAATCGTCCCGAAGAGAAACACGATGAGGAGAGAAGGCAGCATAGACACCACGGCTTGCACAACCCTGCGGAGGAATGCCCGACCCTTTCTTGGAGAAGGGGTTGCTTTACCCCTCCGCGATCATACCATGAGTCGGTTCGGAATCAGTCCCATTTACTTTCCTCAAACCCTACTGTTACAATTGCTTACATGTTTCAGCTTGTGGCACAAGTTCCTGCCACGTAGCTCCGGGAGTTCGCATCAGGCAAAGGAGAGGATGTTTATGGCAAGAACCACACCTGCTAAGGTAACACGTTCTCGATCGAACTCCAGCGCAACGAGCCTTCCTCCACGACGGAAACGACCGGAAGCGTTGACCAGCCGTGAACGGGAAATCCTCCAGCTCATCTGGACTGGCTGCAAGAACAAGGAAGTCGCGCAGCGCCTCAAGATTAGCGTCAAAACCGTGGAAGCCCACCGTGCGAACATGATGAAAAAGGTTCGAGTGTCCAACACGGCGCAATTACTGAAGGCGGCGATCCAGGAGGGAATGATCGCGATTCGGTAACCTACCCGTGGGTCAGCTCGCCCCCCGTTGTCGGACCATCTCATACAACACAATCGCTGTGGCCGCGGACACATTCAATGATTGCACCTTCCCTCGCATGGGAATGAACGCGCGTTCATCGCATTTGGCCAGAACCCCCGGCCGCAGTCCTTTCGCTTCTCCGCCGAACACCAACCCAACGGGTCCTCGGAAATCTAAAGCCGTGTAGGGCTTCGGTGCAGCAGGATCCAACCCATACACCCAGAGCCCAGCGGCCTGAAGACCTTCTATCAGACGCGAGAGGTTTCCCGCACAGGCCACACGAAGATGCTCCAAGGCCCCGGCTGAGGCCTTGGCTACCGTGCCGGTAAGACCCACCGCCCGCCGCTCTGGCAGAAAGACTCCATGGACGCCGGCTCCCTCAGCGGTCCGGAGCACCGCGCCTAGATTATGGGGATCCTGGACACCGTCGAGAATCACCACGCAAGGCGACTCATCACGGTTGTGCGCGTACTCGAGAATATCCTCCTGATCTGTATACGCTTTGACCCCCACCACGCCAATGATTCCCTGGTGTTTGGTTGCGGGGATCAGCCGGTCGAGCGCGGCCCGGGGTTGAACGTACACGGGAATGTTGGCTTCGCGCGCTAAACGAACCACGTCAGCGAATTGCCCGCCTTGACGAACCACTAAGAGGCGTAGGATGGGCCGGGACCCCGCGCGCAAGGCCTCGCGCAACGCATGAAGACCATAGATGAACTCACTGGCGTCAGCGTTTCCACCGACTGGTACCATCTGGTTTATCCTCAATCGTAATTCCGTGCTCAGCTAGTCGCTTCCTAATCTCGTCAGCCTTCTTAAAATCCCCTTGTCGTCGAGCTTCGGTCCGTTCCGTTAGGAGTTGATCGATCTCTTCCGGCGGCATCCCTTGAATCACACGAGGGGGCTTTGTTTGGATCCCGAGCTCACCCGTACCAGGCACCACAGACACGGGGTTAAACTGCCATTCCCGTATCTGAAAGAGGCGGAGCACAGCTCCGAACTTTCTGACGGCCTCCAGCAGCTTCCTCGCGCCACCGCGAGACAATCCAGACTTCAAAAGCTTGTTGGCTTCTCCTCTAAACTGTTGGAGATGGGCAATCGAGGCCGGAGTGTTGAAATCCTCATCCATCGCGTGACCGAAATTGCTCTTCAGGCGTCCGATCACCTGTTCGGCCTCGCTGGTCCCCGGCCCCTCGGCTCCCGACACTTCCTGCAGACGCTGAAATACATCATAGAATCCGTCGAGGGCAGATTGCGCCTCCCGAAGGCCCTGGTCGGAGAAGTCCAGAGGGCTTCGGTAATGCGTCGTGAGCAAGAAGTACCGAAGAGCCTCTGCCGTGACCTCGTCATGATACCTCGACCTCCACTTCTCAAATATCTCTCGGATCGTGAAGAAGTTCCCCAGGGACTTGGACATTTTCTCCTGGTTAATCTGCACGAATCCGTTGTGCAGCCAATAGCGGGCAAATTCTTTTCCTGTTGCTGCGCAGGATTGGGCAATCTCATTTTCATGATGGGGAAAAATGAGATCCATGCCACCCCCGTGAATATCGAAGGTTTCTCCAAGATGTTCTATCGACATCGCCGAGCATTCGATGTGCCAACCAGGTCGACCCGAGCCCCAAGGACTCGGCCAAGCTGGTTCGCCTGGTTTTGAGGCTTTCCAGAGGGCGAAGTCCATGGGATTGCGTTTGCGGGCGTCCACCTCGACCCTCGCCCCAGCCAGAAGATCCTCAGCCTTTCGCTTTGATAGAGCCCCATAGACCGGAAAAGAGGCGACCTCGAAGTACACGTCCCCGTCGATTTGATAGGCATGCCCCTTCGCCATCAATCGCTCAATCATCGCGATGATGGCCGGCATGTGGTCGGTCGCCTTGGGCTCGACATCCGGAGGGAACACCCCAAGTCGCTGCATGTCCTCCTGGTAGGCATGCAGATACTCTTGGGCAATCGCTTCTGACGTTGTACCTTGCTTCTCTGCTCGATTGATGATCTTGTCATCAACGTCGGTGAAGTTCCTCACGTATCTGACCCGATAGCCCTTGAACTCGAGGTAGTTCCGAATTACATCAAACACCAGGGCGCTTCTGGCATGGCCGAGGTGAGAGTAATCGTAGACCGTCACTCCGCAGGCGTACATGGACACCTTACCGGGGAGCAAAGGCTCGAATGTTTCCTTCCTGCCGGAAAGCGTGTTGTACACCTTTAGCATGTTCATGATCCCAGCTACGCGTGAGAGGGTCGGCGTGTCCTTCTGGCTCGAGGCATGCGTTGGCGGCCCTCAATCCAGGCGTCCCATCCTCTCAGATACTCCAAGGCTTCGTGATGGGTGACATCCACGTGGATCGGCGTGATGGACACCATGCCCTTGCGCAGGGCCTCGTGATCAGAATTCGCTCGACGCCCCCAAGCCAAACGGGTCCCCGCGATCCAGTAATACTTGCGCCCGTGGGGGTCCACTTTCTCGACGATTGGATTGTCGAACCGACGTCGTCCTAGCGTGGTGATTCGCACGCCCTTGATCAAGGCACGTGGGCGGTCAGGCACATTCACATTCAGAAGGGTTTCCTCCGGCAGCCCGAACCGAAGGACAGCGCGGGCCACTCGAAGCGCATAGACTGCGGCAACCCCAAAACGAAACTTCTGGTTCCCCTCTTGAGAGACTGCGATCGAAGGGATGCCCATGATCGTGCCTTCCAAGGCAGCCGACACCGTGCCGGAATAGGTCACATCGTCGCCGAGATTGACGCCCTTGTTGATCCCAGACACGAGCAAATCGACTTTTTCAGACATGACTTTCTTGATCGCTAAGTTTACACAGTCCGTCGGCGTCCCGTTGATCGCGAAGACGCGGGACTTCAGGCGAGTGATACGAAGAGGTTTATGGAGGGTGAGCGCATGACCGACTGCGGTTTGTTCCCGATCGGGGGCCACGACAAAAACATCCCCAAGGGCCTTGAGCGCCGAGGCCAAGGCGTGCAAGCCCGGCGAAGCGACGCCGTCATCATTGGTCACCAGGATTTTCACGTGGGAAAAGAACAAAAAAAGCTGCCCGAGGCAGCTTTCCAACTCACCGTCGCTGTTTTCAGTAGGGCCAGGAGAATTGCGGGTTCCCCCCGGCCACGCCACTACCTCGATTCAGAAGGAACGCACCGCCCTCCCCAGACTGTCTCTCACCTACCTTCGTGTGTTCAGGCTTTCAGCGGTGGCGAGCCAGCTTCCTTCTCTCGTGCCAGCATGCACCACACAGGTTCTCCAGAGGCCATGGTCGGGGCGAGCCGATTTGAACGGCCGACCTCTCGCACCCCAAGCGAGTGCGCTACCGGGCTGCGCTACGCCCCGACTCGTATGGCATCCTAGGGGGTCGATCCACCGCACGGGGGACGCTCCTCTTGTTTCAGGGAAACGCATCGGGAGGAACCTCCCCCTTCGATCATGTTATGTCTTGGGGGGCTCGAGGATATGAAGAATGGCTTGGAGGTTTCCCTTCAACCGCTTGGCCAAATCCTGCGGCCGTTCTTCCTTAGTCGACCGTCGTCCTCGCCGGGCCCAAAACCGCCGTACTCCCTCGATCGTGTACCCTTCTTCGTATAACATGCGCTTAATCTCGAGAACGGTTTCGATGTCCCGGGTGATATAGAGACGTTGCCCTCCACGGCTTTTCTTCGGCTTGAGAAAACTGAACTCAGATTCCCAGAAACGCAGCACATAGGCCGGAAGCTTGGTGATGGCAGAAACTTCTCCGATCTTGTAAAAGACTTTGCTGCCCAGCCTGGGCTCAGCCTGCATCACGATTCCTCACGGCCTGCCCGGTGACTTTGTGACCGTTTTCAGGAATTGACGTATTTTTTGAAAACCTGGCTCGGACGGAAGGTCACGACCCGGCGCGGGGTGATCCCAATCTCCTGCCCAGTCCGCGGATTCCGACCTTTTCTGGCACCTTTACTCCGGACCACAAAATTGCCGAACCCCGCGATCTTGACCGATTCTCCTTTTTGGAGCACCGACTTTAGGAGGTTAAGGATGAGCTCAACGATATCCGACGCCTCTTTCTTAGAAACGCCAACCTTTTCAAAGATTTCGTTAGCAATGTCAGATTTTCTCATGCTCCCCCCCGGGTGCCCTTGCCCGAATGTCATCGTCGGCCCCGCCACGCCCGATGTATCGTCAGGTCCCTGAGCATGGCTTAATTTCCCCATAAATTACGTGAGGTTATCAAACATGTCAAGGGAAATTACGTGTGGGGTCACGGTAACCGACGGTCTTTGGGAAGGAGCTTATACTCAATACCATCCGCCAGGGCCTGCCAACTGGCTTCCATAATGTTCTCGGACACACCGACGGTCCCCCACTTTTCTTTGTGGTCCCCGGACTCGATCAATACTCGGACCTTTGAGGCCGTGCCCTTGCGAGCAGCCAGCACCCGGACTTTGTAGTCCAAGAGCTTCACCTCCCGGAGCTGAGGGTAGAACTTTTCTAGCGCCTTTCGCAATGCATGATCCAAGGCATTGACGGGGCCGTCTCCCAAGGCGGCGGTGTGCTCGACGTCCCCGCCCACTTTCACCATGACGGTGGCCTCAGAGGTGGACGCTTCGTGAGCCCTCCGTTTCTCCACGTTGACTCGAAACCCCAAGAGTTCGAAGGAAGGCTTGTGCATGCCCAGAGCCTTGCGGACCAGCAACTCGAATGACCCTTCCGCTCCCTCAAACTGGTAACCTTCATTTTCAAGGCGCTTTAACGAATCGACTAATTCTTGGACCTTCGTGTGACCCTTGGCGAGCTTCACCCCAAAGGCTTCCAGTTTCCCTTGAAGCCCGCTTCGCCCCGCATAGTCCGAGACCAGCACCCTTTGACGATTTCCCACCAGCTCGGGGATGATGTGTTCGTAGGTGGCCGGATTTTTCATGACCGCGTCGATGTGGACGCCGCCCTTATGGGCAAACGCGGCATCTCCAACATAGGGCTGGTGTTTGTCGGGCACAAGATTGGCGATTTCGGTCACAAAGTTCGACACGTTGCGGAGACCAGTGAGGCGTTCCCCGAGAATCTTTCGTTGTGTTTTCAGATCAAGATTCGGGAGAATTGAGCTGAGATTGGCTTTTCCGCACCGCTCCCCAATG
>JBFJQA010000019.1:0-24360 GCA_041616875.1 Nitrospiraceae bacterium | reverse complement strand
CCATCCACATCACTGATTGCTGATTTTGCCGCGGGGACTCCGGCAAGACCTGGCATGAAATCGTGCGGCATCCGGATACCCCTCCTCTAAGGCCACAGGTGACGAGACTCGTTGAAAGAAAGCCCCACGTGATTCACTCCACTGACGAGGGGGCCATGAATTCAGGTCCGATTGTGTGCGTAATGGTTTCGGAAATCACACGATCGATCTCCGCCATGTCACTCTGGGAAAGACTCCAGCCAGCCGCCCCCACGGATTCTTCAATCTGATCCGGGCGCCGAGCCCCGCAGAGTGCCACAGTCACGCCAGGCTGATCCAAACACCATCGAACTGCCAGTTGGGCGAGGGTCTTACGACGGTGAGTGGCAAAGTCGCTCAGTTTCTTGACGCAGGCCACGTAGCGACCAAACGCTGGGTGCTGGAATTTTGGATCGAGGCTCCGAACGTCACCGGATGAGAACGTTTCATGTCCTTCGTATTTTCCGGTCAGAAGACCCCGGCATAGAGGACTATAGGCCAAGACCCCCAGCCCCTGTCGTCGGCAATAGGGCAAGATCTCCCGCTCAATACCGCGCTCGAACATGTTGTACGGAGGCTGGAGCACGTGGACAGGCCCGACCTTGCGACAGCGGTCGATCTGGGCCACATCGAAGTTGCTCACTCCAATCACCCGCACCCTTCCTTGCTCCTGAAGACTGACCAGGGCTTCCATTGATTCTTCGAAGGGCGTGGCGAGATCAGGCCAGTGAACTTGGTAGATATCAATGTAATCGGTCCGAAGGCGCCGCAAGCTATCTTCGACTTCCTTGCCGATCCGGGCTCGGCTAGAATCCCGCCACACCCTGGTCTGCTCTGGATCCCAGTTCAGGCCCACCTTGGTGGCAAGAATCAGGCGGTCTCGCTGTCCAGACTCCTGGAGAGCCCGTCCGACTATTTCCTCGGACCGCCCATGGCCATAGATCGGGGCCGTATCGATCAGGTTCACCCCCAATTCGATTGCACGGCGGATCGTCGCCAGAGAATCGCGGTCTTCTGCGCCGCCCCACATCCAACCCCCCATGACCCAAGTTCCTAACCCGATCACCGAAGGCTGTAAGTCTGATATCCCGAGCTCTCGATAGTCCATGCAGATCTGCCTAACAACCTTATAATACACCTTTGCGGAGGGTTATCGAAGGGAGAAGCGCGCAGATCTTTTCCGAGGGGTGGCGTTCCAACGCCCGGGATCCTCACAGGCTCGGCTTGATAGCGACAGCGCAAGTTGAGCAGATTGCCTTTGACAACGCCATATCGCTATGATGGGGATAATATCATCTGTACGGCGAGGATGTGTCACAGGCTGTCCGACCCGCAACATGGGACGCCGCTTCGGGCGTCGTAAAGAGTTGAGCGAGTTTATAACGGACAACAGCAGATAAAACAATGTGTTGTACATGTATTCTGAATGATAGGCTTGAAGTCGGCGATCACAGATGGGTGATGGCACACATCCCACCCTTTTCAGGTTCTTCCACCGCACTGACTGCTGCTCCTTCTAGGTGGGCAGGATTCACCCATGGAATGGCGGCTACACCACGGCGGAGGATTCCGTCATGCGCGTAACTGAGGTACTCGTGCCAGTCGTGGTTCTAGCGATGGTGGTCCTTCTCTCCCCCGTGGCGAGCCTTCTGAAGGCCGCCGAGAGCCCGGAGTTGATATTTGCGGTCGTCACACAAGAACCCAAAGATAAAAGCCATATCGCGGCGCAGATCCTGGTAAAGGATCAGGTCGCCGAGGGGCTTCTTCTGCCCACCGAGGAAACTCTGCGGAACCCAATGTGGAAAAAACTGGAGTTGTGTCAGGGGGTGAAGGCCGAGGCGATTGCCACCCCTACTGGGTACCAAATCCTTAACTTCCGAATCGTTGGGGGAAGAATGCTGCCCATGCCTCTGCAGGGTGTGGTTGGGGATTGTTTTCTCAGAAAGGCTCTAGAGTTTGCGCCGTTGGTGGAATAGCGGGAATATGAGGCAGGAGGGGCAAGTCAGGGTTCTCGACACACTGAACACGCGGTAGGTTCGTGCTCGGCTTGGCACTCTTCGATCGTCAGGGAAAAGGGTGTCTCGCAGACTTGGCACTGGCGAATTTCGAAATAGGCCACCCCTTTATCGTCGATTTCCGTGGGAAGCAACAATTCCGATGGGTCATAGCCAAGTAACGCTCCGTCCTCGAACTTCACCGTCGCCAATCGGACGTTGAATACCTCGAACACCGCCTCCTGTCCCTTGCGAGCGAGGTTATGCCCAAGGACGTAGACTGGCTGCCCTTTTCGTTTCGTGCGCAAATCCTTCAGGGTTCGCTGGACTGAAGTCGCGCAAGAAAAACTTCCGGTGGAACTGGTACCAAAACTCGGCATGCATGTGATCTTAGCTAAGGGTAGACAAATTGGCTGAAGAACGAAGCCGTCATGAGCATTGAATCATGTACCACGTCGTGAAAAATCACGTCAAGGTGGGGAGGGAAGGGAGCGAGATCCTATGGGAAAGGGGACGATCACGATCTATCAAAAGCCGACCTGTTCCACGTGTAGGGAGGCAGTGAAACTGGTTCAGCAGAGTGGGCACGAATTTGTGAGCATTAATTATTATGAGAAGCCGTTTGCAAAGGCGAAGCTCAAGGAATTGCTCAACAAAGCGGGCCTGAAACCACGCGAGGTGTTGCGTACGAAGGAAGAGATCTACAGGAAACTGGGCCTTGCGAAAAAGAGCTTCAACGATGATCAAATACTGGATTTGCTGGTCAAACATCCCGACCTCATTCAACGCCCACTCATAGAGAGAGATGACCGCGCGATGTTGGCTAGGCCAGCGGAGACCGTAAAGAAGCTCTTGAAATGAGAATGGTGAGCCACGTGCCGAGCATCGAGCACCATCCCGCTGTATTGGGTTATGTCGCTTCTCTCACACTCACCCGTCCCGTGTTCGGATCCATCCCGACCAACACGTTTCCCTTGAGCATCTTCACGAGCAGATCGCCGGCGACTTCGCGGCGCCAGCCCTGAAGAAGCGGAAGGTCAAGTTGGTCACGATCGTCTTTGGCCTCTATCAAGGCTTGTAGGTCCGCTGATGTCGCAATCAGGGTCGGGGCGATTTCGGCCTTATGAGCGCAGGCCTTCAACAGGGCTTGAAGAAGGTCTATGCGCCCGGCGTTTTCAGGTTCCGGCGTCTGGGACTTTGGAATTTCCGGATGATCGGCCTTGGGGACAGCCAGGCCGGTGTTGATGAGTTTCATGATGGTCTCAGCATAGCGAGCGACGACGGTCTGAGAGAAGGCCCGCATGCTGCGGAATTCTTCAACGTTCCGAGGTTGGCGACGAGCCAGCTCCAGGAGAAGGTCGTCTCGGATAATGCGCCCCCTGGGGAGGTTGCGATGGCGGGCTTCTTCTTCTCGCCAGGCGGCAAGCTCTCGAAGGACGGCGGCCGCCCTCGGCTTCAGGTTGGCCCACCCGCGAATACGTTGATAGCGCCTCCGGGGGTCTCGCAACTCGTCGTTCGGTTTTTGAAGAAGGCGTGCGCATTCTTCAAAGGCCCATGTGAGCCGTCCTCGTTTGCTCAACCCTCCCACAAGGTGGTCATGGAGGGGCAGCAGAAACTGGACATCCTCGGCGGCATAGGCAATTTGTTCCGAGCTTAAGGGGCGATGGCTCCAGTTGGTGAGGGTGTGAGATTTCTCCAATTTCTTTCCGAGGACCCGCTGGACCAAGGCGGCATACCCAATCTGTGCGCCATATCCAAGCAAGGCGGCCGCGACCTGTGTATCGAAAATGGGTTGGAGAAGGCCTCCGATGCGACCTTGAAGCAGATCAATATCTTGACGGCCGGCATGCACGACTTTCATCACAGTGCGATCGTGGAGGAGAGTCCCCAGAGAATCCAGGGATCCCAGGGCCGGCACGTCAATCACGGCACAGGCCCCCTCTGTCGCAACCTGGATTAATTCCAGGCGAGGCTCAAAGCTGCTTTCACCAATAAATTCGGTGTCGAGCCCGATTCTCTGTGCCGGGCTGACCTGGCGGCAAAATTCTCTAAGCTGGTCCAGTGTATGAATCCATTGGCACGGCTGCTCGCTCACTGGGCAACCCCATAATGAAGAAAGCAAGAGAGGAGAGGGGGGATACTCATTCTGAACTGATAGGGGGCTCGGTTTGGATATACCTGATGTTTTCTTTGAGATACTGGTACGCTTCGATAATTCGGCGAAGTTCTGGCTCCGCGGCGCGATCCCCCTCCCGGACATCTGGATGAAGTGTCTTGGCCCGTTGGCGAAACGCTTTGAGGATCGCCGACATGGAGCTGCCATAGTCGAGGCCCAGTGTCCGATACGCGTCGGTCGTGTTGGTGATTTCACCTCTGGGACCGGACCCATCCCCGCCCGCGCCACCCGCCGCCTTGAAGAAGTCCGTGAAATTGATTTTTCGGCGTCGCCTTCGTGGTCGTTCTCGGACCTCACTGTCTAATTCTTCCCACCGGTCCTCGACAAAATCCAGACGAGACTCTAGGCGTGTGGCTACAGACAGATCATGCACCTGAGTTAACTCCTCGAAAATTAGGTTAAGGCTGACGTCGATTTCGGCAAAGCCCTCCTCGACTTTAAAATAACTATCGACCCGGTCTAACATCATGTGGTCCATGGCAAAATCCAAGCTGTCCTCGGTCTTTCTTTTGAGCGACTCGATTCGCCTCCGCATGCCGGTTTGAAATCGAGCCAGCTTTCCAGGGTCAAACGGCATTTGATCCACCACCAAGACGCATTACTCATCTCTGCACGAGGAATCGGAGGCATTGTAGCATAATGAATGAGTGGGCCAAGCCCGGAACCTGTCCTCCCTACCAGTGCCCACTGCCCAGAGCCGTGTGCACTCGGTTGCCTGATTTTCGAAGCCTGTGCTACACTCCGGCCCCGCTGGTAGATCCCGCAGCGGAGGCCAGAGCTCGATGGACCGACAGGGACGGCGTTGGATCGAGGCGCCACGGCTTCCGTTAAAGAATTGATTCTTACACCAATAACTTCAAGTGTTTGTTTTATTTTCTACGGAGGAATCATGAAGCGTGTATCTTCTCTCATGATGATCGGGCTTGTGGTGCTGGTTCTGGTGAGTCCCTCCCCTGCCGTCAGTCCTTCCGGCTACGGTCAGGCTGGTGGTGAATTTGATATCCGAGTGCCTCGTGTTCCCGCTGGTGAACTCAGGGCGGCAAAGAAGCTCAAGCCTCCCTTTGAGGCTACCCCCGAGATCTTGGCCGAAGGGAAGGAGATTTTTCTCGGACGTGGGACATGCTTTCGTTGCCACGGAATGGAAGGCAAGGGAGATGGGGGCGCGGCAAAGGTTCTCCCCATAAAGCCACGGGACTTCACCAACCCGACATTCAACAAAGTTCGGACTCCCGGTGAGATGATGTGGGTGCTCAAGAACGGAAGCATGGGACAGTCAGGCCGGGTTCCTGGGACAGGCATGCTACCGATCGTTGGCCAATTCTTGAGCGAGGAGGATGGCTGGAAGGTGCTGCTCTATGAGCGGAGCCTTGGAAACTCTCACTAGGGCCACCCTGCCACCGCGTTTCACGCAAACCTTAATCCAAGGTCTGGTCGGGTTGGGCGCCCTCAATCCGGGGCCGTCGCCGAGCTACCCCAGTCTGGCGTGCGGCTTGTGCGACGGCTTGCGAGACCCGTTGGACCACCTGCTTATCAAACACGCTGGGAATGATATATTCCTCACTCAACGTGTCTTCCGGGATCAGGTCTGCAATGGCTTCAGCGGCAGCCAGTATCATATCTTTGTTGATCGTCCGAGCTTGCACATCCAAGGCTCCACGGAAAATCCCGGGAAATGCAAGGAGGTTGTTAATCTGGTTGGGGAGGTCCGATCGACCAGTGGCAAAAATGCGGCAGTGCGGAAGAGCCAGGTCCGGAGCAATTTCTGGATCGGGGTTGGCCATCGCGAACACGATTCGGTCGTGCTTCATCAAATTGAGATCACTCACCGTCAGGATATTGCCGGCCGACACGCCGATAAACACGTCCGCACCCTTGAGCGCTTCCTGAAGCGACCCCTGTGGGGGAGCGTTTGCGATCCCATCGAGTACCTTTGTTTCTAGACTTGCCAAGTCATGTGATGGACCGGCCAAGACAATGCCTGTCTTGTCGCAACCGATCAGGTACCCCGCGCCAGCATCGATGAGGGTTCGCACACAACCGAGGCCCGCCGCCCCTAACCCATTCACCACAATTCGCGCCTCCTCCAACCGCTTGTTCACGACCTTGAGGGCATTCCGTAGGGCCGCCAGAATGACGACGGCCGTTCCCCGCTGATCGTCATGCATGACCGGGATATCGAGCATTGCTTGCAGCCGCCGTTGTATGTCAAAGCACCGAGGCGCGCTGATATCTTCCAGATTGACCCCTCCAAAGCCAGGAGCAATCCCCTGGACGATCTGAATAATGGCCTCCGGGTCTTGGGTATTGAGACAAATGGGCCACGCGTCAATGCCGGCAAATTCCTTGAACAGCATGGCCTTCCCTTCCATCACCGGGAGGGCTGCCTCCGGCCCGAGATTGCCCAAGCCCAGGACCGCCGAGCCATCCGTGACCACGACCACACTGTTATTTTTTGTCGTCAAGGCATAGGCTCGAGCCGGGTCTTTGGCGATAGCGAGAGCGATTCGCCCCACCCCAGGGGTATAGACCATGGACAAGGCGTTTCTGGTCGTCAAGGGCACCTTCGGCTGGACCCGAATTTTTCCCCCAAGATGTAGAATAAAAATTCGGTCCGACGCCCAAAGCACTTGCACGTCGGGAAGTGCACGCAGCTGGTCCAGGACTCGCTCGCCCGCATCCTCATTTCGCACATCGAAGGTCATATCACGGACCATCGCTTGGGCGCTCGCGGACACAAGGTCCACCGCGCCGAGATTGGCACCGTGGTCCTCTAACACCTTGGCCACCCTGGCAAACATCCCCGGTCGATTGGGGAGGATCAGTCGCGCGGTCAGGCGAAAATTGGAGTAGGGGCCGAGTTCTTCGGTCATTCTGAATCCTTCTTGAGGTGATATTTGAGATTACCACAACCATCGGTCCCGCACATCTCTCTTGCCAGGGGTGGGTGCATCCACTGGCGCCTGCCCTCCTGGGCGCACGAAGTTGACCTTCTCTTCCTCCTGGTGATAGGTTGCTGCTCGATGACAGAGACTTCTTCGGAGAGACGTCCCAACCGGCTCGCGCAAGAAACCAGCCCTTACCTTCTTCAACACGCCTACAACCCTGTTGAGTGGTACCCCTGGGGTCACGAAGCCCTCCAGCGCGCCAAAGACTCCAATAGGCCGATCTTGTTATCGATTGGGTACTCCGCCTGTCACTGGTGCCACGTGATGGAGCGGGAGTCCTTCGAGGACGAGGGCATTGCCGCCCTGATGAACGAACATTTCGTGTGCATCAAGGTCGACCGTGAAGAACGCCCGGACTTGGATGAAATCTATATGCAAGCAACCCTGGCCCTCAACCAAGGGCAAGGCGGTTGGCCCATGACGGTGTTCCTGACGCCTGAACAAGAGCCAATCTTTGCGGGGACCTATTTTCCTCCGACAGATCGCTGGGGGCGTCCCGGTTTTGCCAGCGTGCTGAAAAAGGTCGCCGAATTCTGGGAAAAGGATCGGGAGGGTCTCAAGAAACAGGCCGCCCACTTGACCGACCGTATCAAGGCCGAAATGGGCGCCGTCTCGCCTATGGCGGTAGGAGAAGTGGAAATAGAAGCGGCCGTCACACAATACGCCGAACAGTTCGATCCGAAATACGGCGGGTTTGGTGGCGCCCCGAAATTTCCGCCGGCGACAGGCTTGTCTCTCCTCCTTCGCTACCACCAACGCTCTGGTGATGACCACAGCCTGCACGTGGTCCGGAAAACCCTCGATGCCATGGCGGCCGGCGGGATCTATGACCAGATTGGTGGCGGATTCGCGCGGTACTCAACTGACCAACGTTGGCTCGTCCCTCACTTCGAAAAAATGCTCTATGACAATGCCCTCCTCACCAAGACCTACCTCGAAGCCTATCAAGCCACCAAAGACGGAGTGTATGGAACCGTCGCGAGGGAAACGCTGGATTACATTCTGAACGAGATGACGTCGCCGGAAGGCGGCTTCTATTCGGCCACGGATGCGGACTCTGAAGGCGTTGAGGGGAAATTCTTCGTCTGGACACCTGATGAGGTCAGGGCTGCCCTCTCGTCCGAAGAGGAGAGTCGTCGGGTCTGTGCCTATCTCGATATCACGCAGAGCGGAAACTGGGAGCATAAGAACATTCCGAACAGACCGCGGTCTCTTGACGAGGTAGCCGGGGAATTGAAAATCTCGTCTGAGGAGCTGAAGGCTACAGTCGATCGCGCGAAGCCCCTCTTATATGAAGCACGCTCGAGACGAGTGCCTCCCGGGCTTGACGATAAAATACTCACGGGCTGGAACGGCATGATGATCAGCGCCATGGCGGAGGGTGCGCGGGTGCTCGGAGATAACCGCTACCTACAGGCGGCGGAAGAGGCGGCCGATTTTCTCCTGCGTACGATGTCCCGTCCCGACGGCGGCCTGTATCGGACATACCGTGCTGGAAAAGCACACGTACCTGCCTACCTGGAAGACTATGCCTATCTGGCCGAAGGGTTGATAGACCTCTATGAGGCTGAAGGGCATGAGGGGTACCTCGCCGAGGTCGTTCGGGTGGGTGAGCGGATTCTTGCAGATTTTTCTGATGAGGAACAGGGTGGGTTTTTTACGACCGCCAAAGACCACGAAGCGTTGATCGTTCGAAGCAGAGAAGGACCTGACGGCGCAACGCCCAGTGGAAATGCCGTGGCGTCGTCGGCCCTCGCGAAACTGTCCTTTCACTATGGACGGGAGGACTTTCGGGACGCAGCCATCCGGGCCGTACGTACCTATGGCCGCCAACTCGCTCGGTACCCTCGGGCCTTTGCCAAAAGCCTGATCGTCGTCGACTTTCTCCTTGCGGGACCGGTGGAGCTTGCCTTGGTGGGCAGCCCAGGAGACAAGGGATTTGAAGCCTTACGGGCCGAGGTCAACCGCTATTATCTGCCCAACCGAATCGTAGCGCACCACGATCCGGAGGGCCCAGTCACGCAGCATCCCCTCCTCGCAGGAAAAAGTCTCGTGAATGGGAAGGCTGCGCTGTACATCTGCCGCAATTTCACGTGTCAGGCGCCACTCACCGACCCATCAGAGATCGAGCCCGCGCTCGTCCAACAACGCAGCCTAGGAGAGCATGCACCTGGGTCGAATCCGAAAGCCTTGGAGGGCACACGGCTTCAGGGCAAAGCGACCGCAGGGGGAACGGCGCAGTTCGCGGTGCGTGTCGTGAATAATCCTGCCTTTTCTGCAACGGCGGCTCGTGGCTACACCATGTTGGGGGGCACGAATCTTACGACCAGCCGGCTTGGTTTTGGTGGATACCGGCTCGAGAGCGAGGATCCCGAACACCGCGACGCCTTGGTCAAGGCCCTCCGCTCGGGCTGGAATCTGATCGATACCTCGACGAATTACACGGATGGGTCCAGTGAGCGGTTGGTCGGGTCCGTTTTGTCTTCTCTGATCAAAAAGGGGGAGTTGAAGCGAGAGGAAGTGATTGTTGTCTCCAAGATCGGCTACGTACAGGGCGCAAATCTGAAGCGAGCCGAGGCTCGTGAGGGAGCCGGCAGACCCTTCCCCGAAATGGTGAAGTACGGGGAGGGCGTTTGGCACTGCATTCATCCGGAGTTTCTTGCGGAGCAGCTGGCCCTGTCACTGGATCGCCTCGGCCTGGAGACTCTGGATGTGTGTCTGCTCCACAATCCAGAATATTTCTTGTCAGATGCCAAACAGCGGCGTGAACGGGACATCGAGCAACTGCGCAATCGGTTTTACGCGCGAATCGAGACGGCCTTCGGCTACTTGGAAGGCCAAGTCACGGCCGGACGTCTCCTGTATTACGGCGTGTCATCCAACACCGCTGTGCTGCCCCATGATGATCCGGAAGCGACCTCTCTTGGTCGAATGCTGGATGCGGCGGAGACTGCCGCTCGCGCACAGGGCCTTGCTTCGCATCACTTCAGAGTCCTGCAGGTGCCCATGAATCTGTATGAATCCGGGGCTGCGCTGGTCCCCAATACCGGCCCAGACCACCGGCACACGGTCCTGGCGCTGGCAATTGAAAAGGGAATCGCCGTCTTAGTCAATCGCCCTCTGAACGCGATTCCTTCCTCACGGGGTGGGATCGTTCGATTGGCCGAAATACCGAGTGAGCCGTCAGCAGTGGTGTTTGATGCCCAGCGGGACAAAATTGCCAAGTTGGAAGAAGAATATAGGAAAGAGTTTGCACCCCAACTACAGCATTCTGGAGAAGGAATGCCTCCCGCGGACTATTTTCAGTGGGCGACGGAGATCACGCGAGTGCGGACCCAAATTCACAACCTTGAACACTGGGAGCAAATTGAAAGTCACATGATTGCGCCCCATATCAATCAAGTTCTCCGCGCCCTGAATCAACATTTCGCAGGGGACATGGCGGAACGGTGGGAGAATTGGCGGAACAGATACCTTCCAGAATTGTTGGCCCTGCTGAAAGAGGTGCGGCGGGAAGCCGCCGAGAAGAGTCGCGCCAAGACCACCGCGGTGAATACCGTCATCAATCCTCTCTTGCCGCAAACCAAGCACCACGAACCACTTTCTAGGAAAGCCCTCTGGGTTCTGGCCAGTACACCCGGCGTCACCTGTGTTCTAAATGGTGCGCGGACCCCGGCCTATGTGGAAGATTCTGGGGCCATTCTGCAGTGGGAGTCTCTGGAAGATGTGGGGGGGGTCTACGCTGCACTAAAACAGGCCGGATAAAGACGCGCAAACCTTCTGGCAACCTTGGCTTTGCAGGAGTGGTCCCCCGGGAATTTTCGAGTGAAGATGCCCAATTGAGCCAAAAAGGCAAAGTTTTTGCATCCTTATCGCCAACAGTTGACCAAGCCGTCGGGATGGTCCTTTGTCCTGACAGCTGAAGCCCGTCCCGCGGGCTAGGATCACTGGTCCTCCGGCGATGGATCTGAATAAGTCGACCTGTGGTCGGCACCGAAGACGACAACCCATAACGAGGTCACGACAATGACACACAGTTGGAAATGCTCTGCTGTACTGATTCTGTGCGTGGGAGCGGTCGGGATGCTTTCCGGTTGTGCCGCACGTTCGGCTTCCGCAGTCGGTGAGGAATCAGGCCCTGAGGCGTTGAAGCTCCCGGAGCCGGTGGTTGAAGAACGCGTGGCAGAGGAGGACATCGTAGCCTCCTCCGTACCTGCTTCTCCAGGGTTCACGGAGGAAGACCTTCCTTCGGAGAAGGTCTCCGAACAAATACTGGATCCCCTATTTCTCTTGGACATTCCGTTTAATTTTGACCAGGCAGGCTTGCGGGAAGATGCGGTGACCTTTGTCGAAGTGAATGCCATACGCCTTCAAGAGGAAGCAGTCGGGAAAGTTCTATTGGAAGGCCGGGCGGATGAGATCGGCACCTTCGAATACAACCTTGTCCTGGGAGACCGGCGCGCTCACGCGGTCAAACGGCACCTCGTCCGCCTGGGCTTGAGGCCCTCAAGCTTTGTCACCACCAGCTACGGGAAGGCCAAACCCTTGTGTACGGACCACAACGCGGAATGCTGGCAGACCAATAGAAGCGTGCGTTTTGAAACGAAATAAGAAAGCCGTTCTTCTTTCCCGGGCGTAACGCCACCACTCGCAGGGGGGGCCTTGCCTTGGAGTGCTGCGCGCTCGCCCTCCGTTTCTACTTCGAAGAGAATCTCTCGCATGGTCTACTCCTCCCTGTCTTCTGATCATTAGCGACACAGACACCCTTCCCAGCGCAACGTAGATTCCTCTCCAATCTCAATTTCACAAAATTAACGACCTGTTTAAGTCTCCGTAACACCCTCGTAATGGGGCTCGCATACCTTTGTGTTCATCGTGGTACGCAATGTTCCCAATCGCGGAATGTCCACGTTCCCATTGAAGAAGGAGGTTAATTCTATGGGGCAGTTATGGCGATGGTTTGGATTTCTTTTCTTCCTTATCATCTCAGCGCAGCTCGTGGGTTTGCCGCCGGCAGTGGCTGACGAGCTAGCCGACATACTCAAGGAGAAGGGCGTCATCACGAAGGAAGATTGGGTCCGCGCCAAAGCCAAAGAGGAAAAACAGGCTGAGGAGCAGAGAAAGCGACTCGCGGAAGAATTCCCCGTTAAGGCAGACTGGGGAGAAAAGGGGTTCACCCTGGCAACTCGGGATGGGAAATGGAAAACAGCGATCCAGTTCCGCCTCCAGTTCCGGTACACGAACCCCGATGACGGTGATCCCGATCGAGTTTCAGATTTTATCAGTGATATTCAGGAGAGTACATTTGAGATCCGACGGGCCCGACTCAAGGTTGGGGGACACGGGTATCAGCCGTGGCTCAAGTACTACTTTGAGATCGATTGGCAACCGCTCATAAACTCGGGCGGATCTTCGGCTTCAGCGAGCACCCGACTGATCGACTGGCGCGTCATGCTGGAAAAATACAGATTCGCGCAGCTCCGCCTTGGTCAGTGGAAGATCAACTACAATCGTGAGCGCGTTGACTCATCGGGGCAGCAGCAGTTCGTCGAGCGGTCGATCGTGAACGGGCCCTTCACCATCGATCGGCAGGTGGGCACGATGCTGTATGGGCACCTTTTCCCGGGCACCATGGCGGACGGGTGGTACTATGCGGGTGTGTACACGGGTTCGGGACGCGGGGAGAGAAACGACGACGAAAATATGATGTATCATGCACGGGCGCAGTGGAATTTTTTCGGCCGCGACCTGAAATTCTCCCAGAGCGATGTCGAGTATCATGAGCGTCCGGCCGGGAGCATTGCCTGGGCGGGCGCGACCAACATCGGCAAATGCACAAGGTGGTCGTCAAGCGGCTGCGGCACACTTGTTTCAGACAACAGCCTGGGGAATAGTTATACGTCGGACAGTGCCGCATTACCAGGGCAGTTTCGAATTGACCAGCAGATGACCGAGCTCGCATTCAAGTGGCGTGGCTTTTCACTGCAAAGTGAGTACCACTGGAAGCAGGTCAAAGACGCGGGCCGTCCCGGAGGAGCCGGACTTGCGGCCGCTCCATCCAAGACTAATCTAATGGGCACCTACATAAACGTCGGCTACTTTTTTCACTATCTGATTCCTGTTGTTCCAAAACCATTGGAAATGGCCTTCCGGTATGCCTTTGTCGATCCCAATGTCAGTGTCTCAGGGGATAAGCAGCAGGAGTTTACCGGGGTCATCAATTGGTTTTTCGCAGGGCACCGGAACAAGCTCACGGCGGATTACTCGTACTTGACCCTGGACCAGCCCGGGACGACTGACCAAGGGAATGCGCTGACCGAAAATCGGGTCAGGCTACAGTGGGATGTGTCGTTCTAGCTACGTCTTGAATGTGAGACAAGGAGGACAATCGTGAATCGCAGAATCTCAATGATGAGAATAGCTATCGCCAGCCTTTTCCTGCTCTTCGCAGGGTGTGCCCAAATGGGAAAAACAGAAACACCACCCTACCCCATAGGCGAGGTCGGGGCCGTGACCAGTCTTGCTCAGTTCGATCAATGGGTTGAAGAGGCTCCGGACAACAAGGGGAAGGAAATCAGGCTGGCAGGACGAATTCAGAACATCGAGTCCACCGACAAAGGGTACGAGGTGCTCGCCAAGTGGCGACCCTATCCGGCTGGCCTCCGCATCATGGGCGACCTCAATGCTGTACCATCCGACCAGGGTCGCCACTTCCTCATGTACTACCAGGGAAAGCCAAACGCGGACTTCAGGTCGTGGAGGGAAAACATGTTTATCATGGAAGGTACAGTTGAGGGAACGAGAAGCGCGGTCGTGGATGTGTTTGGGACGAAAAAGGACCTCTTGTATGTCAGGGTGAACTGTGTGCACGTGTGGGAGACAGGAGAAAGTGTGATGGGCACGGACCCGGATTCACAATATAATAGCGCCAGGGAACGTACCTTGTGTGTTGAAAAGCCTCAATAGTCCGAATGGCCCAACACCGGCGTCTCACGTTTCATAGCCTTAACGTGAGTGATGAGTTCTTGATTGGGCAAATGAATTCCGAATGGATCGCTTGGGTCCTCCCAAGGGTGGGCAGTCCCCTTGCTACACCCGGCCGAGGCAATCTGGCCTTTTGTTTCTCTCAATTGGACACAACCCTGCCGTGCCGCGTTGGTCACTTCGCATAGTCCCTCATATGTATTGCCCCGAATTAGCAACACCTCCTTCTGCCTCCCTTTTCCCCTCCTGACAAAGGAGGGGTAAAAAGAGCATGTATCCTGATTGGGCCCGCCAACGTCAAAGAAATCGAGTTCTCCAAGAATTTTCGGATACAGCAGGGTTCGTCCATGCCGAGGCACAAAGTACATGACGGTTTAAGGGCCAAAGAGTAAGTCTATGCTGAAGGCGGCCCTGCGATCAGCGTGGGAGGACGCGGCCCGTGGCTCGATCCCCTGCCGGGGCTGGGTCGAGGACTTCAAACTCCTGCAGGCCCTCCTGAGCCTCGGCCCTGGTGGTTCGATAACGAGGCGCGGTGTAGTGCTCAAGTACCCGTCGATACGATGCTCGGGCCTGTGCATATCGGCCGGTTGCCGCATAGTGCCGGGCCAGTGCAAGCCAGTTTGCCACGGCGATCTCCGTGGCGTTTCTATACAGCTCACGATCCTCCTCATACTCCGGAAGGGGCGTCTCTTCGGCCCGCTTTCCCATGGCCAGGCTGAGCTCGGCGGCGATCGCCTCGATCTGTCTATTATCCCTCGCTGCGGATTCGACGAGATCGGCTTCCAGATTGTGGCGGAAGGAACGGGAGTGATTCTCCAGTTTGACGCGCTTCATCTCGCGGTCGGAGAAACAGCTCAGGAGCAGAGGAAGGCACAAGGCGGAGGCCACGGCGTATCGGATCTTTGCCCAATTCACCCCATTCCTCCAGACTTTAACGGGTTGGGGTGGGCGTACCCGACAACGACTCGAGGGGCAGCTCTCGATATCGAACGGCGACATGGAGGTGGAGGCCAGTCGTGAGCTCACGAAGGCCAATCGCGTCGGTTTTTGTCTCGATCATGTATTGGCTCGGTTCGAAGAGCAGGCGACCCGGTTCAGTGCCATGTTCAATCGGCCTGAGGGGCCGCAGGCGGAAGGGGGACTCATAATACTCCGCATCGATCCAAATGTTTTTCTTCACGAGGTGGTTGCCGAGCACGATGTAAAACTCATCGCCCCTCACGAGGACACCGCCAGAGGTGATGACGCGCTGCGTCGAGGAGATGTCGGCCGTCTCGAAAAACGTCACCAGCTCTTCCGGCGTCGCCATGGCCAGCCCTTTGGCCAGCAGCGGAGCAAGAAAGCGAACTTCCCCCTCACTGAAGGCGGGGATAGATTGAGTTTTCCCTTTTCCCCGCTGAAAGGCGAGAGGAACAAGCGAGGTATTCTTCTCCACGCGCAGTCCTTCGAGAATCCGTGCCACTTTCTCTTCAGACAGGAAGGCTGGATGGGAATACCCCTGGCCCTGGCTCGCATTAGCTATGGCCTGTAGGCGAACAACTTGTTTGGGACTGTCGTACACGGTTGCCGTCAGCAGGTGTTCCTCACCAGCACAAGCCGACAGTAAACCCGTGGTGAGAACCATTGCGACCCACACGAAATTCTTCATAGTTGTGCTCCTGGTTTCGCCAGTAGTACTGTGGCCCATGAATGCCATGAGATCCGCTCCGATTCCTCCGCACACCCGTATGGTACCCGGATTGCTCCCCCTGATACTCCTCGCGCTCATGCCCTTCGTGAATGCCTGTACCTGGAAGCGCGCGTTTCCGGAAAACGGTGGGCCGGCGATCTGGACCACCCAGGAATTTCAAGCCTTGACTGGAGATCAGGACACGTTCCAGGGCCACCAACTCAGACTGGCTGGACGGATTGTTCGCGCCGAGGGCCAGAATAGCCGTTTCCTCATTCTCGCACAATGGCTCCCCTTCCCCACGGATGAGTACAGCTTGGGGGGACCCACAGACTCATCGAGTCCGAGCCTCTACATCACCTATTCAGCCGAGATCGACGAGGAGGGTCTTGAGGCAGGAAATGAATTCCTGGTCGCTGGGACCCTCTCCGGAACGCGAGAGTATGTGCCGCTCATTGGTCCACAACAACAGGCTCCCGTGATTGCTGCTGAGTGCGTCACAATATGGAAGACCGCTGGAACCGATCTCTCAGAATTTACGATTATGCACCCCTTGGATCCGAGGTATCCGCCGCCCCTAGCAAAAACCTATTGCATAGAGGAATGACCGGGGAATACGGCCCCTGGAAATCATTTCGCCTGATGCGCAGGCTGCCTTGTTTCACTTTTCCGTCGAGATACTTCCCCAAAGCTTCACAGGGCTTAGGATGATCAAGACTCAGACACACCTCTGCACGTAAAACTTCATTCCCGATCGCGACGTTCCCGACTCGAATCATTGCTCCCAACACATGTACAGTGCTCCCGTTACGGACAAATGAAACTTGTGTTACGGTCTTGTTACATAGGGGTTTTTCGAGGCCTTGGACTGCCTTGACAACCTTGAAGAAGGAGGCCTACTTTCCCCTTTATCACAGAGAACGCTGGTGATCACATAGGTCTATCGACGTCATGAGAGACACCCTCGAACGCGAAGTGAAACTGAAGGTCGGCCGGGGTTTTCGCCTGCCGGAGCTCCCGGGAGAACCTCTTCCGTCGCGGACCTTCACCTCGACCTATTACGACACCTCGGAATACGTGCTGGCTCATGCGGGCATCACGCTTCGCCGTCGGATTGAGAAGAGGAAGGGGCTTTGGCAGCTCAAGCTCCTGCACGGTGCCGCGCGTTTGGAACTGGAATCATCCGGGGGGGGCTTGGGTCCTCCTCTAGAACTGAAGAAATTGCTGTTTGTCTATCTGTGTGACCATGACCTCTTTCCGGTCGCAAAACTTCGAGCCCTTCGGCGGGGGATTCGTGTGAACGGTCTCGAGGGCCCCCTGGCGAACGTGACCATTGATTCGGTCGCCCTCCTCGAGGGAAATCGAGTCACACGCCGTTTTTCTGAGCTGGGAATCAAACTCGTCGGGGGTGATGAGAAAGATCTTCAACGCATCGAGGCGGCGCTACGTCAAGCCGGCGCACAGGATGGTGACCCAAGACCAAAAGTTTTCAAGGCGCTTGGTCTGCAATTTCCGGCGGTACCGGAGCCGCCTGCCTCCACGGCACCGGCCATCGACCACCTTGTGGCCAAACTACAAGACCAGGTGCGAGCGATTCTTGGCCACGATCCAGGAACGAGGCTGGGGTCCGATCCTGAAGATCTCCATCAGATGCGTGTCGCCACGCGTCGCCTCCGGGAGTTTCTTCGCGCGGCACGGCCCATGCTGATCCCTGAATGGGGTGACTCACTCCGGGATGAACTGTCCTGGCTTGGGCAGGCCCTCGGAGCCGTCCGGGACTCTGATGTCCTGCTGGAGCATTTCAACTCGGAAGCAACAAGCCTTGACCCCCAAGAGCGCAAGACGTTTCACCGTCTCCTCTCGCGTTTGGAGCGCGAGCGTGCAGCAGCCCGCGTCGACATCCTCGAGACCCTGGAAAGCGACCGCTATCTCAAACTGGTCGAGAGACTGAAAACGGCGGCACAGGAACCACAGGTTGTGCTACGCGAAGCCTCTCTCCCTGGGTATGCAGCCGAGGCATTCAGA
The DNA here is from genome assembly GCA_041616875.1 of Nitrospiraceae bacterium. GTDB lineage: Bacteria > Nitrospirota > Nitrospiria > Nitrospirales > Nitrospiraceae > JBFJQA01. The sequence goes on along the minus strand of JBFJQA010000019.1, from coordinate 6,549 downwards.
AGACTCCGTAAAGCGGTGCGAAAGGCGGAGAGTGACTCGAGCGAAGCAGCGCTGCACCGCATTCGAATCCGTTGCAAACGGGCACGGTACTCCGCCGAGCTTGCCGAGGCAGCGGTCGGCAAACCCGCCTCACGGTACATCCAGCAACTGAAGGGGCTGCAAGACCTCCTCGGTGAACATCAAGACGCTATCGTTGCGGAGGCATGGCTCGACAAGGCGTTGGCTCGCACTCGAGGCGTGAGAACCGCCTTTATTGCCGGACGGATCGTCGAACGGTTCAGACGGAGGCGTCGCAAAGCGAGAAGCACCGTGCGGAAAATATGGCCGAAGCTTGAAAGGCGCGGGAAGAAGACCTGGCCCCGCCTGCCCGATCCCAAAGCACACAGAGAAAGGACCGTGACAGATCTTCTGCACTCCACGTCCTAACGAATTAACCCCACCCGCGTTCTTTTTCCAGTAACCATCCCACTGACCTGTCTGAGAGGATAACTCAGACCAACCCCTCCCTCCTACCTGCGCGTGGAGGGCTGTTGTGACCCAACCGGCGCGAATCTGTCCTCGCGTCTCAACGGATCGGGACCAGGCGGCCGACATGTGACGCACAACTTACTTGGGGTATTGCCTACCGCCCTCGAGAAATTTCTTCCTGGGTTTGATTGCCACCACCCTTGGTAAAATTTACCCAAACGAAATACAGCCTTAACCTGCGTGAAATCTTCGTGGGATACACCATTCACCAATGCATTTCTCCATTCCCCTCGACGCCGCAGGGTTTTGCCCCCGGGGGCTCGAGGGAACCGACGGATGACATTCGAAGGAGGAAACTCAATGACCTGCCCCTATTTTCTCGCCCAGCACATGTCCGGAACCACGACGCAATGCAATGGGGTCCTGGTGCCGTTCGAACCAAGCTGGGCCGACCGGAAACATTTTTGCCTGACCGGCCGATATCGCCATTGTCCGCTCTATCGGAGCGCGGTGGCAGACTTTTCACTTGCAATTAATCAAGAGGTCGCCAGGGCGATCGGCTAGCCTCTCAGTAGGGGGCCAACTCCGTTCTCCCTGATGGGAACTCGCTTGGTATTCAACGCTCTCCATGGAATGGAAACATTCGATGACTTCAATGGTCGGTGATGATTCGGAGGTTAGAATCCCTCGGCTCCTGTCGACAAACGACTTCCTGACAATGAAACAACTTATTTCCCTCCTTCCGGAGTTGGCATGGAACCAGGTATTTCGCACGGCAACGCTAGCTCGAAGGGTGGAAATCGCCATCATTTGCCAGGACGGTAACTATGAATTCCGGATGCTCGCCCAAAGAGAAAACTGATTGAAGCCCTTCTTCATAGATGTTTGGGTTCTGGAGGAGTTAACAATTTTGTAACACAGGCGAAACCTGCTGTTAATCTGGAGACGATAAATTTATAAATGGAGGCATATCCATGAAATTTCAACACCTTTTATTCTCGGCTCTCATCACATTTGTTTTCGTCTGCCTCGTGTGCCTCGGTTCCGCCTGGTCTGAGGAGACGGTGCAGGTGGACCCCTCGCTGACATCCTATAAAAAGGTCAGCGGAGTATCCGGAAACTTGAACAGTATCGGTTCAGATACGTTCAATAATCTTATGACGCTGTGGGCGGAGGGGTTTCGTCGGCAGTATCCCGGCGTCAAAATTCAGATTGAGGGAAAGGGGTCTAGTACGGCCCCTCCCGCTCTGATCGCGGGCACGGCTCAACTTGGACCAATGTCACGGCAGATGAAAGCCAAGGAGATCGATAAGTTTGAAGCAAAATTCGGGTACAAACCAACGGCCTTCCCCGTCGCGGTGGATGCCCTCGCCGTCTATGTCAACAAGGACAATCCAATTCATGGGCTGACCTTAGAGCAAGTCGATGCTATTTTCTCCAAGAGTCGGAGGCAGGGCGCAAGGCAGAATATTGAGAAATGGGGTCACGTAGGTCTGAATGGGGACTGGGCGGCAGCTCCGATTAGTCTCTACGGTCGGAATTCTGCATCCGGCACGTACGGCTTTTTCAAGAAAAAGGCTCTCAAGAATGGAGACTACAAGGATGAAGTGAAAGAGCAGCCTGGGTCGGCATCAGTTGTCCAGGGTGTGACCGAAGATCGATATGGAATAGGGTATAGTGGAATCGGGTATGCGACGTCGGGCGTTCGCCTCGTTCCACTTGCCAAACAATCTGGAAGCCCCCTCGTTGAGCCGAACATTGTGAATGCCAGAAACGGAAGCTATCCCCTCTGGCGCTATCTCTATGTTTATGTGAATCAAGCACCAGGCAAATCTCTTCCTCCACTCATGAAAGAGTTCTTAAAGTATGTCTATAGCCGACAAGGGCAGACGGATGTCATTAAGGATGGTTACTTCCCCCTCAGCGCTGAAGGTGTCCAAAAAGAATTAGCGAAGCTCAATTAGTCTCTACCCGTGCACCGTACTGCGAATGGGGAAGTCATGGGGGACAATGTCTGACCATATACGAGGTTCCGGTACCCAACTCCTTCTCCCCAACGAAAAGCACGAGCCGAATCAACCCTCTTACAAAGCCCCTGGGGATTCCAAGGGGGTAGCCGCTCCAAAAACTAGCCGACGGACGCGGCTTCGCCCGTTCTTAGACCGCCTTGCCAAAGGCGTGATTAGTTTTGGTGGAATCGCGGTTATCTTAAGCATTCTGGCGATCTTCGTTTTTCTGATTCTAGAGATTCTTCCGCTTTTTCAAAAAACCACCGCCACTGAGGTAGCCCGGATTACCCTTCCGGGAGCGCCGGTCGAACATGGGCCTGCTCTAGTTGGTCTCGATGAGCATCTTGAGGTGGTGTATGCACTCACCTCCTCGGATATTCAATTCACCGAACTAGCGACCGGTCGGTTGATAGCCGTCGAGCAGCCAGAGGTTTTTGTCGGTCGTCAGATAACCGCAATGGCACAAGCCGGCAGCGGGTCTTCCGGTCATGTGGTCGGGACCGCCGATGGTCTGGTCATTCCTCTCAAGATTTCCGTCAGGACTCAATTTGCGGAGTCAGGGGTACGAACGAAACAACCCACTGTCGCTGTTTCTCAAGCGATGAAAATCGCGGAAGGCCCTATCACTGCGCTAGCCTATCGATACGGAGAGAGCGGCGCCGGCATTGTGGCAGTGGTCGACAGACATGACGCGCTCTTTGTGCAGCCCGTTGACGAAGAGGCGGCGAGAGAAACGCCTCTCATAATTCCCTTGTCGCTCCCACAAGGGAGTATTACGACGGTGGCGGTAGACAGTCCCCTCAGAAATATTTACGCAGGCACCAGTCAGGGTCAGGTACACCATGTATCCATTCCCGATCGCGATCAGGCCTTGCTCGCTGGCAGTTACCAAATCACAGAGCGATCCAATGCCATCACCAATCTAGGTTTTCTGATCGGCGACCGATCCCTGGTGGTGATGACTGATGCTGGTGGGGTGTCTACCTGGGGACTTGTGAGAACAGCCCCGAACTCAGATCGGTGGCAACTGAAACAGACCCACCTTCTGAAATCCCATTCTGCTCCTGTCATCTCCTTCACCGCATCCCAGCGTGACAAGAGCTTTGCCACGGCTGATGCGAATGGAGGAATATTTGTTCAGCACGCAACATCAGAACAAACTCTTCTTGCCTTGTCTGGGCATGGGGTCACACCTTTGAGCCTGGCCCTATCCCCGAAGGCCGACGGAGTTCTTCAGTATGATGCGCAGAGGACTCTCACGCTGTATAAACTCCACAACCCGCATCCCGAGATCACTCTCGGGACCCTATTTGGCAAGGTTTGGTATGAAGGGTATGAGGAACCTACCCATGTCTGGCAGTCATCTTCGGGGTCAGATGATTTCGAGCCGAAATTCGGCATGATGCCCCTGGCATTTGGAACGCTAAAAGGTACATTCTATGCGCTCTTGCTCGCTATCCCCGTCGCAATTTTTTCGGCTATCTTCACCTCTCAATTCATGCATCCGAATTTGCGCGCAAAGATCAAGCCAACTATCGAAGTGATGGCAGCGTTGCCGACGGTTGTCCTCGGGTTTTTGGCTGGCCTGTGGCTTGCACCTTTGCTGGAACGATTGTTCCCGGCATTTATTGGCATGGCAATAACGATTCCACTAGCCGTCGTTGCGACTTCATTCCTCTGGCGCCTTGTTCCAAGGACGATCCGGCATCAATTGCGAGTTGGCAGCGAAGCCTTCATATTGATTCCTGTCATCAGTGTCTGCGTGATTGTTTGCATTTGGAATAATCTTGCCATCGAGCATTTCCTGTTCGGTGGAAACTTTGAACTGTGGTTGTCGGAAACGTTCAACGTTCGCTATGACCAACGAAATGCGGTCGTGGTAGGCATTGTTATGGGTATCGCAATCATCCCCATTATTTACAGCATCTCGGAAGAGGCCCTGTCGAACGTCCCGCGAAATCTCATAGCGGGGTCCTTGGCCCTTGGCGCCACAAGATGGCAGACGGTCGCGCATATGGTGTTGTTGGCCGCCAGTCCAGGTATTTTTTCCGCCGTGATGATTGGCTTCGGTCGCGCGATCGGTGAAACGATGATCGTGTTGATGGCAACTGGCAATACCCCGGTTATGAATTGGAGCATGTTTGACGGTTTCCGGACTCTATCGGCCAATATTGCCGTGGAAATCCCCGAGGCTCCGCATGGAGGCACGTTGTACCGCGTTCTGTTTCTGGCCGCCCTTCTCCTGTTTATTTCCACTTTCTTTATCAACACCTTGGCTGAGATAGTCCGGCAAAGGCTGAGAAAGAAACATAGCCACGCGTAATAGCCTTTAAACGGTGCTTACCCTGAGGGACAGATGACTACCTCCCCAATCAGACAGTTTTTTCGTTCCGGAGATCTGTTTATTTGGCTAACGGCGTCGGGGGTGACGCTCAGCCTATTAATGATCGGCGGTTTATTGGTTTTGATCATGGTCAACGGATTGGGAGAATTTTGGCCATCCAATCTTTGGGAAGTACGGCTTGCTGATGGTCATATTGTTGCCGGGAAAATCGTCGATCGGGAACAGATTCCTTACTCGGAATCACCCGAGTTTCCGGATGGAAAGAGCCGAATTCGGGTCCACGTCGGAAATAGGGATGTGTTTGGCGCGGACTTTCAATGGATCGATGAAGACAAGATTGTTGCACGGGAAACTCCGCGTGATCTGGTGCGCTTTGAGCGGCGCGAATGGGGTCCGATGTATGGGCGGGTACAAGCCATTTATGAAGGTAGCCGGGTAGTAAGAGAAGGTTCTGAGGCTTGGGCGCATTTCGGTTCTTTGATCCAGCAGGTCAATGAGCAATACGAACAGATTCGCCGTCTGGAAGAGGATGAAATAGGAGACATTAACTACCGATTGGAAGCATTGCGGCTTGAGCAAAAAGCTTTGGGGAGGAAAAATTCCCAAACCCGAGAGGAATCGGATGCGGCCGACACAGTCGCAAGGAAAATGGTTGATCTAGAGGAAGAGTATCAAAAAGTGACGACTGCGCTGGAAGCGTTGTATAAGGAAGCTCAGCGCTATGAGGTGGGTGTGCTTCTATCCGAGGGGCGGGAGGTCCGGAAACCGCTTTCGAGCATCATTCGGGCTGTTCGTCCCAACGATATCAGTTGGTTTCCAAAGGTCATCCTATACTTGGAGAACTTCCTGGAGTTCGTCTCCGGGGAACCGCGAGAAGCCAACACAGAAGGTGGAATCTTCCCGGCAATTTTTGGCACCGTGCTCATGGTCTTGATCATGACGGTTGCGGTAATGCCATTTGGGGTCATGGCAGCACTGTATTTGCGTGAGTATGCACGTCAAGGACCGTTGGTACGATTGGTTCGGATCGCCGTCAACAACTTGGCAGGAGTTCCCTCCATCGTGTTCGGAGTCTTCGGGCTGGGATTCTTTATTTACGCCATTGGGGGTACTCTTGACACACTCTTCTACCCCGAATTTCTACCGAATCCAACTTTTGGGACGGGCGGCATACTGTGGGCTTCCCTGACACTTGCGCTCCTGACGGTACCGGTTGTGATCGTGGCCACAGAGGAAGGTTTATCTGCAGTACCACGGGATTTTCGTGAAGGATCGATTGCCTTAGGGGCCACCAAACTCGAAACCCTTTGGCATGTTGTCATTCCGTGCGCCCTGCCGGGCATTCTCACCGGGTTGATCCTGGCAATGGCGCGTGCGGCAGGAGAGGTGGCTCCTCTGATGCTTACCGGGGTCGTCAAACTGGCCCCGGCACTGCCGGTGGATGAGTACTTTCCATTTCTCCATTTGGACCGAAAGTTCATGCACTTGGGTTTTCACATCTACGATGTCGGGTTTCAGTCTCCGAACGTTGAGGCTGCGAAGCCGATGGTCTACATGACCACCCTGATCCTGATTGTCGTCGTGGTCACCTTAAATCTCGTGGCGGTAATGATTCGGAACCACTTAAGGAAACGGTATGTTACGTCGGCCGTCTGATGACACTATGGGCGAATGGTTCCCGGACAATGAGGGCTTCTTATGACCAAGGTGACGTCAAATTTTTTCTCT
>JBFJQA010000018.1:0-26068 GCA_041616875.1 Nitrospiraceae bacterium | reverse complement strand
TGGAGGTGATCGTCATGTATTCGATCCTGAGGGCCAGCCTGTCGTAAAATAAGGGGGCACTCACCCATAGCTATTGACCCTTCACAGGAGTTCCCGCACCGCGAAGCCTGATGGGGTATACGAATTTCCAATGAGGCCATCCTTTTCAAGCTACCTTGTCAACGAGCCATTTGGGGACCCTGGTCTCTACGTGGAGATCAAGTGGGCGCGTCGGGCCCTTTTGTTCGACCTCGGATACAATCACACCCTGAGCCCTACCCGCTTGCTGAGAGCAAACGACATTTTTGTCTCCCACACCCACATGGATCACTTCATTGGGTTCGATCGGGTCCTCCGGATCGCGCTTGGTCGCGGAAAAACTCTCCGACTTTTCGGCCCCCCGGGGCTCATCGCCAACGTCACCGGAAAGCTGCAAGGCTACACCTGGAACCTGGTAGATGGATATCCACTCACCATTGAGGTCTCCGAAGCCCACGCGCAGGAGACACGCAGAGCCACATTTCTTGCCACCGAAGGCTTCCGCTTGTGCGAGACTCCTCCTATCCCGGCACCGGACCGCTCATTTGCCCACCCGTTCCCCGTATTCGTTGATCCCATGTTTACTGTACAGGCGGCTGCACTCAACCACCGCATCCCCTCCTTCGCCTATTCACTTCAGGAACAATTTCACATCAATATCAACAAAGAGCGCCTTCACGCAGCCGGACTCCCAGTGGGGTCATGGCTGAAGGATGTGAAGCACTACATTTGGCAGGGTTGTCCAGATCACTTTTGTTTTACGGCAACGTTATACTTTGAGCATCGACGAGAGGAACGAGAATTTCAGCTCGGGGAGATTCGTGACCAATTTACCACGATCACTCGAGGGCAAAAAATTGCCTATGTTGTAGACGCGCGGTACGAGGCGGACAATGAAAACAAGATCGTGACACTCGCCAGGGAAGCCGATATTCTTTATTGTGAGGCCCCTTATCTGGAGCGTGACGCTGAGAAGGCCCGAGAACGGTATCACTTGACAGCCCGGCAGGCCGGAATCATGGCGAGGAAAGCGGGCGTGAGAAAACTCGTGGTCTTCCATTTTTCGCCGCGCTATACAGGTCTTGGCGAAGAGTTGGTTGGAGAAGCTGAGAAGGCGTTCGGACGGGACGATCCCGTTCGAGTCACTCCGTCACGAGACAGCATATGAGCGAGGCCATCAAGTACCTGCTCTACTTCGTGTTAGGAGGATCCCTCGTGAGCCTCGCCACCTACCTGGGGGCCCAAGGAAGGGGCTACTTGGCGGCATTTGCCAGCACCTTCCCGGTCATGACCGGTCTCACGTTTGTCCTGATTTATCTCAACGGCGGGAATGAACATACGCTGGCCTACGCGAAAAATCTTCTCTGGTTTGTCCCTCCCTGGGTCGCCTACGTCAGCTTTGTCATTATGACGGTACACCGCGTGGGATTCTGGGTGGCGATTCTAGGCGGTTTTCTTTTGTACCTCACCTGTATCGCCTTCATCAGATTCGCTGTGAGATAGGCCTCCTAAGCCGATCGGTCCATTGTCCGAACCTTGCAGGCGATGGCCCGGTATTATACGAGATTGGCTAGAAGAGAGTTGACACGATCTTGGTTCCTCCCACCCACGTGCCAATGACGCTCCCGAGGGTAGGGAGAAGAAAGGCGAGGAAGATCCGCAGCAGCCGGCTTTTCCACCAGCGGCGGAACACCCCGATGTCATCGGTCACCGTCTGAAACTCTCGAACGACAGGCGGTTGCACATAGGCCTGAACGAACGCGGTCACCGTTCCGGCGCCGATCACAGGGGTCAGACTGGTGAAGGGGGCCGCGACAAACGCCGTCAGAATGGTAAGCGGGTGAGCGAGAGCCAAGACGGCTCCTATGGCACTTGGAACACCGTTTGCCAGCACCCAGAACCACGCGTTGGCTCTAGCGACATCCGCGCCCTTCTGATACCCAATCAGGACCAGGGATCCCAGAATCAGGGCCGGTATGCTCCATCCGACGGCCTTCCATACCGGCGACACAGGAGGGATGGCATCCAATTCATCGAAGGGGACAGTCTCGTGCTGCAAGAGTCTCTGCCGAATCCCTTCCACATGACCAGCTCCCACCACGGCGACAATGCGCACTCCCTCCGCCTCCTTGATCTTCTGAGCGAGATACGCGTCTCGTTCATCGATCAAGACAGTTTTTAAGACCGGCATTTCCTTGCCCAACTCCGCCATCAGCTCAGAGAGGGCATCCTGTTTTCGTAGGTCACGCAAGGTCTCTTCTGAGACTTTGGTCGTATCAAACACACTCAAGAACAGCGCCGAGATGAGAAGGCTTTTCTGCCATAAGGGGGTCATTCCCCACGCACGCCGCATGGTCACTCGCACGTCTCGATCACAGAGAGAGATGGGAATGTGGCACGCTTCCGCAACACGAACAGCCTCCATCATTTCCACCCCCGGCAACACGCCCAGTTGATCCCCCAGGCGCTTTTGGAAGGATGCCAACAAGAGATTTGCGAGAAGCGTACTGAGTTGTTTCTTACGAATCACTTCCTTGAGGTCGAGTGACTCCCACCGATTCTGCTGCGCCAAAGCCTGGTACCGTCTGGCGTCGAGTTCCACGCACACACGGTCCGGCTTCTCTTGTTCGATGACACGCCTGACCAACTCGGCCGACTCACGTGAGACATGGGCCGTCCCGACCAAAATCAGGCACTTCCCCTCGAGTTTCAAGGCCTGAACGTCAGAGGCATAATTCCCGTATAAGTACGTCACGTCATCACCATCGTGGTCACAGAGCTGAGGCTGCTGTCGGTTCATGAATATACCATGTCACAAACCCACGCAGCGCTGTCAAGTCTGTCTGGAAGCGCCACCGCGCTGGAGGGTCAGAAACAAGGCCCAGGAACCCTCCCGTGATGAATTCCCAGACAGGTGCGAAAAGGTGAATTGCAGAGGCATGGGACCGCTTGCTACGATGCCCGAGGGAGTCTTTCCCGGAGGATCTATACGTGCCACCTGACCACACTTCACCCCCAAGGCAGAGTCATCTCCTGATTGAGGGCGCGAGACAGCATAACCTGAAGAATATTTCCTTAAAAGTTCCTCATAACGCTGTCACGGCCATCACGGGGGTATCGGGATCGGGCAAGTCTTCCCTCGCATTTGATACGCTCTTCGCGGAAGGCCAGTGGCGATATGTCGAATCCCTGTCGACGTATGCTCGGTTGTTCATTGAGAAACTGGATCGGCCGGACGTGGATCAACTGGTCAACATTCGTCCAGCGATCGCCATTGAGCAAAAAAACCCTGTCCGGACTGCTCGATCTACCGTGGGGACCTCCACGGAGGTTGCAGACTTGCTTCGCTTACTCTTCGCGAAGATCGGCCACCCCATCTGTCCTAAATGCCATGTAGAGGCCAGAAGCTACCATCCCTCGTCCGTTTCGGACGATCTGTTAACGCGCTTCCCTGATGGGCGCGCGATGATCCTCTTCCCCATCAAGAGACCGGATCCTAGCCGAGAACGAGAATTCGTGACGTCTCTCTTAACTCGAGGGTTCGTGCGGATCAGGGGTCACGATCACGTCATAGACCTTCAGCCTGACACGCCTCTCCCCGACGACGGGGAATCAGGCCTCTGGGTCGTGTTGGACCGGCTGATCCTTCGACAGGGACAACGAAACCGGCTAGTTGAGGCGGTCGAGACTGCCTTTAGAGAGGGGGAAGGGCTGTGTCGCGTCGAGATCATCGGTCTGGGCCTCTACACCTATAGGAGTGGCTTCGGCTGCCCCAGATGTGGCACAACCATGGAGCCTCTTCGCCCTCTTCTATTTTCCTTCAATCACCCGTTGGGAGCGTGCCCTGAGTGCAAGGGGTTCGGAAACATTCTACGCTACAACGAGGATCTGGTCGTCCCAGACCAGACTCGTTCACTGGCCCAAGGTGCCATCGAGCCCTGGGCCAAACCCGGCACCGAGTGGTGGAACCGGCAGATGCTTCTGGCGATGAAGCGTCGGGGGATCAGTCTCTCAACATCCTACGGTGAGTTGCCCGAGACGGTGCGCCAACTCCTATGGTCTGGGGACAGGAAATTCGAGGGCCTTCATCAATTCTTTGAGTACCTGGAACACAAACGATACAAACTGCACGTTCGCGTATTTCTCAGTCGGTACCGAAGCCCAGTTCCTTGCCCCTCGTGTTCGGGCGCCAGACTCCGGCCGGCGGCGCTTCAGGTAAATATTGCCGGCCTCAGCATCCATCACATCTCTGACCTCACGATTCGTGAGGCCTCGGTCTGGTGCGACCACCTTACGCTGTCACCATACGAATCGGCCGTCGCCGGGGATATCCTTCGTCAGCTCAGCGCGAAGCTCGGGTTTCTCCTCCGAGTCGGGTTGGGATACCTCACGCTTTCACGCCAGACCCGGACACTCTCCGGAGGTGAAGCCCAACGGATCAGCCTCGCAAACCAGCTGGGAGCAAAACTCGTTGGGACCCTGTACGTGCTTGATGAGCCAACCATCGGGCTCCACGCGCGAGACACGGCCACACTTTCACGTATCCTTCGGGACCTGAGCGAGGCTGGCAACACGGTCGTAGTGGTGGAACACGATCGTCACATTATTCAAGCGGCAGACTACATTGTGGAATTAGGCCCTTGGGCCGGTGAGAACGGGGGAGAAGTGGTCTGCGCCTTACCCCCAGACCGGTTTCTCAAAGACCCCAGGTCGCTGACTGCCCGGTACCTGCGCGGTGAAGAAACCATTCCCACCCCCAACGTCCGTCGAAATGGCATCGGTAAAGTCCTGACCTTAGCCGGGGCATGCCAGCATAACCTCAAGGACCTTATAGTAAGAATTCCCCTTCGTATGTTGGTCTGTGTGACTGGAGTATCAGGGTCAGGGAAAAGCACCCTCGTGGAGGAAACGCTCTACCGCGCAGTGGCCCGGGCCTTCCGCGTGGAATCCCTTCCCATGGGCAAGTTCACGGCCATCCGTGGCTTGGAACATCTTGGAGGAGTTCGACTGATCGATCAAGAACCCATCGGCCGAACACCGCGGTCCAATCCGATTACCTACTTGAAAGGTTTCGATGAAATACGGAACCTCTTTGCCTCCGTACCAGAAGCCAGAGGAAGGGGACTGACGCCAGCACACTTCTCTTTCAACACGACAGGAGGACGATGCGAGCGGTGTCAGGGAAGCGGATCTGAAAAGTTAGAGATGTATTTTTTTGAGGATATGTTTATTACCTGCGAGGCCTGCGAAGGAAAGCGCTTTCGTCCTGAGGTTCTCAAGGTGAGGCATCGAGGGAAAACCATCGACGAGGTCCTACGCATGACCGTGAACGAGGCGCGGTCGTTTTTCTCAGGGTCCCCCCGATTGGGTCATAAGCTTCATGTACTTCATACCATAGGATTGGGATATCTCCGTTTGGGCCAACCTGCGACGACTCTTTCTGGGGGTGAAGCTCAGCGCCTGAAGATCGCGGCGGAGCTTGTACACCGAGGGCCGCGCAGGAACCAAGGCCGGCCGAGTCAACGGTCCGGGCTTGGTGGGTTGAACGGCCGAGTCAACCAAGACCCGGGGGATATTCTGTACATTCTCGACGAACCGACCACAGGCCTACATTTCGCAGACATCAAGAAGTTGTTGGTCATCCTCAACAACCTCGTGGACGCTGGCAACACGGTCGTTGTTGTCGAGCACAATTTGGACGTAATCAAGTCGGCGGACTGGGTCATCGATCTTGGACCGGAAGGGGGAGAAGAGGGAGGCTATATCATCGCAGAAGGCAGACCCGATCACATTGCACTGGCAGAGGCGTCTCACACCGGACGATTCCTGAGCCCCATTCTTAACGCGGTCACGAAGCCGTGATGTGAGAGGGTCGACCTGGTGAAGGGCTAGATGTCTGGGCGGGGCTCCGCTGTAGCCCGAATCACCACCCGCTGATGAGCCCGCTGCACCTCAAGCGAAAGAATCTGCCCGGCGTCAATCTGACACAAGCGTCTGGCTTCAATTTCGGATTTCACAGTGACCAGGGAGGAACCATTACAGGCAACGACGACGTCTCCCTCCTTGAGCCCAGCTTTATCGGCAGGCGATGCCCGTTGGATTTTCTCGACAACATAGGCTCTTCCTCCATTGTGTTCTCGTAACGTCCATTTCACCCCGACCCTCCCGGTCCCCAGCAGACCGGCGCGCACGGCAAACCTCGACAAGATCCTGTGGACCAACACTCTCGCGAGGTCATCTGCCGCGCCCGTCATGGGCTGCGTCAAATGTCCGGATCCTCCAAACAATAGCTGGCCAGTTTCCACATCGATCACCCTGAGGGAGAGCGACACTTGAGCGGTCCTATCCGCCTCACTCACGTCCCATCTTGCCACCTCACCCAAGACAACAGCTTTCGCACCCGCGAGCTTGCCGACCGAGAGAGCGTTCCCGTCTTCGGAGTGTTGCAATTGGAGCGCTTGTTCAAGCATAACCTCCTGTATCTCGGCCCGCTCTACCAAGGTCAGCCCCAAATCCAACAGAAGCGTCGTCACTATGGCAGCGACCCTGGCTCCAGATCCCGGAGTATTTGGAGCGTCCTCAAACTTGACCACCGCCCAGGATCGGTATTGACCCATGTCTTCCTCACTCATCGGCCCGGACCCGGTGATCACGGCGAGCGCATTCTCTTGGGAGTCATCAAAGCCTCCTTCTCCGTTCGCCTGCAGAACTGCGGTCCCGCAAGACCGCTGCTGTTTCAGCAACACCAGCGGCCTGCCCCAGGCACACAATTCATCCTTCACGAGGATCACATGGACGTGATGCTCGCGGTTATAGTCAGCCACAGAGTTGGTAAAAGGGTAGAACACACATCCTCCGAGGAAGACAGAAACGGGACAGAGGGACAGTTCATAGAGCCACTGCTTTCTCGTCGTCATGGAGTACTGCCACACGGTGATGCCCGCATACTCCCGGAGTACCATATCAGGTTTACCGATTGCTTCCTGCACTTCTTCCTTGCTCATCGCAATCGACAACCGGTCAAGCTTGGCCTCCGAATTGGCCACGGTATACAGCACTCCGCATCCAGAGAAGCTGAACGAAAGGAGGATGAAGCTCAGGGGAAAGTGGAGTGTCATGCCCTTGTGGTGCCTAGCCGGCAAATTGTCTTCTCTTGAGGTGACAGAATAACACCGCAACCTGTGCCAGGCAATTGCAGAGGAGAGACGATACGAGAGCCGAATCGGGCAGGAAGGCCTAGTTAAGGCTTGGGTCGACGGGCATATCGGCGTACATCTGGTACTGCCCGCCGAGCGACCGTAAAATATCTGGCCAAATGGTGGCAGGGTCCTTCTCGAACACGATGGAAGGATCAGCCGGAACCGTGATCCAAGAACCGCTTTTCATCTCATTTTCTAACTGCCCTGGGGCCCAGCCGGAATACCCGACATAGGCTCGAAAGCTCTCGGTCCCACTCGAGCTGGTCAGCAACCGTTCGACCACATCCATGTCCCCACCGAGATATACCCCATCAAACACGTGGAGCGTGTCCGTAGGCTCATGGAACACACGATACAGCAAAAGCACCTGATTCGGCTGCACAGGGCCACCAGAAAACAAGACGTGGTGCTGGCCTTCGAGAACGGGCACCTGAGGGAGGGCTTCTGATAGGAACATGGCGGTTGGGCGGTTGACAACCACCCCGAGGGCTCCTTCCTGGCCGTGCTCGCAGAGCAAGACTACGGATTGCCGAAAGTTAGGGTCGCGCAAGGACGGAGCCGCAACGAGAAACATTCCTTTGCCGAGTGGCGCGGTCATAAGTCTATACTACAAACTGACGGCCCGGATGATCAAGACTGAGCCGAGAACACGGACGAGGTTAGGATAGCTCGTATAGGTGGGGGCGACGATCCCGCAACAAGTCATTGTAAGGGTTGAGCGTTTTCTGGCGCGCCTCGGCAGGGTCAATGTCGACGATTCTCAGTTCTTCCTGGTCCAGAGGGGCGCGATGGAGGACTCGCCCCTTTGGGCTCACAATTTCGCTACTGCCGATGAAGGTCAGTCGCTCCTTCCCCCCTCGTTCCTCGTATCCGATCCGATTCGCGGTCACGCTGTAGAGGCCGTTCTCCAAACAGCGGGTCACCATCGCATCCGGACAATGAGGCAAAACGAGATTGGAAGGGTGACAAAGAATGTCAGCGCCTTTCAGAGCCAGGCTGCGAGCTGACTCGGGGTAAAACCAGTCAAAACACACCAGCAGACCGACTGTTGCGAGCCCTATATCCCAGACCTGGAAACCGGTATTCCCGGGGGAGAAAAACACGGTCTCCTCATAAAACAAGTGGGTCTTACGGTACAATCCGATGAAACCGGACGGACCCACCAACACAGCGGAATTATAGCAGCGACCTCCCTGACATTCGGCCAATCCGGCGGCAACGTACATCTCTTGCGCTTTGGCAAGCTCGATCAGCCGTTTGGTCGTCGGGCCATCTGGGACGGGCTCGCTCAACGACTCGACTTCTTCTTGAGATAGGAATTGATATCCTGTGGTGAAGAGCTCTGGAAGAACCATCAGATCGCACTGAACCTTTGAGAGCCTGGCCACAACGGTATCGAGATTCCGTTTGACGTCCCCGAACACCGGATTAAACTGAAAATATCCAACTCGCATGAGACCCACCAGAAAAATTAGGAGCGGGCAGAACGGGTCCTCCCGCTCCCTGCCCAAGCCTTGCAGCTTGTGGCTACTTGACCTCCGATAAATGCATGACCGCACCCTTTGCATGCTTCGTCGCAACCTCGGCATGGTCTTGATTCCCATGCTCGATCGCCTCGTGCAGTTCATGTACCCCTTCATCTAAATGCGGATTCTTCATGTCCTTTTGAGCCGCCTCGGCATGCTTCAATGCCACCTGAGCATGCTTGACTAGGACATCCGCATGCCCTTGTTCTCCGTGATCCACTGCTTCCTTGGCATGTTCGATCGCCTCCGCCACATGCTTGTTCCCGCCGGCCGACGCCGTACTAGAAAGGAACGGCGCCGCAAGTAACCCCGAAACAAATAGCACAACCATCGACCCCATTAGGGCGATTCGTCGCATAGAGCACCTCCTGTTTTCCCAAATGATAGCAGCCCACTAGGCCTGCCGAGATTTACCCTTGTATGTACGATAGCATGCTCCTCAAAGGAATAGCTACTATCAGGATGGCCTGGGTGGCTCCGCTTCGACGATCTTACGCAACAACCCGGAATCCTTTTCCACAGGTGCAGCAAAATCCCTACTCCATTCCCACCAGGATCCAGGATAATTGCGAACTTTCTGGAACCCAACGAGCTTGAGCACATAATAGAGCCACGCCGACCGAACCCCCCCGGTGCAATAACAAATCACCTCTTGCCCCCTGTGTAGTCCCCGGTCCTCCAGTTCCGTCATAATGGCGGCCATATGCTTGACCGTGGCGTCCGGGTTCAGAAACATATTCCAAGGGATATTGATGGCTGAAGGGATATGTCCCGGCCTCGGAATACCCGACACCTCTTTTCCGACATACTCTTCAAGGCTTCGCGCATCCACAATCGCCACTTGAGGGTGAGGCTGTTTGACAATCCGTTTGAGTTCATCTTTCATCACGATAAGATCTGGCTGTGTCGAAGCGCGGAATTCCCCCGGCTTGGGTGTCACAACACCATGTTCAAATGGGCGCTTTTCCTGCACCCACTTTACCCAGCCCCCATCCAAAATGCTCAGCCGGGTATGGCCAAGGTACTCCAGCATCCAATACATTCGTCCCTCGTCACCCCAATTGTCGAAGGGATTGGAATAAATAACGATGTCACTCTCACTGCTGATCCCCAGGGCTCGCAACCTGCCTTCCAGCCTGGGCAGGTCGGGATCAAGGAGGCCCTTGGCCACGGCTGTTGGGTCACTAAAGTCATGCCAGGTCGCGTGAACCGCACCAGGAATATGTCCGCCAAAGGCGTAAGCGGCCTTGCCACGGACATCGAGGACCACCAAACCCTCCCGCCCCAAATTTTGCTGTACGGTCTCGGTGTCAATCAGGAACGACGGTGCCATGATTCTCCTTCCCCTTCTTTCTCAATAATCATGCTCAACTTCAACTGCACTAGCCCTGATGGCGCCCTTCTACCATACAGGCCAGCCTTGGATCCACAGAGGCTTGATCAAGCATTGGGCTGAGATCTTGGTCGAGCGGGAACTCCCTCTCGTAGACTGTGAAGGAATAGGGGTCGTGAGCAGTTAACCCAAATTTAGTCCTTAACATTTCGTGTTGCCCATCAGTCAGAATATGATACCGAACTCGAGTCGTTATGGTCATCCCCTGCGGGGTTTCAGGTAGACGAAAAGTAAAGGTATAGTCCTGGCTGGCCAGCGGCAGCAACCGATTGTCATAGACCTCCAGAATGACGGGCTGCCAAAGGATCCACCTTCCCATGGTATCCACTTGTCGGTCCACCACCTGTCCCTGAGGATCCTGGACGAGGAATTCCACCGTGAAATGCCGGTCGGGGTCTCCTGTTGGGATCTTGTGTCCGGCACCCGCATTGATCAAGGTCAGAGCGATACGAACCCTGTCCCCGGGCTTGGGATCCGGCGGATCAGCCTGCACCTGAACCGCTACCGCTCTTTTGACCATTTCCGGATCATGCCCTCCCCGCCAGAGATGTCTTCTGCCTCGACGGATGGGACCTCCTTCGGCAACGGGTCGATCTACCTCGGGCATGTGGCAGGTCTGACAGATATACCCTCGCTCTTGCATAAAATACCGGCCCTCATATTCTGCATAGGTCCCGCAGGGGCCCACGTTGTAGAACTGAGCAGGTCCGGAAATCACGTTATGGCACCGGTAGCACACCTGGGTTGTGCGAAAGGCTGGGTCGTACTGGGTTGGGTGGGGAGCAACAGAGTCGTCATAGGGACCGAGAACGACTCCATCACGAACATGGCAGGCAGCACAGGTCACGGCTTCTATCTGAAACTCCGGATCAAAATGCGGATTGGGTTCCTGCACCGCCCGCTCTACGCGCCCCCTTGGAATCTCCTTAATAAGCGTCGGTTGCTGGTTCTCCAAGGGAGTGTGGCAATTGAGACAGACCCAAATGTTGTGATCCTTCTTCCAATAGGCCTGAAAGAAGGGATCTTCAAAGGCCTGCGCATGGATGCTTGATTTCCACTCCTTGTAGATCTCCTGGTGGCAAGACCCGCAGGACTCCGCGCGCAAGCTTTGGATTCCTTCAGGAACCTCTTGATAGGGGATGGCCTTGGCGTAATCCGAACGGAGCCCGAAAATGACAACGGGTTTGATTTCCGTATAGTACACGTAGACCAACAGGGCCATGCCCAGAAGAACCAGGATGGATTTTTTCCATCGTCTCATGCGTCCAAGAGGGCGAGCAGATGCCGTTCAACGGAAAGCGAGAGGGCTTGCAGGTCGTAGCCCCCTTCCAAACAGGAAAGGACGCGGTCCTGACAATGTCGCCTCGCAATATCGGCCACGATACCGGTGAGGTCGGCGTAGCCGTCCTCCGTCAAACCCATACTTGCCAAAGGATCGTTCCGATGGGCATCGAAGCCCGCAGAGATCAGAACAAATTCTGGCTTAAATGAATCAGCAGCCGGGATTAACACGCGCCGGAACACTTCACGATACTCCTCATCTCCTTGCCCGGCAGACATCGGGACGTTGATCGTAGCTCCATCTGCGCTACCCACCCCAGTCTCCGTCGCATGACCAGTTCCGGGATAGCACGGATACTGATGCGTGCTGAAAAAGAGCACGGAGGGATCATCATAGAAAGAGTGCTGCGTACCGTTCCCATGGTGAACATCCCAGTCCACAATCAGGACTCGCTCCACTCCATGGCAACGTTGCACATACCGCGCGGCAATCGCCACGTTATTGAATAAGCAGAATCCCATAGCCCGATCGTGTTCGGCGTGGTGGCCCGGCGGACGGACCGCACAAAAGGCATTCTTCACGCGACCGGACATGATGGCGTCAGCGGCTGCGAGCGCACCGCCGACCGCCAGAAATGCTGCAGGCAAGGACCCCACAGACATTGATGTATCGGGATCCAAGTAGACTCGCCCGTCTGTCGGCGTCTGCGCCTTCAGCGTTTGTAGATAGGATACCGTATGAACCAGGGTGATCCACTCATCCTTTGCGGAACACGCCTCGATGGTTGTGAGGCGGCTCAGCACGCCAGATGCGGCCAGGTGCGAGACAATTGCTTGAAGCCGGCTGGGAGATTCCGGATGCCCGTATCCCATGTCGTGCTTGAGATAATCTGGATGATAGACGAAACCGGTCTGTCCCACGATCACCAGTCAAATCGTATAGTTCTCAGTACGCCTGACGCGTCACCGATTATCCGGAGATCGTAACACGCCGCAATCGCGATAGACAATTAGTCGACGGAGGTGGTACGGTACGGAAACCTAACCCAGGTTTTCTTCGAGGGAGGAATGAAGTGGCACATCCCCGCATTGAACCGCTGAAGAAGGTATTGGCAATCGACCCCAACGATGAAGTGGCGTGGTTCGGGTTAGGAAAAGCTCACATGGAGGACGCGAACTGGGAAGAAGGCACGACGGCCCTCGAACACTGCATTCAGGTCAAGCAATCCTACTCGGCCGCTTACTTTGCGCTCGCCCAATGCCTGCAGAAGCTGGGCCGAATTGATCAGTGCCGACAGATCTGTGACCAAGGCATTGATGTGTCCACCAAGAATGGAGACGCCATGGTGACCAAGAACTTAGGCTTGCTGAAAGAAAGCTTGGGATAACCGTGGTGGTCCACCTTAGAGTATCCCTTTCAATCTCTCCACGACCACTCCGCTCAAGGGCCATCCCGCCGCGGGGTTTCTGATCAGTAGCCGTACCCTAGGATAAGCCGGCTGATGTTTTGATCGCTCCATGATGTGCACATTTGCCAGACGTACCCCGGACTTGGCCGGCAGCGGCTCGACATCCCAGAGTGAGAGAAGAACAGCGCTTACGTGACGAAGCCTCCCCAGAAGGAGCGTCACAGCCCCGGCAAGCCGCTTCAAATCGAGTTCCTCGTCAAAAAGAGCGTTGGCGCGCCTCTGCATTGTTCCGGAGTGGGGCAGCGTGGCGGCAAGCACCACCGGCTCTCGATAGTGCGCCAGTTGTCGGGCCTTTTGAGTGATTCGCGCAAGCAGGCGGGTCACCAGGAGATGCTGGCCATCCCCATCATCCTCGTATCCCGATTTCCTCGCATGTCCTCTTATCGTGCCCTCTCCACGACGTAATGACCCGACCAGTGCCGTAACCTCCACGAAGATATGGTTGTGGGCCAAACGACATTTCAAATCAGCGGTCTTCGATTGGGACTCATGGAGAAACTCCACCTCGAATCCAGCACGAAGAAGGCGGGTCGCCAATTCCAGCTCTGCCAAGGCCGATTCCCTCGCCCCGCGATCGTGGCCAGTCATCTGAGTGATAAGGCGAAATAGACGATTTCTGCTGGCGCGGTCAGGACAATTCAAGTGCAGGGCCGCCCACTGCGCCTCTTGCTGTCGACTCCACTGCCGCCGACGATCGGCCCGCTCCAGCCTCTTGCTTGAGAACGGGAGGGCACTCTGCCCCCTCCGCTTCCCGAGTGATTTCTTGTATCGAAACCTACTCATGATTTCCCCTCAACGGATACTACTTTTCATCCGAAGGGATCAGCGATAATCCCTGAACGAAAAAACCTACTCCTGATCTTTTTCGCCAAGTGGCCAAGGGCTGGGCCGGATAGGTTCCTGATAGACCGCTTCCAACCATCGACCCGCGAAGCTGAACACCTCACGGACAAGGGGTTCAGGGTGACCCGAGCGCTTAATCGTCCATTGACACACATATTCCAGCGAGCTCGCTCGGTCAAGAGCCCGAGATGAGCACCTCCTCAGGCTGGCAAGCTCGGCGAACGCCATCCGCATGATCTGTGCCACGGTCTCTCGACCGTAGGAAGTACTGGCGATCACATATTGGACGGCACGGGTCATTTCCTGTTCGGTCACGGCCTGGGCCTGCAATTGACTGTGCGATGTTGCTGTTCCTCGTCCCTCTTCAGGGCCACTGCCCCCCCTGTCTGCATTTAAGCCCTTTTTCGCCAACCTTTCCGATTTTGTGGAGACACCTGATAGGCCTGATAGGATTGCCACTCATAACTTATTGACAAATAATGACTCTTCTGGTTCGCGTAGCTGACAGCCTGACGAGGATGATATGATGGGATCCTGGCCTGAGGGCCGCCCTGCGAGGTTCATTATGCTACGAACACTGATGAAACGCCTGAACGCCAAGCCCTCCGTGCACCATCCGCAGAGAGCCTTAGCCCCCCAGCGGTGGGACCTCTCCGATCTCTTGGAAAGGCCCGACGATGATTCCGAAAGCCTGTTTAAAGAACTGGATAGCCAGGTTTCTTGTTTCGAAGGGCTACGGGACGGCCTGTCGTCGGAAATGACCTCCACCGCCTTCCAAGAAATTCTTCGCCTCAGCGAAGATATCGCCGCCTCGTCCGCAAAGATCAGCGCGTATGCCTACCTCTGGTTCTCGGAGGACACCCAGGACCTTCAGGCTCGAGCGTTTAAGAACAAGGTAGAAGATCGGCTGACGGGTCTTCACAACCGAATGTTATTCTTCGACCTTTGGTGGCAGAAGGTGGACGAAGCAAACGCTGGGCGACTCCTACAAGACGCGGGAGACCTGCGTTATTACCTAGAATCCATCCGGCGATTCAAGCCTCACACCCTGTCCGAACCTGAGGAAAAAATCGTCAACATGAAGAACATTACGGGACGGACGGCCGTGAATACGCTGTACGATGTATTAACGAATGGATTCTCCTTTAGACTCACGGTCAAGGGGAGAAAGAAGACGTTGACCCGTGAGGGATTAACCGCCTACCTCCGGCATTCTGTCCCCCGCGTGAGGGAAGCGGCGTATAAAGAACTGTACAGAGTCTTCGCCGACAACCGCGACCTCATTGGGGAAGTGTACTTGGCTCTGGTCAACGACTGGAAGAACGAAAACCTCGACGTAAGAAAGTTCTCCTCTCCCATCGGAACCAGAAACCTGGGCAATGACGTGCCAGACGAAGCCATTACAGCGCTCCTTTCCGTCTGCTCAAAAAACACCGCCATCTTTCAGGAGTATTTCCGTCTAAAGGGCCGCATCTGCAAGATCAAGAGGATGAGTCGATACCATATCTATGCGCCTCACCACGCGGATAGAAAGCGTTACCGCTACCGGGACGCCGTCCGCATGGTGCTGGAAGCCTACCAAGGTTTCTCCCCCGAGCTCGCCACGCTGGCGGAAGGTGTATTCCAGGACGGCCATATCGACGCGCGAACCCACCACGGAAAGATGAGCGGCGCCTATTGTTATAGTGTGACCCCTGGATTTACGCCCTACGTGTTTCTGAACTATACGGGGGAGGCCAGAGACGTTGCAACGCTCGCGCATGAACTTGGGCACGCCGTCCATGGGATGATGGCTGCGGATCACTCCGTGTTTACCTTCCATTCCACTCTCCCTCTGGCTGAAACGGCTTCGGTATTCGGGGAACGGGTACTGTCGGACGCGCTTATGGCCCAGGAAACAACCAAGGCGGTGAAACAGGGCCTCCTCCTTGCGCAGCTTGAGGACATCTATGCCACCGTTTTGCGGCAGGCCTACTTTGTTCTTTTCGAGCAAGAAGCTCACGCGATGATTGCCAGGGGAGCAACCGTGCAAGATCTCGCGAAAGTCTATCTCTCAAACCTGCGGCAGCAGTTTGGAAATACCGTGGCCGTGCCCGATGAATTTCAATGGGAATGGCTTTCCATTCCACATATCTTCTCAAGTCCGTTTTATTGCTATGCGTACAGTTTTGGAAATCTGCTTGTTCTGGCCTTGTACCGCATGTACAAGGAACAGGGATCGTCCTTTGTGCCGAAATATTTGGACTTGCTCGCAACCGGGGGATCGAAAAGCCCCCAAGCCATTCTGGCTACAGTTGGCGTTGATATGTGTTCAGAGGCCTTTTGGCAATCTGGATTCGACACAATTAGGGAGATGGTTCAGGAGTTAGAAGATACGCTCTAGTGACGGGTAGCCGATTGTCCACGCCGAGGTACGCAGTGGCCTAGCAGTTCTCCTTGGCGTTCCAACCTATTGCTTTTCAAGCACTTACAGCACGGCCGTTCGCGCGGTGCTTCTCAGAAAGCTCGCAAAGGGGACGCTTGACTTGGACAAGTGAGTAGGGCTATACTGGGGCAGTTAGTGAGAATGGTTATCATAATCGTTGTTATCCTTCATGCGGTCACTCAGTAAGGTAGGGAGCTACGGCCATGTATCTCTGTATCTGTAAGGGACTCACTGAGTCTCACGTCCGGCGAGTTGCCCTAGACGTGGAGGGGAACCCGGAGGCCCTTGTCGCCGCCCTCGGGTTAGAGGATGAGGACTGCTGTGGGCGCTGCGCCAACAAGAGCTGCTCCCTCGCATCCATGGCCAGGGACGCCTTGTCGTGTTCCGGTCGCTAGGCCACGGCCAAGGATAGACTCTCACTCTACGCGCCCAAACTTTTCCTTTTCTACTGCAATTCCTCGCTTGACCAGCTTTGTCACTTCTGCCACACGTTCGCCGAGGGTTTTCGCCCGACCCAGTTCATCGGCTTGAATTCCCGGACTGTCCCCCTCGGTCGTGGCCGAGGCTCCGAACGCCCCTCCCCCGCTGACGACAATCATTTTGTTTCCCAGCATAGCAGCCAGAATCGTCAGCATAGTCATTTCTTTTCCCCCAGACACCTGACCTCCCGTGGAAAATGCCGCTCCGACTTTGTTTTTCATTTTAAACTCAGGGAACACGCCAAACTTGAACTGCCAATTGTCAAAAAAAGTTTTCACGGGACCGGCCATGTTTGACCAATAGACCGGCGATCCGACCACCACGGCATCAGCCGAAAACAAATCCTCTGCCCTCACCTGTTCTACGCGCTTCAGAACAACGCGCGTGCCTTGGACTGTACGTGCTCCCTCGGCCACACCCCCAGCCATTTTTTCCGTGTGCCCCGTCATGGAATAGTAGGCGACGAGAATCTTGACCTCCCTGGACGGCTGATCCGCAAGGGTCGAGCCGGTTATGATCAGCACACAACCAGCCAGCGCAACGGACAAGGCGATTATTCTGTTCATGCCGTCGTCTCCACTGTGATCAATCAACAAAAAAGCCGGCTGAAGGTAGCCGGCTTCTTCACATCACAACAGATAACATCCGGTATCGCCTCGGCCCCCCTCAACGTCCGGAGGCAGGCTGCCGGGAGATGAGACCTCGGGGTTACCTGCGAACGGTTTCTTCGTCCAAGTGCTCCTCGACGGAGACTTCTGTTAGTGTTCCCCGGTATTCGCATCGGTGGCACCGAATCCGCCACTCCTCAATCCATTTGTCCTGTACATAGGATTGGCGACATTGGGGGCAGACAAAAACTCCCTTTTTAT
This sequence comes from Nitrospiraceae bacterium, assembly GCA_041616875.1. Taxonomy (GTDB): domain Bacteria; phylum Nitrospirota; class Nitrospiria; order Nitrospirales; family Nitrospiraceae; genus JBFJQA01. The sequence continues at coordinate 8,565 of JBFJQA010000018.1, read as the reverse complement.
AGAGCACCTTACGTTTTTCTTTCATAGACTCCCCTTCCTCTTGAAACCCTCGCTGAACGCCTGACAGGATCGCACAGGACCTTCTCAGATTGCAACCCAAAGGCCCTGAGGACCGAGGGTGGCCCCATGAACCTTGACAGGGTCGCGGCGGGGTGGCTAGCATAGGTGGAGTATGGTTTTCGTCGGGGAGAAGTTCAGAGGAATCTGTCTGTGGACAGCTCTGATTGCGGGAACGGTGATTTGGCAGCCGTTCGCTCACGCCACGGCCACAAAGGCCATTTCTCCCCAGTCCCCCAACATAGTGGTGGTGACCACCCCCCTGGGAAACAAGATCTGGGCCGAAGTAGCGGATACCCCTGAGAGGCGGGCGAGAGGGCTGATGTTCCGTCAGCGCTTGGCCAAAGACCATGGGATGCTATTTACCTTCCCAGAGCCGCAGCACTGGACCATCTGGATGAAAAACATGAAGATCCCCTTGGACATCATTTGGCTGGACCGGAAAAAGACCATCGTCCATGTTGAGCGGCATGTGCCGGGATGTCAGTTGCCTGGTACCGAGTGCCCGCAATACCAGCCAAGCAAGAAGTCCTCCTTTGTCCTTGAACTTTCGGCAGGGGCGGCAGAATTCTTGAAGTTAGAAAAGGGTGTCTCGCTAAAGTTCCCGGATCTCCACTCTGACCACGGGCCTACTCCATAACTTATCTCTCGTGTGCCACTCGGAGGATCGAGTCACTCCCCTGCCCGCCTCTGTATCAACGTCCAGAAGGTCCCTAATGTGCCGGAGTGGACGATCGCCCCTGCCAGCCCAGAACCCTTCGAGCCTTTATCACGCCATCCACCCGTTCGATCGCCTGAATGACCCTGGTCAGGTGAGCGGTATCAGAGACCTCGATGACAAAATCCAACGCCGCTTTGCAGTCTTCCCGGGTCGTGATTTCTGCGCGACTGATGTTCGCCTCGCAGGCTGAAATCGAGGAAGACACATTGGCGAGCACACCGGTTTTATCAATGGCGAGAACGGAAACCTTCACAGCATGGGTACTGAGGACTTGGCTATCCCATTCGACCTCCACCAGCCGCTCCCGATCGTAATCGAGGGCGTCCAGATTCGGGCATCCTACCGAATGAATGGTGAGCCCACGTCCGCGCGTGATGTAGCCAAGAATTCGATCGCCGGGCACGGGATTACAACACCTAGACAATTGCATCAGCAAATCCCGCCCCCCTTTGACCTTGACTCCTCTCCCTTCACTCAAGGACGGGGGAGGCTTGGCAGCGTCCGCCGCAGGCAATGCGGCGCGTTGCTCACCCTCCTGTTTCGGAGAAGGAACCAAACGATTGATGATCTGCGTGGTGGCCAGATTTCCGTATCCCACAGCTGCCGTCATCTCATCCGTCGACTGGAAGCCCAATTCCTCAACCACCTGGATGAGGCGACGGGACTTGAACATTCTAGCTGAGGCGAGGCCATGACGTCGAAATTCGCGCTCGAGCAAGCGCCGCCCGATTTCTACGCTGCGCTTCTGCTCTTCAATCTTCAGCCAGTGTTTGATCTTGGCCTTGGCTCTAGATGTTCGAACAAACTTCAGCCAATCCTTGTGAGGGGTTTGGCTGGGCGCAGTCAGGATCTCTATGATATCCCCACTTGACAATGGGTGTTTCAGCGACACGATCTTGCCATTGACTTTGGCCCCCACACAGTGGTCGCCGATCTCGGTGTGTATCGCATAGGCGAAGTCCACCGGTGTTGACCCTATGGGCATTTCCTTCACCATACCCTTGGGCGTAAACACATACACGACGTCATGAAACAGATCCAGCTTGACTGAATCCATGAACTGACGATTATCGGGAAGATCCTGGTGCCATTCCATTAATTGGCGAAGCCAACTAAAGACCTTCCCGTCCCTGTCATCGATCTGTCCCCGCTCCTTGTACTTCCAATGGGCTGCAATTCCATTTTCGGCAACCCGATGCATTTCCTCTGTACGAATCTGAAATTCCACATGTTCGCCCCGTGGACCCACGACGGTCGTGTGGAGCGACTGATAGAGGTTGGATTTCGGAATGGCAATGTAGTCCTTGAATCGTCCAGGTACAGGGCGCCATAAGGAATGGATGAGCCCCAGAATAGCGTAACAGTTCATTTTCGTATCGGTGATGATTCGAATAGCAGTGAGGTCGTAGACCTCCTCGAAGGAGATCGCCTGGCGCTCAATTTTCTGGTAGATCCCGTAAAGATGTTTAGGACGACCGTGCAGTTCGCCGCTCAATCCAGCCTCGGCAATGGCCTTCCCTACTATTTCGATAATCTCGTCGATGTACCGCTGGCGCTCCTCGTCACGCTTCGCCACCCTCGACTTCAAGGATGCGTAGGCGTCAGGCTGCAGATACTTTAGGCACAGATCTTCTAACTCATTCTTCATCCACCCAATTCCGAGACGATTGGCGAGAGGAGCATAAATCTCCAGGGTTTCCTGTCCGATCTGTCGCCGCTTGATCTCGTTGAGGTGTTGCAACGTCCGCATGTTATGAAGGCGATCGGCAAGCTTGATAAGCACGACTCGAATGTCATCCGACATCGAGAGTAGCATCTTCCGAAAATTTTCTGCCTGCTTCTCCTCATAGCTCCTAAATTGGATTTTCCCGATCTTGGTGACTCCATCGACTAAGCGCGCGATCTCTTTACCGAATTCTTTCTCCAGTTCTGCCGGAGTTGCCAAAGTATCCTCGAGAGTATCGTGCAGAAGCCCTGCTATAGTCGTCGTCACGTCCGATCGAAGGGAGGTTAACACCCCAGCCACCGCGAGCGGATGTCGGAGATACGGCTCTCCTGACCGCCTGGTCTGGCCCTCATGAGCCCTCGCCGAAAAGTCATAGGCCCGGCGGACCAGCATGGCGTCCGCATCCGGGTTGTAGCTCTGCAGACGTGTGATCAGTTGATCAATGTGCGTGACAGTTTCGTGGGGCATCGTGTGATGTAAATCAGTTAGCTGGACTGAAGATCCAGGATCCGCAGCTGAATCCGGTCCATCCCATTCCATCGGTTTAGCTCAGGGACAAAAGCAAGATCCAACGGTCTCGTGTGAGACAACCCGAGCGCCGCAAGGGATCCCATCCGGAAACCAATGCCGTGAAAAGGGACCGAGTTCTTGTGCCGCACCGTGAGCTTCAGGTGGCAATCGCCGACGACCTTGACCTCAAGGACAGACAGGTTCCGAGCGGCAAAGGTTGGCTCGGGGTTTCCAGCACCAAATGGCTGCAGCCGGTCCAATTCTGTCATAAGCTTGTGATCCACCTTGGTCAAATTGACCTCCGTGTCTACGTGCAATCCATGGGTACCTGCCTTTTCAGCCGCCCATTCCGAGGCGAGTTGTCCAAAGCGCTCGCGGAAGGCGGGGATGTGTGACTCACGAATGGTGAGTCCTGCAGCACTGGGGTGCCCTCCGAACCCGATCAGCAAATCACGGCACGTTGCCAACGCCGCATGGAGATCGAACCCCGGCACGCTTCTAGCTGATCCTTTCCCAATTCCTTCCTCACTGATAGCCAACACCACCGCGGGCCGATCGAAATGTTCCACCAGTCGAGCAGCCACGATTCCCACCACCCCGAGATGCCACCGGCGTGCCCCCAATACAATTGCCGGCGGAGGGGAATCCGACTCCACCATACCGACAGCTTCTGATCTCATGTCACTCTCAAGCCGTTGACGTTCCGTGTTCAGATCTTCTAAATGATTCGCCAACGCAGCTGCCTCCGAATCCAGCTCCGTCGTGAGCAGACTGACTCCCACCTCGCCGTGGGCCAGCCGCCCGGCCGCGTTAATCCGAGGGGCCAGCTTGAACGCCACCGTCCCAGTGGTGCAGGCCCGGTCCACACCCACACGTTGTTTAAGGGCACGGATTCCACACCGCAATCCCTCGGATATCAGCGTCAATCCCTCACGCACAAACAGTCGATTTTCATCCTCTAAAGGAACGACATCCGCGACGGTTGCCAGCGACACGAGGTCCAACATGGATTCAGCCCGAAGATCGGCTCCTCCATATTTCAGTTGATAGGCTTGAGCAACTTTGTAGGCCAGAGCCCCTGAACAGAGATCTCTAAAAGGATACAGAGCACCTTCGCGGTGCGGATTCAACACCGCAAACGCAGGAGGCAGTTGACCATCAACCTGATGGTGATCCGTCACCACGACGTCCATCCCGAGACTTTGCGCCACGCCCACTTCATGGTGTGCCAGAGTTCCGCAATCCGATGTTACAAGCAGCCCGACCCCTCGCTGCCTGAGTCTTCGAACGGCGGGTTCGTTGAGACCGTACCCCTCCTGAATCCGATGGGGAATGTATATCCCTACATGTGCCCCTAGGCTCTGAAAAAACTTCACATAGACGCTGGTCGCAGCCATGCCGTCGACGTCATAATCACCATAGAAACAGAGTTGCTCTCTTGCAGCAACACCCCGGTGAATCCGATCAACAGCTTTTTCCATATCAGGAATGAGAAACGGGTCATGCGACACAGTCCCATTGGGGCTGAGCCAACGCCGAGCCAACTCGGGAGTGGTGAGACCCCGGCCAAGGAGAACTGAGGCCGTGATCGGTGAGATGGACAACGCCTGGGCCAGATCCTTCTGCTGTCCTGGGTCAATTGACCGAACAATCCACTTTTTCGGCAACGCTCACCTCCCCGGGAACCCTAGGCATTCCAATCAAGAAAATTGCAACACATTGAGAATAAAAGGAAATTTTATTCTTTCTCAAAACCTTTGTCAAACGCCTCCACGGAGCGAAGGCGGAGGATCGAAGGTGGCTTTTGTTCTGATCCGCAAAATGGGACACAAGTCATTCGAAAGACACACCTTTGAGTCAGAGAGGAAACCCGTTGCCTACGGCCTGACCGCAGGCACACGGGCTGCTTGTACTTGAGGGACCTGGAGCTGAGAACAATGAAGGTAAACAGAACGGTGAGGCTTAACTGTGGGATCAAGGACTGAATCTAGAAAATGCAGATATAAAACACCTCCCGCCAAATCAGCCATGAGCCAACATTCGCTGCGTCAGCGTCAACGGGAACTTCGGTCAGAATACCTTGTCTATTCCCCTCCCTTCTGGACGTAATTCTTGACGAACTCTTCGGCATTTTCCTCTAGAACATCATCTATCTCGTCGACCAATTTGTCGATATCCTCTTTCAGCTTCTCTCCTGCTTCAACCACCTTCGGGTTCGGTTTCGCTTCTTCCTTTGTCTGCTGATCCTTACGGGGTTCCGATCTCCTCTCCTGTTTCTCCATCGGAGCACCTCCCTGCTACCAAAATCTTCTGCGTCAGGTCAGTCCGCTGAGAACATAAGGTATAAAATTAGCATACTCCTCGATTCCCCCCGCGTCAAGAGAGCGAGCTCCTCCTGATATGGACCGCACGCTTCTTAGACGAGAAGGGGTACGATCAGCAGCGCCACAATATTGATGACCTTAATCATGGGATTGATTGCGGGACCCGCAGTGTCTTTATAGGGGTCACCGACCGTATCCCCGGTGACTGCCGCCTTGTGGGTTTCACTCCCCTTTTTCCCCTGCTCCTCGACGTATTTCTTGGCGTTGTCCCACGCCCCTCCTCCACTCGTCATCGAAATCGCCACGAATAATCCGGTGACGATGCTCCCGACTAAGACACCGCCCAGCGCGACTGGCCCCAAGATCACGCCAACGAGAATGGGAGCCAAAACTGGAATCAATCCGGGGATCATCATCTTCCTGATGGCGGCTTGTGTCACAATGTCTACACACGTCCCATATTCTGGTTTCCCGGTTCCATCCATGATGCCTTTGATGTCCCGGAACTGCCGCCGCACCTCCTCGACGACGAGTCCCCCCGCTTGACCGACCGCTTTCATGCACATGGCGGCAAACAGGAAGGGCAACATCCCACCTAAAAACAGTCCAACCAGGACATCGGGGTTTGACAGATCGAACGCGGTGGCATTGCCTCCTCCAGCCACGACTCGAGCATATTCCGCAAAAAGCACGACCGCAGCTAGAGCAGCTGACCCAATCGCATAGCCTTTTGTCACGGCCTTGGTCGTGTTGCCAACTGCATCCAATGGATCGGTGATATTCCGAACATCCGCTCCCAGATGCGCCATTTCGGCAATCCCCCCGGCATTGTCGGTGATGGGTCCGAAGGCATCGATGGCCACCACGATCCCGGCCATGGACAGCATCGAAACCGCCGCAACAGCGACTCCATATAACCCGCCTTGGCTCGCGCCGCCGCACACCCAAAAACTCGTCAAAATCGCGACCGAGATCACGGCAACGGGCCAGGCGGTTGCCTCCATCCCGACGGCCAACCCGGAAATAATATTGGTGGCATGGCCGGTTTCACTGGCCTTGGCGATCTCCTGAACAGGAGAAAAGCTTTTTGAAGTGTAATAATCAGTGATGAATACCAGGGCCAGGGTTACTGCCAGGCCGAGGAGGGCAGCAATGTAGTAACTCACACCACTGACTCCCCCGACCCCATCCATCATGAGTTGCGACGCCGGAAAGAATGCGACCGCTGCAATTCCGCCGGCCACAAACAGCCCTTTGTAGAGGGCTGACATAATTTGCCCACCGGGACTCACCCTGACAAAGAGAGTCCCGAGGATGGTTGCCAGAATAGTCACCCCTCCAAGGACTAAAGGATACAAAATCGGCTCAACTTGACCATGAAACATACTGTACGCCAGCACCATCGCAGCCACATTCGTCACTGCATAGGTTTCAAAAAGGTCCGCGGCCATTCCTGCACAATCCCCGACATTGTCGCCGACATTATCGGCGATCACGGCCGGATTCCTAGGGTCATCTTCTGGAATACCGGCCTCCAGCTTGCCGACAAGGTCTGCCCCGACGTCAGCCGCCTTAGTAAAGATGCCCCCACCAACCCGCGCAAATACCGAAATCAGGCTTCCCCCAAACCCAAGGCTGATCAAGGCATGGATTGCCTTCTCCTGACCAGCGAGTGCGGTCGCCGCTGCATAGAATACCGCAAGGGCCAACAACCCCAACCCAATGAGCAGCAGCCCGGTCACCGCTCCTCCCCGAAACGCCACGGTAAGAGCCGAATTGAGCCCATCGTGGGCGGCCTGGGCGGTTCGCACATTGGCTCGAACCGCGATGTTCATGCCCACATACCCCGCAAGGGCGGAGGTTCCGGCCCCAACCAAGAATCCCACAGCTGTCACGAGCCCGAATTTGTCGGACCACAGCCCTGCGAGCCACAGAATGAGAAACAGCACAGCGGCAACGATTCCAATGGCGCGGTACTGGCGATTCAAGTAGGCAGCCGCACCCTCCTGAATGACCTGGGCGATCCGCTGCATCTCCTGGTTTCCGGCCTCAAGCCTAAAAACCCAAAAAATGAGATATAAGCCGTATGCAATACCCGCAGCCGCGCACACGATTGCAAAGACGATTACCGATGTTGAGACATCCACAGAACTATCCTCCTATCCGATCACAGCGGTTGAGTTGAAAACGTACCTTCAAGTTCTGAGCGTCAGGTAGGGCCCAAGACCAAACCCCACGGGCCACCGCCTGAACAAAAAGACGCGCCATTGTATCGACACCCCTCCCAAGGATCAAGGTAAAACCCACTAGGTAGGCAGCCCAGCAGGAGAATGCTTGCCACCGTCTAACATTTCTCTCTCGTTGAGGTGCGCACGCGAATTTGCGGGAGACGGTGGGACTTTGCTATAGTGCGCGCATGGAGGGAAGCGGCCTATGGGCTCTAATCCTCAGTACATCATAGTCGAGGGCAAGAGTTTTCTCAATGAACAATTGTCGTTGGACAATCATGTCTTCAAGAACTGCACCCTAGACCAGTGCCAGATCCACTACAGCGGCGGGCCTTATGAACTCATCGACACACACATCACGAATTCAAGCTTAATCCTCAATCAGCCGGCCAAGAATATCTACTCTGCCATTCAGATTTTCAAGATGAAATCGCCAGGCTCGACGGTCGTGGCGGATTAACGCCTCCCCGCACAACTCCTTTTTCCCTTACTTTCTCAAGGGAACATTGACAGATCGTTGGACAATAGGAATCGCCTCGAACACGGGGTCCCCGGTCCCGAGGGGAGCCTCGGCTTCGATTCTTTGAATAAACTTTTCCGGTCCGGTCACTGGGGCGTAGCTCAGCGACACAATCACATCCATAGATGGCGCATCTTTTGGGGTCGGGAAGCTGAATGTCTCCACACGCGTTTCTTCGGGTCTTAACACCGTGTCTTTCGAAACTTTCACAGCTTTGAAGTCAAAGACGGTCTCTCGACCCTTAGCGTCGACGTAGGTCCTTCCAAAAATCCGGTTTTCCTGATAGACGGTCTTCAGATTCTTCCCTTTAATGGTTAACCCCAAAACCACACTGGCCCAGCCTGGATGCGTCGTAGGCAGATTGTGGGGCACCAAACTCCGTACCGTGACCTGGACTTTCGACGAGGCTCCTGTCACCTCGCTCTTAATGTCCAACTTCGCCGCCTCCTGCCTCAATTTTCCTAGCCGCCCCGGAAAGG
>JBFJQA010000017.1:0-27448 GCA_041616875.1 Nitrospiraceae bacterium | reverse complement strand
GGAATCGCCCCTCTTGGTCAACCCCAGACGGAGCCATCATAAAGGCTGCCCAGGCATTGGCCAGAAACAGCAACACAGCACCGAACGCATTCGTGATGACGCCGATCGCGGCATGGACCCACTTCAATGACGCAGAGGAAAGGACATCCCAGCTATAGTAATAGACCAGGAGGCAGAGTGACTCCCCCAGGAAGACGAAAGCATACACCGGCATCATCCCCTTGAAGGTCCCACCCATATACTCCATAAAACTCGGATACAGAAGGATGAAGAGCCCGAGCATGAACGCGCCCAATATCGCCGTCATGGAGAGGGCCAGAAGGGACACCTTCAGAAAATCCCGAGCGACTCGATCATAGCGAAGACGTGTCGCACGATCCCTCGCCCTCAGGCCAATGAGTTCGAATATAAAACAGAAAATCGGCAAGGACAGCACGAACCCGCCAAAATAGGTGTGCTGCTGCGTGACGAACCAGACGAGAATTCGATTATCCAATCTCTTATATCGAAGATAGGCCGTTTCCTGTGAAGAGGGAGCAGGCGGACCGACCGGAACACCTTCGATCTGGTAAAAGATATCCTTTGAGGTTTCGGCCGGAGCATACTGGCTTGGGTCTGGAGAGGTAACCGACTCAGCTCGTGCGGATGCCATCGTTAGCCCGAAGGCGAACAATACCACGCAGACCACAAGATTCAGCGTGCGAATCGCCGGCAAACCTGTTCGCTTCATCATCACGAACCGCCTTAGCTTCTTCCGGTTTGACCCACTACGATTTCGGACGGGGGGCCACCCTTTGGAGCCCCACTACCTTGCGGAGACTCCTTACTCTTCGAGAGGATCCCCATCACAAAGGGACACCGCAGGAGGCTGCTGGGGATCGCCTGCTGGACACGGTCCTCCACGTGACGTCGGTTCCCTAAGTAGTAACAGTAGAGGGCCATGATCCCCCCGACCAGACTCGCGATGAGGATTGAGGCGGCGCCACTCATCGGATCCTGCCTCAGAACATACAGTCCGACCCCCAATACGACGAGGTAATACGTGGCGGCAAAGGCTAACCCTGGCCACCACCAAAATCGAAGCAGCTCTGACCATTGGGTTTCTCGGAACAGTGATACCCACCGACCAGGCTGTCGCCCTGCTAAGTAGGCAACCAAGGCGAACGAGCCCGCCACCAGGGTAATCACTGCAAGCTGACCCAGTTCCGCACGCCCAACCTCTCCCATCGCTGCCGCGGTCCAGGCGGCCAACCCACACACCAGCATCCCGACAGCCAACCATCGAGTCAGCGTGAGGGGATCCTCAGACCAGAGGGAGCGGAAGGGGACACCATCAGGAAACGTCACCACCGGTTTCCCTTCACGCTCAAGGAAGCGGATATGACCGATCTCGAAGGCATCGCGGGCCACAGACGTGCACGCGATAATGATGGCCATCATCGCCGGCCCATCGGGATGAACCAGGAAGTCGTAGTGGGCACAGACTCTGAGAAGCGCCAGAACCAATAAGGAGAGTTGCACCCCGTACACAAACCCGATCCAGCCGATCACCCAGCCGACCCGACGCAGGCCGTCCTCCTCAAAGAATGCCCCAAAGGATTTGCGGCGACCGATGCGATACGCGCAAATTGCAGCCAGGGCTGAAATCAAGCCGCTCATCCCCAATACCGCCAACGGATCATGAAGGGGATCGAAGAGTTTCACGGCCCGGTACAGCGCAAAGGCCACCAGGCCCGGCACGAGCATGACGAGACGCTTTCGTCTTCGAGTCTGTTCATCCGTCACTGCCAGAGTCAGGCTCGGCAGCACCCTGAGAGCAAATCGATGCAACATGGTATTACCGTGATGCGGAATGAGTGACGCGGGGAGGCTGCCCCGGCCACTGATCTCTCTTCGCCCCCTTCTTACGCATCACACATCACCCCCTCACCCGTTACGTCCTCCTGCCGCCATTCCAAAGTAGCGGGCTTTCACCTCTTCCATCAACGAGACCGTGACCCGAGACTCCCCTCGTTCAGATGCCGTCCGTTCCAGTTCCACCTTCGCCATGGCCCGGATGGGAGCGGGAATATTCTGGAGGCGCTCCTCAGCATCCGGGTCCCAGGACATCGCCCCTCCCTGCCTTGCCTCCGCGAACAGATTCCATGTGACGACCGGTTGATGTTTCGACCTGGCGTAATCCTCAATGTCCGGCCTCACCAGCCATGCAACGTACGGCGGCATCCGTTCCAGCGCATGCCGGGCATCATCTGACCATACGAGGCGATCCACGAGGCTCCCCACGAGTTCCACCGGCCCTTCCAGTCCGACCCTTAACCCGCATCCCCGACACTCCGAGCGAACCAGCCAGTGTTCCTCGCCCCCGGGCCCTGAGCGTTCATCTACCCCTTCTGTGTGCATCCATCGCCCGCAATTGCACACGAGCATGTCTCACCCAATTTTTCCTGGGTAGAGGATGTACAACATCGTATAGGTCACGGTCCCGGTCAGGAACAACACACAGTAAATGACCATGGTAAACGTCCCCAAGACGCGATGCCGTCGAGCGCCGTCGGGCCAAATTCGCTGAATCCCCATTTCCAGTCCAAGGACGATGGCGATCAGCAGCAGGAGGGATACCCAGACGATGAGCTTCCCCATTCCAAACCGGTCAATCGCCTGCAGATACAGTAAATAGACCCCCACCAGCCCGGTCAGTCCCCCTAGAATAAGGAACCCTTTTCGCCAGCTTGTCTGAAGCACCTGAGCCCTGAGGATCCGGCGCCCCTCGACGAAGGCCTGAGCGCGAAGACCAAGCACGATCATATAAACGGCCATGACCAGACCGATGACGACCAGGATAATGTGGACTGTCAGGAGCGGGATGAATACATTGTCATAAAGTGCCTGGGACCCACCGAACCCTTCTTTGCCTTCAAAGGCCAAGACCCCCAACTGCCGGAAGAGATAGTAACTCGTAAAGAACGCAAGCATGGCGACCATGCCACCCAGCATCAACCAGTGATGAGCCGTGGTTCGAACCTTCTTGGCTTGGACCCAGCCAATCACGAACAAGACCGTAAACAGCGCCGCCATGAATTGGCTGAGGTCAGCGCCAATCGTGGCGTGGGTTCCCATGAATCCGGGTTCTCTCAACCATTCAGACATTCAGGCTCAAACTCCCTCCCTGGGTTTCACGCCCTGAATCACCGCATTCCGCTCCATTTCCTCGCTCCCACCAAACCCTGCCTCCTGCAGCCAGGTCATCGCCTCTGAAGTCTTGTAACACCGGCCACGTTCCGTATTGACCAGGATGTGAACCGCGAACGCGGTCACCCATGCCGGACCGGTCCCCGAATCATCCAGGAATCGGTCCTTAACAACCAAGCGCCCGGCAGGCCTCAGATGCACGAAGCATTTCTGTACCAGGGCGGCATTCGCCTCGGCATCTTGGTAGTGGAGAATGTCAGACATCAGGATCACATCGTAGGGGCCACCAAGCGGGTCGGAATTGAAATCTCCTGGCAACAGACCGATCCTGTCTTGGAGACCCGCTTCCTTGACCACCCGCTCCGTCGTGAGAAGTGTTTGTGGGAGATCAAACACCGTGGCCCGCAGGTGAGGGTAAATCTGGCAAAAGGCGATCGCGTTGGTTCCGGCTCCCCCACCGAGATCGAGAACGGTCTTGGCCTCATCGAGATTCAGACGCTTCGCTAAGGCCGGCCCACTTTGCTGGCCAATCCGGTCAAGGACCGTCAGCACGTTGGCGCCGAGCTCTGGATCGTTTTCAAATACGTGACCCCTGACGGGGGAATGACCAGTGCGAATCGTCTCCTCGAGTCGCCCCCAATTGTTCCATTCCGCATCATGGAGAAGGAGTAAATGCCCCACATAGGTCGAAGACGATCGGACCAAATGAGTTCGCGCCACCTCGCTGTTGACGAACCGGTCACCGTCCTTATGAAGGATCCGCATGGCCACGAGTGCATTCATCAGTAACTCGACGGCACGGGCATCGGCTTCGAGCTTCCTCGCGACTTCTGTCGCCGTGAGGTCATGTCGATCGAGGATGGAGAACACACCCAGCTTGACCGCTGTCAAAAGGATTTTGGTTTCCCAATAATACCCAAGCTGGAAAATCTCAGCGAGCGAGAAGTCTCGTGCCACCCGTGCCCTCGAGGGTTCAATTTTGGTGCCCCCTGACCTAAATTAGCAATCTTAAACGGATCGATTCCGGAAAGGCAAGGAGCTTCACGGCGGAGCGTCTGAGCCGGCCTTCTTCTCTACAGGCCTTACATCTCGATGAGAGGCATGCAACGGAGGGAGAGGAGTTGAGAGGCTAAACTATTTCGGTCATAACACAGAGGGGCAGTGATCCTTTCAGGACCACTGCCCCTCTGTCAACAATCTTCGCGCGTCTCTGATAAGGATAAGACGGTTTGCTACCCCTATTACTTGCTGATTTTCAGATCCGCCGTGACCGTGGCGCCATCCTTCACGTCCACATCGGCTTCCACCTGACCAGCAAACGGGTGCCAGGCCATGATCTTGTGCTTCCCGGCTGGGACATCCTTGATCTCGAAGCTCCCGTCATCCTTGACCGTGGCATAGTGCGGGTTCTGGACCGGGACGAAAAAGGACTGCATGAACTCATGCTGGTCGCATTGCAGCCGGAAGATGGAGCCTCGCTTTTCCTTCCGCATCTTGACCTTCTTTTTCAAGCTCGATCCCTTGGTCGCCAAACCAATGTTGAAAATAGTAGAGGAACTGGCACCTAACACCTCAAAGGAGTGAGGGTTGTGGAGCACCCCTTTTACAGACTTTGGGTCATCAGGATCTGCGTCGTTATTGACCACACTGAACTCGCTCTTATTCACGACCACCCCGGTATAGGGCTGGAACTCACAAAACTCCGCGACCGTCTCCGTCGCATCATAGCCCTTCATCCAAGCTTTATCCTGGATATCCCGGATCGACACCACGGCGGCCTTCAGAGCCCCGCCGGCTCCGACATCGATGGTTTTCAGGAAACGTTTGTCACCATCCACCAACTCCTTGTTGGGGATTTTGACACAGAACTTCGGGTTGGGGAACTTCGAGAAGAGGAACTCCTTTTGCTCCGACTTCCCCGTATACGTGACCTTACCCTTGATGGTGCCACCCGCCTGGGCCAGCAACGGCACAGCCACGAGGGCAGCGCCCAGTAGAAAAGACACGGTGAAAGAACGATGAATTTTCATTCTCTTGCCTCCTTACGGTTAAACGATGCCTCGATACCGCATCAATTTTCAGCTTACTCCAAATCGGCAGCCCACCTCAACCCTGAAATTTCGGCACGAAGAGTTCCCGATGGTCCACGGCTAAGCCCTCGAAAGATTTCAATAAATTGAAAGCGGCGAGAAAGCGGTGGACTTATACCAGGGTCCTGTGGGATCTGTCAAGATGGCATGTCGCTTCGATCTGCACTATAGCCCATCATTGCGCTAGTTCACGTTGCTTCCCGTTTGGCCCGCTCTCCCCGCCTCTCTTCCGATTTTGTTCTTGACTGCCCTGTTACTGATCAGTGATGCCTGGTTTCCGGCCTCGGGATGACTGGGAACTGGCGGTGACCACCACGGAGAGTTGCTCTTCAAGAACCTCTGGGACACCGACCGGTTTCGAGCAGAATCGGTCTGTGCACACATAGGCTTGCGGCTCCTCTGCGTAAGGAAACTTTACCTCACCCACCCTGAGGACATCACGCCGCGGATCAAGCAGCCAGACCAGTTTTCTGGGTGCATAGATTCGCAAGGCTTCTCGCCACAACGCCTGCGTGACGGTATCTGCCCTTGGTCCAACCACGACCACAGAGATGGGATGGTTCAAGAAATGATCGACGGCAGTGCCGACGAGGGCCACGGGGAGAGGCTGTTCCAGACCGATGACAAACTGGAGGGTCCTTCCTGCCGCTTCTCGGTAGGCGAGATTGCTGGTCAGATAATAGAGGTCGCTCAACAATAGAGACGCATACAAGTTCTCCTGAACTGGTTTGTGCAGGAACCTCAACAACCCCTGGTCGACCTGGCCCTGCGGCCGATCAAAAAATCCTCCTCCCTTGTCGTCTTCCAACTGGCGTCGGAGATCCCCCACGAGCTGTTCCGCGCTTGCCAGGTAGGTCGATTCCCCCGTTGTTTGAAAGGCTTCCACCAGCGCCTGCGCGAAGGACACTTGGTCCGCGAGGTAGCCAAACCCCTGAGGGGCTCCCTGAATCATCACATGAGCCATTCCCACTTCTGCCTTGTAGCGCTCATGATGGAGGTGATTCAGGGTACGTATGGCCACATGCCTTGTCTCGGCATTGCCCAGCACACGAGCCGCTTGAAGATAGCTCGCAATCATGAGTCCATTCGAGTGGGTATATACGGCTCGATCTACCGGCGGGATTCCGAGCTTAGTTCGTTCCACTTCTCCCAGGAGAAAGTAGTCGTCTCCCGTGATCGGTGCATTCGCGGGGTCGCCCTCCGCCGGGGTCCCACTGTGACTTGAGTAAAATCCGCTGGGCGTGACCCCAGAGAGAAATCGCTTCACGTATCCGATCACCCCCTCCGCCACGATTTTGTACCTTACCTCGCCGGTCACCTGGTAGGCCTCGAGATAGTTGTGAAGGTTACGCGCCTGGATGTGCAGCATCTTCTCGTAGTGGGGCTTCGTCCAGTCCTCCCTCTCAGCATATCGATAGAAGCCACCCCAGACGGGATCATACAGATGGAGCTGCTCATCGAGCGTCTTGACCAACATGAATTTGAGGTCCGGGTCTTGTGTCTTGTGATACTGGAGAAACCCGAAGGCGATCGCATCAGATTCAAAAAACTTGGGTGCCCTGCGAAATCCCCCATGTTTGGGATCGAACCGGATGTGCATGGCCCGCAGAGCCCGATCGACCATCGTGTTCTCAATCTGACTCGTCGGCGGGGCTATGTCTTCTCGGGACGCGTGGACCTTGGCCCACACTTCAGCGGCCCGCTTCTTGAGCTCTCCCCCATGTTGCCGGTAGGATGCTTCCGTTTCAGCCAGGACAAGTCTCATTTCGGCGGGATCGAGAAAGTTCGCCTGAAAAATGATTTCGCCGGTGTCCAGCAAGACGCTGGTGGTTGGCCAGCCCCCATGCCGATACCGAGCCTCGATATCCGGGCGCCGATCGGTGTCGACGCGTACCGGAACGAACCGAGCGTTGAGCAGATTGGCAATTTCTGGATCGGAATAGGTTGTCCGGTCCATGACATGACAGGCGTGACACCATACCGCCGTCAAATCCAACAAGATGAGTTTGCGTTCTCTCTTAGCCTTGTCAAAGGCTTCCTTGCCCCACGGTACCCACTGAACCATTCCACGTTTCTGACTCCCATCTTGACGAGGCTTGGCTCGCTCGGCACCAGCGGAGGCCTCCTCCTCTTCCACCGTCCGCACCGAGTTCCCACGATCGGCTGCCGCAGAACACACTCGCACCTCGGTCATCGGCCCAAATGCTGACAGAACAATGAGGATGATGCTGAGCGGGAGTCTGCCAAGGAAGTGGCTGCAGCAGACGCGAGGAGGCACGGGTCGTGCGAGAACTTTTGACGGGGCCTCAGGGATACGATAATCGAACATAGGAGGATTTATAATCCTTCCTTCTCCCCGAGGTAAAGCCTGACTCCAATTTTCTTAGGGGCCCTTGGGCGACGCGCCCCATTTGAGAGGAGGGAGCCTGCCACCGGAGGTCCTGGGCGGCACGTCGCACATATCCCAAGCCCTCCAGGACTCGGTCACATTCTGGGGCTCGGATGGTCGGACAGAGAGGCGTGTGGAAGGTGTGTAGACTGACCTAGGTTCTCGAAGTTCTCGAGAGGAGATGAACCAACGCCCCGCCGGCCGTTGCTTGGACAGCCTCATCGCCGTCTCGAAGGCCTCGCTTGAGCAGGTCAATCTCCTGTCGCTCCCCCGCACGGCCAAGTGCCCGGACCGCGGCCACCCGCGGCCTTGGCACAGGGTCTTCCAGCAAGACCGACAGGCTTCCGACCACCCCAGGGCCTCGACCTTTCGAAAGCGCTCTTGCTGCGGCGGATCTGATGCCAGGGTTGTGATCCTGAATGAGTCCCCGCACCGTGCCAGCGACCTTTCCGTAGGGGAGACCCTTCTGGAGCAGTGCGGAGACTGCGGCGGCTCTGACCCCAGGATTCTCATCTTGTAACGCGTTCAACAGAGCGGCCTTGGCATCTTCAGCGCCTATCTCGCCCAGGCTCACGGCGGCCACTGACCTGACAGCCGACACCGGATCGGCCAGGAGTCGGATCAGCGGCGCGACGGCCTGAGGATCACCAAGATCACCGAGGGCGGCTGCCGCCGTTCTTCGGATGGTCGGCCGCTTATCATCCAATGCCTTTCTCAAAATCGGAAAGCCTCGTGGATCTTTTAGTTCGCCCAAGAGGCGCAAGGCTCCCTGTATCTCGAAGCGATCCTCTGAAGATACAGAGCGTGTCAACTCGTTCCACCGATGTGTCTGACCGAGTGAAAATAAGGCACCCGCGGCAGCCACACGCACGAGGCCCTGTTCATCCTTCAGGGACGGCTCAATCAGGGGAATCACCTTCCGGTCTCCCGATCGACCAAGCCCTTTGACCACCGCGACCCTCACCAGGGCCGCCTGATCCTTGATGGCCGTACGAAATCGCTTAGACCGTTGACCTGCAGGTAATTTTCCCAGCCCTTCTGCGGCCAGAGCGCGAACCAATCCGGATCCATCGCTCAATCCTTCTTCGAGGTAGGTCACGACTTCATCGGAATTGATCTCCTTGAGTGCCGTGTAGGCAGCTCCTCTCATCTGCTCCCGCATGTCCGTTCGCAAAGGAAGGATAAAGCCGATCGCCACCTGACGGAGCAACGCGTCATCTTCTCTTCCCAACTTCGCTATCCGGCGTTCGTAGGCGTCCAGGGCCTGCTTGGGTTTCCCCTCGCGAATCAGATCCAAGAGGGCCTGCCGCGACGATACGGATGAGGACACCATTCTGCTGCTGACGAATCCTCCGGTGTGTGCGAACCGAGGCCCTTGGGCGACAGCGCTGCCTACGGGTCCCCACATCACTGTACCGGTCAACATCACCAGGGCGCTGAAGCGCCAAGCAGGTCCTCGAAAGATGGTCATCATCGGTCTCTACCGTTCCTCTAGAGATTCTTCTCGAGCGTCTACCCTCTTGTATCCGCGAGGCACTTCAAAATAGAAGCCAGGCTGCTTGGAGAAGACCACGTGCTGATACTCGACGGACCATGGTCGATGCTTACTGACCAGCTTGAGCAGCAACCCTTGCTCGACATCGACCCACTCAAAGAAGGTTTCACGGCGCCCATATCGTTCGACGACGACCTCGTACAGCAGTGCGGACCGCGCTCCTACGACCGAATCACCAACCAAGGTTCGATGAATTTCGCCTTCAAGTCTCGCTTGAAAGGGGAGCAGGAGAGAAGGCTTGAGTGGAACCGCAAGATACATTCGACGCTTCGAGAGAATGTACCAGGCTTCATGCTGATCACGTCGAACGATCGTGACTCCTGCATTTCCCATGTCAGTTTCGACGCCACCTCGATGTTCCAATCGGTACCGGTCTGGCCTGGCGAAGATCAAGGCGTCGGACGACTTTTCTCCTTCCTGCCACACCACTCTGGCCGAGAACTCCATTGCCGGCCCAGGTCCCTGGGTTGATTGGGCACGAACGGAATCCGGCGCCACGGCATACAGGTCTGCCAGCGTCACGACAATGAGGAGCAGAACCTTCAGCAAGGAGACCAAGGATGGTTGGTGAAAGACGGGAGTCCCGCCAAGGCATGGCCTATTGTTCTTTGACAATCGGACGAATCTTGAGCGATGGCCGGCCGATCGCACCGGGGCCGAATCGGGGCGGAGTTTGGACGGTATGGGGGGTGCGACGCCCCCTGGGCGGCCTCAGTTCGAGATTAATCTTTACGACACCCTCCGCTTCCACAGTCACGACTCGTTCTAACCGCTTAGAGACTTGCGGATGCCGCGCCAGAAGACGATACGTTCCGGGAGGTATGTGGTCGATCGAAAACCGACCCTTCTCATCGGTAATGGCATAGTAGGGGTTTTCCACCGCAAAGGCCCAGCTTTCCATGTAGGCATGAAACCCACATTGCATGACGAATGTCCTGCGCCCTTTGGTGAGATGGAACTGGTGAACCATAGACTTCCCGGGCCGATGCTCATGGGTCGCAAAGAGATCCCCGCGTCTGTGCTGATGATTCATCGGCAAGGGTGAATTAAACAGGACTCGAGCTCCAAGAGCACGGGAGGTCTCGTAAGCCTGAACATCGTGCATGACAGGATCCATATTGATGACTTCGACACCATGCCCGTCACGGACAACCGTGATAAAGGGGAGGAACTGGCAATCACGCGCTTCGACTCTGGGGACGGAAACTGAAAACGGTTTTCCCGCCTCAATTCCTTCCAACATCACCACGACGCCTTGGAACTGTCCCTCGGGCCCAGCGGTGAAGTCCTGAAGAAGCCGCCAGCCCTCACCGTTCGATATCCGGCCGCAGTACTCGGGGTCCGGGAATGTTATCAAGTTAAAGGCCTTCGGTTTCGGAACCTCCCCAAGCAGAGTCACCGTTCCGCTCACGGTTCCGCCTCGTTCAACGTCCACCACCTCATAAGCCCATGACACAGGCGCCCACAGTGCCATGATCAAGGCACAGATGGGCCCCGCCCAGAGCACCTCGGTTCTTCGGTTGAAACCAAGGATCTTCACGGCTTTTGCAGTCTCACTGAGGGAACAATTTCTTGACCTTCAGGCAGCAATTCCAAGCCAAAGTGTGGGTTTTCAACCATTTCGTGGACGCTGCGCCGCCCCTTGATCGCTGTATATTCAAACGGGACCGTCACCGTGCCATTCGGCTTCACCGTCACATTCTGGTGCAGAAACGTTTTCGTCCCCGGGTGCCAGGCCGCCAAATCATACTCGCCGGGTGGGACATCCTTCAACTCGAACTTCCCGTCCTCTTGGGTGATCGCATAGTATGGATTATTGACCACGACGCCCCAGGAGAACATGTAGGGATGAAAGCCACATTGCATGACAAAAATATTGCGCCCCTTCCTCAACTGGACTTTCTCGATCATGGGCTCCCCAGGGAGATGCGCATGGCTTTCCTTGCCAAAGAAGCTGACGACCTTGTGAAAAGGATTCATCGGCAAAGGGCGATTAAAGAGCACCCTCGCGCCACGCTTCCGAGCGGTTTCATATCCTTGGATGTCATGCTCGACGGGATCCATGTTGACAACTTTCATTTCGTCTTGATCCCGTAAGACGTTCACGAAGGGCAGAAAATCACAGTCTCGGGCTTCAATCTCGACCTTCTTCATGTCAAACGCTTTGCCCTTTTGTATATCAGTGAGCATCACGACAACATCTTTCAGGCCTTGGTCAGGACCAACAAGAAAATCCTCGACAATGCGCCAGCCAGTACCTGTTGAAATCCGGCCACAAAATACGGGGTCGGGAATCGTCACCAGATTGAAGGCCATGGGCCTGGGCTTGTCTCCCTTCAGCGTGACTTGTCCCCGGATAGTCCCACCATTTGTGACCTTCACTTCAGTATATGACCATGCTACGGTTAGTTGCCCTAGGCCGAAGAACAACGCCCCAACTAGGGTCAAGGCCAGACCACTCATGAACCCTCCCACGACGGAAAAGACACCATGCAGGTTGATGTGTTTAATTTGAACTCTTGCTTCCCCTGCGCAACAAAAAAAAACGGGGAAGCCGAAGCCCGGCTTCCCCGTCCGTTTCATGAGGAACTGCGAAAGCTTCGCCTTATTTTAACACCACAGGCCGCAATTTCCCACCCTCGGGGATATTCTGTTGTTCACCCTCAGTGGCCTCTGCGGTCTTGACCCCACCTCGACCCTGCGACAACGATCGAATACGTTGATCGCCGGCAGGGAGCACCCTGAGGTAACCCCACTGTCCGGACTGGCTGTAGGGAAGCCGCTGGTTGCTCCAGACATAGTCACCCGGCAAGGCATATTTGCCTCCCGCCGATGGAATGAACGCATCAATGTCCTCTGAGCCGGAAAACTCCACGGTGCTGATTTGGTCCGCGCCCGGCATGAACGGCTCGATTGGCCATTCGTGTTTCTCGACGCCGAACATCCCGTTCTGTTCGCTGCTCGCCCCGAAGACGTGAATTCGCACCGGATCTCCTGCGTGTGCTTCAATGAGCGGAGTCACGGGGTCTTCGGGATTATCCACCGAACAGGGTTGGAACATACGACCCAACGAGCACCCTAACTCTTCCTCCCGATAGGGGTAGGGCTCCGAACGGTAATTCACGCCTGTCAACCCGGCCACGTTCTGAATATAGGGCATGAAGCTCGTCCCGATGATGTTGTCCTCATCCTGGAAGAAGAGTGCCACATCCCGATAGTTGGGCCGGCTCTCGTAGCCGGGAATACTCCGGTCTACGATGACATCTGCCACCCAACTGTTTTTCAGCGAGATATCGGCGCCGGTTTTGGGATCCCGATACAGAGCGCCCTTCGGACCAATAATGATGGCGCCAAACAACCCATTGCGTGGATTGAGCGCAACGTTCCCCCAATCCCACACCAAGGTCTGCGTCTCTCCATTGAAGGGATCCGCGTAATAAGTGTAGGTCCGGCTTCCGCCGGGCTCGACGGTCTGCTCTCCTGGATTGTTGCCCAGGTTCACCCCCTGGGAGTCCTTCGGATTAAAAGCCAACCCGAAGGCCGAGAATGAGGCCCGGCTGTCTTTGAGCTTGTTCTTCAAGGTGACTTTCAGGCAGTCACCCACATTGGCCCGGAGCGTGAGGGGCATCGGATGATAGTCCCCTGCTGCCCGCTTCACCTCATCCTCGAGGACATAAATCTTTGCCTTGGGATTTTGCACCAGGATTTTCCGCTCGAAGTCGACCTCGATGGCCTCCGGCACGTTCGGATTGAAGGTCATCGACGGGAAGTCCATCGCCACGACGTTGAAACTCTTCACGGGGGCGCCCTTCGGACAGATGGGTAGAGGTTTCGGAATGTCACCCGTTTTGCCGTAGGCCGCATTGGGCAGAGGCTGAAGGTCCTTCACCGGCTTATCCAGGACCCGGATCAGCCCCCAGGACCCTTCCGAGAAATGGGAACTTCTGCCATTGAAATACATGTAATCACCCGGCTGTAACCGCGGCCCGCCAGCCTGTGGGACGACCAGGTCATACCGCTCGGCAATGCCGATATGGATCGTGTGCTTCCGATTGGCATCGCTGGCATAGCGTTCCGTCCAGAACGTATGCCCCGATATGCTGAACACGTTACTCTCATTCATGGTCACGTCTAGAAGCCGGAACACAATGCTGTCGCCTAAGTACGCTCGGATCATCGGCGTACTGGGATCTCCGTGTAGCTTACTGCTGAACAGTTTCGAGGTATCGGGGTTGTTCGACAACCGTTGCGCGAACGGCTCGGCCCTAAAGTTCATGGCTCCGCCGGTGGTGTGAGTCCCCCCGTTGAGAAACGGCATGGGGGTCATCTTAATTTTCTCAGTAGGCGGCATCATGAATGACACGGTCCTTCCCGCTTCCATTGCCACCTCTACTGGCTGACCCGGAGGATTTCCTTCCGTGACGACGTTCACGGTATGTGGCACCGTGTCCATGATATGGATCATGATTTCCCGGAAACTCCCGCTCACGCCATAGCCGACAGGCTCGACCGTATGGATATCCATAATGGGGCCCGTGCGTTTTGGTTTCCCGGTCTTGGGGTCGTGATAGGTTGACCCATAGGGTTCGATCAAGAAGGTACAGATCGCGCCATGGGGCCAGGTCGTGCCCCCGAAGGCATGATCGTGACAAAAGACCGATCCTACATCCGCATCGGCCCAAAACCGCTGCCGTACAAATTCGACGGTCACGATGTCGCCTTTAGGATGGTTGTGCGCCAACGGCTTAGCGAAGGTGATGACATTTCCATCGATCTTCTTTATTCGCTTAATTTCATTGCCCTTCACATTATCCGCGCCAACCAGAAGCAAGGTGCCGACGTGGTATTGCTTCGCGTTGGTCACGGCAATACGCGTGTGCCCACGCTTAGCCGCCTTTGTGAACTTGGCATTCATCGGCACCGGCAACCCCTTTTTCTTATCTTTCTTGAACTGCGTGAATGGCCGCATCGACTGTTCATAGGACATCCCGGAGATCACGCCGTCAGAGGCCTGGTTATCGAACTGGACAAAGTGGAAGTGGGTATTGATCTTGGAAGACTGAAAGTTCGTGACATCGTCATCCAGCCACTCACTGGTGAGGGTCCAGTCCATGCAATCGTAAATATTCGCCCGGAAGACAAACGGGTACTTGAGATCATTATTGGCCCGAATGGCCTCTTCTTCCTCATGCGCCACGTAGAGCAAGCCGTTTGGATCGACGATGGCCGGCTCGTTTCCCTGTTTTGCGGCAAGCTCAATCGGCAATTGGATGAAGTGGACATTATACTTTTGGTACCCTGACCGTTCCGGACACAGACTCCAGCGGCCGTTCTCGCCTGGACGAGCGGGATCCGTCGTACGATTCCCCTCATCATCGAAACGGATCGGCTCCAGCCATGGAGCCGGGTTATGGTCGTTGGCGAAAGGCACTCGTTTCCCAAAGTGGGGAGTGACCCATGGCCAGGCGACCTTGCCGGTCACTGGTTCAAACCAGATTGGCCGCCTCTCGCCGGGCTTATAGCCCTGCCACGATGGATGATACTTGGGATTGGGGCCCAGCGTGGCTTCCTTCTCACTCATGGCCCGAGCGCCTTTCCACACCCAATCCATGACAGTGGCGTCATAGGCCTTGAGCTGGCCCAGTTCATCCTTGGCATGGCCTGGCAACCCCTGGTTCGCCAGTTGCATTTCCACCCAATCTTTAATGTTGACGACCGCAGGGGTGGCTTTC
The DNA here is from genome assembly GCA_041616875.1 of Nitrospiraceae bacterium. Taxonomy (GTDB): domain Bacteria; phylum Nitrospirota; class Nitrospiria; order Nitrospirales; family Nitrospiraceae; genus JBFJQA01. The sequence goes on along the minus strand of JBFJQA010000017.1, from coordinate 12,493 downwards.
CAGTTACTCTTGCCCTTCCCAACGATTTTAAATTTCTTACCGAACCAATCCACCGTGGTGCCGACCAGCTTATCGGAGGTCACCGGCTTTCCAATTCGGCCCTGCCGGTCCGGCAACTCGCGGAGAGCGGGCATCACATCGTTGTGGAATCCCTCAACCTGTAAGGTGTTATAGACCCGCCAATATCCCCACATGCCCGCCACATAATGGTGCGCCACGTGGCAGTGGAATAAAAAGTCTCCCGCGAGCCATTGGCACAACCCTGAGCCACACTCGGTCTCCAAATCTAACGCCTCTGATGGCCCAATGACTTCGACATCCACGCGATCTGATTTCGTCCGAACCACGGGGTACTTGACCGGACCGTTCTGCCCCTTATGCCAGACCGGCATTTCATCGCTGGCCCGCGGGCTCCGCTGCCAGCGGATGGCGCCGCCATGGGGGTGGTGGGAATGGAAGACTTCGGATCCGCCATGGACGATGCGGAATTTGGCCGGATCTCCCAGATAGCTGCGTGGAATCGTGGGACCCGCGTCGCCAAAGGTATAGCTGCTGTAGGCCATGGACTCGTCTTCGAAGCCAAAATACTCGTGTTGAATGTGCATGTTATTGATACCGAAGGGCTCGCTGCGGTAGTTCAACGCGCGCGCTCCTGGTCGGTATGCATCCGTGAGAGGATCCCGCTGTGGCAAGAAGTCCCCGTGCTTATTGACCGGCCGGAAGGCTTCGTCGCCAACCTCGTGGTAAATCAAGACGAACTCGCGGAAGTCCGGGCCGGTACCATTCTTGATCATGACCTGCCATCCGCTTGTTGCCGGAGTCGCTGGTCCTGTCCCCAGGGGCTCGAAATACTCAGATCCACGGGGTTCAACCACGAATGTGCCGAAGAGCCCCATCACGGTCAACTCCCGATCATTGCTCGTGGTGTGAAATTGGCGGCCCCCTTCCTGCATTTCCGGATGGATGTACCACTCCATTTCAATGGTTTTGCCTTCTTCCGCAACCGCATCAGGGTTGGTGGTGGTTGCCGGTTGGCCAGTCTTACTCATGACCATGTCCGACCCATGAATATGCAGGCTGACTTCTTCGCCGCCTTCTAGTTGGTTCCGGAGGGTGAACTTGACACAATCGCCCTGATTGCCACGAATCACCAGGGGCTGAATCCACTGGTTTTGGAGGCCGTTTTTCACGCCTCCCGGATCCGTATGCCCTTCCTTCTCACGGGCCTCGGCATTCTTCTCTTCCTCCGCCCGGACTTTGTCGATGTTCTCGGTCAGGACATACATGTATCCCGGATAGAAGTCCAACCATTGGTTGAGAGAGATTTCGGCGTCGATCGCGGAAATATCGTACTTCCTGACAGGGGCGGTGGAAGGACAGCGCCCACCCTTCAGCGATACTGGTTCGACATCCGGATTGGAGGCCAGCAGCCCATTCCCCCTGCCCCCACCATATTGGTGGATCATGGACATGGTGTTGAAGGCCCCGCTATTGGGCTGGTGACCCGTCTCTTTCTGCATCTGCTCCATCAGGCGCTGATGCTGCCGTTCGACCATAGTGGCGCGTTCGGCGCGGCCCTCAATCGCATTTTCCACGACGGTCTGGCCCTTCAACGTTTCTACCCACTCGGGAGTCTGATGGACCATGGCCTTATGCTGGCCCACCGCAGCCTGTGTGGAGTCAGCTGAAGCAGAGTCAGCCAAGAGAGCCGAGGGGCTCGCCAGGAGCCCGACGAGTGCCAGGAGAGCAAAAAAACAGGCAGCCTTTATGGGATTGTTGGGGAGATGCATGGACCGGCCTCCGTTGTAATTAATGTAAAACGGGAACGAGATAATGTTATGTGGGTCGGGAACGCGTCTGGTTTCGAGTACCCAGGCAGAAAGCGAAACGTGTCTACCGAATGAAAGAGCAATGTCCCGCGCGTAACACTGTCTCCTAAAGGCAAATAGGAGCCCACGATACTCAAAGTTCACTTTGACTGTCAACCCCCTCAGGCCCCGTTCGTCTAACCTTTCCTGATTCTCGGCTGCCTTGCCATCCCAGACCTGCTGATTTTCCCTTCGGTCACTCGGGGACACCCTCCAGCACCAGGCGGGGGGACGTTTTTGCAAGGGAATAGCTTTCTTGGCGGACTACCACCTCTACGCCTCACCTTCCTCAATGCCAGGCAGGATATGATCTGGTGAGGGTGATTTGATCCACGTGGACGCTGTCGGAGTGCTACACCTTCTATCCGTGCCGGTACGGGTTATGCGATAATAAAAGAATGGTGCTGAAGCGTCTCCTTGTCGGAAATCCACTCAAAACAACGCAGGCCGCTGAGGAGCGGCTACCGAAACGGTTGGCCCTTGCAGTTTTTTCTTCTAACGCCCTCTCTTCCGTCGCGTACGCCACAGAAGAAATTCTCCTGGTGCTCGTCCTGGCGGCATCCGCCGCCATGGTGTGGACCATTCCGGTCAGTCTCGCCATCGTCCTTCTCCTTGCCTTTTTAACCGTCTCCTATCGCCAGATCATCTATGAATACCCGGAAGGCGGTGGCGCCTACACCGTCGCCAAGAGCAACTTTGGTGAGCTCCCCGGGCTCACGGCGGCCGCCGTACTCATGATCGACTACGTGCTCACGGCTGCCGTGAGCGTGGCGGCCGGGATCGCGGCTCTCACCTCGGCAATCCCGTCATTATTCCCCTACCGTGTCTCCTTCGGGGTGTTAGCTGTTCTCCTCATCGTGGTCATCAATCTCCGGGGAGCCAGAGAATCGGGTCGGATCTTCGCCTTTCCGACCTACGTCGCGATCGGCATAGTCTTTCTCATGTTGGGCGCGGGATTTTTCCAGGTGTTCCTCGGCCCTGGACCCTCCACCGCCCAGGCAACCGGTCTTCTTCCTCGCGAAGCCCTTGAGGGAATGACCATTCTATTGCTCCTTCGAGCCTTCTCAGCTGGATGCACCGCCGTGACGGGCGTGGAGGTGATTTCCAACGGCGTATCGGCATTCAAGCAGCCCGAATCCAAAAACGCCGCGATCACGATGACTCTCATGGCCCTCATCCTGGCTGCGCTCTTCCTGGGAATCACCACCTTAGCCTACAATTTCAACATCCGTCCCCAAGCCCAGGAAACGGTCTTATCCCAGGTTGCTCGCGCCAGCTTGGGGGACGGCTCTCTCTATTTTCTCGTCCAGGCCGCCACGATGCTCATCCTCATTTTGGCTGCCAACAGTAGCTTTGCCGGCTTCCCCCGCCTGGCTTCAATCTTAGCCAAGGATAGTTATATGCCGCACCAGATGGCCGCCTACGGCGACCGGCTTGTTTTCTCGAACGGAATCGTCATTCTCGGCATTCTTGCAGGTCTCTTGTTGGTCGTGTTTCGAGGCGACACCCACTCCCTGATTCCGCTGTACCTCATCGGTGTCTTTATCTCGTTTACCCTCTCCCAGGCCGGCATGGTGAAACGTTGGGTGAGAAAGCGCGGCCCCTACTGGCAAACGAAATTGGTGGTGAACGGACTGGGCGCGGTGACCACGGGCCTGGTGTGCCTGATTATCGGGGTCACGAAACTCCTTGACGGTGCCTGGATTGTCCTCGCCCTCATTCCCCTTTTCATTATGTGGTTCCGATCCATCCGTCATCATTATCAGGCCGTGACGGAGCAGACCGCGTTAACCCGGGACCATCGTCCTCCACCGCCGAGGAAGAATGTCGTCATCGTTCCAATTAGCGGAGTGAATCGAGCCGTTATCCGCGCCGTAGACTATGCCAGAAATCGGTCTTCCGATATACGCGCCGTCTTGGTCGATGTGGACAAGGAAGAGACAGCCCGGGTCGAAATCCAGTGGGCACAATGGGGGTGCGGCGTGCACCTCACCGTCCTGCCATCGCCGTACCGATCAGTGCTCAAAGCTCTGCTGGAGTACATTGAAGACCTTCTTCAAAAATATCCCGATGGATGGGTGACGGTCGTTATTCCAGAGATTCTGCCGGCCCGATGGTGGCAGAATATTCTCCACAACCAACGGGCCCTGATGCTGAAAGGCGCGCTACTGTTCAAAGATCGCGTCATTCTCACTGACGTGCCATTTCATCTCGAACGCTAACACCAGGAGAGCCGCCATGCGACACAGTCATCACCCATGCATGAAATGCCTGTTGCCGCTCATGGTTTTCATCTTGCTCTGCCTGTGGCCATTTCCAGCCCTGGCCTTCAAAATCGTTGAGCCCACTGAGCACAGCGCCCTGACATCAGGACAGACGGTCACTGCTCGAGTGGACCTCGGAAGGGATAGTGGCATTCTGAGAGTCGCATACTATTGGTACGGGGAACTCGACGAAGTGCTGGTTCAGGATGAACAAGCCTCCTCGATCGGCGGTATCGTCACCACGGTCGCGCTGATATCGACGGCGGAGAGCGACCCGCCATTCGGCGGGAACCTCAGAGTTCCGAAGGAGGCGATCGGGCGTATGCGACTCTTGGCTGTGGCAGAGATCAGCCGGGGCCGGTTGGGATCCCGATCGGTATTTCACGAAATCTTGGTCGACGTGAAGCCGGACGCCACATTGACCACCATTGACTTCGAAACCAGCAAGCCGTGGACGTTCGGAAGCGCTGGCCGAGAAGCGGTCTATGCCTCCATCGATTCCATTGGGAAGACCGCAGTGCTCCCCGTGATCGGCCTGTACTCTGACGGGGTCGCCCGCCCGATTCGTCTGCCTGCAACTGGGACCACCTATCGGTCCTCAGACGAAACGGTGATCCGAGTTTTTTCGACCGGGCTGATTCAAATCACGGGCAATGGCCGCGCCAGCGTGACGGCCAGAAACAGTGGGATAGAGGGGTCCCTCGACGTGCGCGTACAAGTCCCCGATGAACCCAATGAGGCGCCTGAGGCCGTGGCTGGGCCAGACCAAACTGTGCAGGGGGGCCGTCCCGTGATCCTGAATGGGGTCAACAGCATCGATCCTGAAGGGGGAGGGCTGCGATACCACTGGAGTCAGATACGAGGAGCCAAAGTCCCCTTGCTGGACCTGAACATGCAACAGGCCTCTTTCCAGGCCCCGGAGGTCTCCGAACCCAAATTGTTTCGTTTCCGCCTGCGGGTCACCGATAACAAAGAAGCTGATTCCCTTCCAGACGACGTCGACGTGATCGTCGAACCCTGACGAGGGTGCGCGAGCCTACGCGTTGCGTTACGGCCCGTGTTTGGAAAGAATTCGCCGATAGGACTTCCCCGCCGCCTCAAGTTCACGCAAGTGCCGACGCAGGTCGGGTCCGTATCGCGATCGCATAATCTCTTCCTGAAAGGATCCAAGGGACCGATGGACATGGGTAATCGACCGTCGTAGAGTTTGCACCAACGACAGTCCGGGAGCCGTTAACCAATGCCCCCGACGGGCGATATCGTGCAAGTCCCTCAGGGAATACCGAACCGAGGCGACCTCCTCGATGCCTCGAAAGCGTATTTTCGCCACATGTCTTTCAATAAACTGTTTCGACCCTGCCGGTCCACGTTGCACCTCAAGGCTCTTCCCGCTGGTCCCCCCATAAGACGAGAGCCGCTCAAACAAGAGAGCGCCCATGGTGAAGGTAAAGGTCGCGTGAAGAATACCTCGCAAGGGACGAAGGCTGCGTCGCCAGGGAGAGTAGAAAATTTCCCGGTTCCGATCATGTCGGTACACCCTGTACTTCCGTAGCAAGAGATTCAGATGATGATGACTATTTTCATGGATCATGTCGTCGAGAAGATCGACTTCATCGCGCTCGAAGGTGTTGATGAAAGACAGGCCGGGTCGGTCCCGATAGCTGAAGCTCACCACGCCTGGGGCTCTGAGCGGAATGATTCGTGAGGTCAACAATGCGAGCAGAGACGCCCCAACTGGCCAGGCCTCCTCAAGCACTGCCAACCCGCGCTGGAGCCGTTTCACATACGCCTCATCTGTCTGGATCAACTTCCACGGGGTACGGTCCTTCGCGTACACCAGCGTTGGACCCAGCGTGAGACCACCGACCCTGTCCGGGCCGGGCAATCGAACCCAACGGGGTGGGACATAGCGCCACCGCCCCTCTACGCCTTGCTCGTTGAGGGGAACACAAAAGGGGACACCATTGAGGAGCAACGCGATTTCTTTGTGCCGGACGATGAATCGTGCTGAGGGTGTTCCCTTGGCCAGGACCGACCTGATCCGGCCAACTGGCTGGAGATGCGCCCCGTCCAGACCCAGGGAGATGCAGCCCTCCCGCTCGCCTCGTTCAAAATGTGGCCCGAGTTCGCAAGGCAGAGTCCAGACGTGTTTCCCTTGCCCGGCAAGCCATTCACAGGGAAGCCCAGGGACCAAGAAGAGGGATTCTTGGGTAATGTCCTGGGCCAGACGACGGCAGAGCGCCTCCACTCGTGTTCGTAATCCAGTCCCTTTGGGAGAACCGGCCGGGAACACCTCCTCAACATAGCTATGTTCATAGAACTGTTCTTCACAGTGGGACAACAGTATGGAGACAAATTCCCGCGAAGGCCCCCGTTCCCCTTCCTCGCAAATTTGCTCTCTGAGATCAATAAAGTAGGTCAGATCATTTAAGGCCTCGATCCACCCCACCACTTTCCACCCGGAGAAGGCCTCTGGTTGAAGCGTTCTGGCCACCATCCGAAAAAAAGAAATCGGGAGATGAAGTCTTTGGACCGCAGGGCCGTAGTGAGCCTCCAAATCGTCACAGAGGCCATCCAAAAGCCCCCGCATGGTGCGGCGAAACTCGTTCACCAGAGAGGAAAGAGATGAAATGTCCAGGAGAGACACAGTCGGTGACATAGACGAACTCGTCCAGAAACCCCCTCGGGATCTTTGCACAACCTGGTACTGACTTTACAGAACCCATGCGCTCCCAGGCAACGGGGTCGCTCGGCCCAGAAGCCCTGCCCACGCCCGAGACAGCGATCTTGCAATTCTCATCGTCAGAGATCACACTAGAAAATTAGTTCTCCGGGAGCCTGCGCAAAGAGGACGTCATACTCAACATGAAAGAGGAGGCGAGAGATGCGAGGTGGTTGGATCCTGGTCATTACCACGGTGGGGCTGTTGCTCATCCCGTGGATACCCGCATGGGGAAACGAACAGCCCGTGACCCTCAAGTTAGGCGGAAAATTCTGTGATCTGTACAAGGACGCCGTCAAGGCAGCCTTACTCAAGGTGGAAGGGGTACGGGCGGTGGACTTCAGGAGCAAAAAGGGTCATGTGGTGGTCACGGGCAAGCCTGGAGACATGAAGCCAGGTCGCTTGAAGGACGCGATCGATGGCGTCAAAGGGGACGGGTGGTATTGTGAGGCCAAGGTTGTCGGCTGAGCCTCCCTACCCGGAAGACGCCTGCAGTGTTTCGACAGGCAGGTCCACCACGTGGCGGACCAATCCCTCGGGCGGCCTCCGGTGAGTGTGGACGTGGCAGGGGGGAATATCGACTTGCAGTCGACGAATCACTTTCTGGATCGTCATGCCGCTATCAAGTTCACAAACCCACACATGGATGCCCGTTTCCGACTCGTGGTAATGCCGGCCGACACGAAATCGGGGATCTTCCATGAAATATGCGGAGAGAAAACCTGTAATCGCCGTGACAACCCACCCGTGCCTCGACACATAGCGTGCGCTGACACCGAGTTCCACGCGTTGTGTTTCGCTTTCAGCCTCCAACCTCGAACCCCGTAGAGCCCTACTGTAAGAGAGAAAGGCAGTCGATGTCCATGACGGGCCAAAACCCGGACAGGAGTGCCGACCTCTCAACGTATGACCTCAGATCTACCAAGTGAGAAGGGGGCTCGCTAAGGTGGTTCGATAGGGGCAGGAAAACCCAGGTCCAAGCATGTCTGAACCGTCACGTGAGGGGCCACGACACGGCACCTCGTCAGCCGTGCGGCTCACGCGATCCAGGCGAGAAGCTGACGGCGTTCACCGAGAAACCTGACACGACCGCTCGCCCCCTAGGCAATCAGCGGTGCCGGCTCCTCATTCGCCGCATACTCTCGACCCATCACCTTCACCAGTAGGTCTTCACGGGCGGACTGAAGCATTCTGTGTCGTTGAATGAGAGGATCCACGATCTCCCCGCAACAGAGACAGCGCCAGCCTAAAATCCACGGGGCGCCAAAGGATTCTTGCATATCCAAGAAATGGTCTTCGACCATCAACCCATCACATCGTTGGCACGTCATGGTCATCCTCCTTGTTTGCAGGACAGATTGAGCATCCCTCACAGGGGACCATTTCTGCTCCGGTCTTTTTACCCTGAGAGTGGACTGCACGGTTCCAACCACTCTTTCCTTCGTGTTTCATCAGCAATGGCCATGCCAACAAGGCTGATTTTTTTCAGCCACGCCTGTAACGGCCTGGATCCGCTTGCATTTGACAAAAAAAGAATCTATTTCACTGTTCATATGTTGGTCCTGACCGCCGGATTTCCGGGATTTTTCGTCAAAAGGAGCCGATTCCCACTCTTTGAGGAATACGGGGCTACCACCTTCAGTGGGAGAGGGACGACAATCTATGGCCCTTGCGCTGCCAGAAATTGACGCTGTCGTTCACGAAATTGCGTCAAATTTGACAGGGGGATGGGTCCAAAAAATTCACCAACCGACCCAATACGCCCTCATACTCGTGGTGCGAGCCGCCGGCCAAACGTTTCGGCTCTTTCTCTCCGCAGACCCAAAAGCGGCGCGCCTTCACCTGCTCACCGAGCGCCTGCCTAACCCCTCCGTTCCCCTCCCCTTTTGCCAGTATGTGCGAGCACGTATTCAGGGTGGCCGTGTGGAGCAGGTTGAACAGATTCAGGGCGATCGTGTCGTCCGGATCACCCTGACTGTGAAGCAGAAGACCTACTCCTTGGTGGCCGCACTCACCGGAAGAAGCGCAGATCTTGTGCTGCTCGACGACCGGGACAGAATCCTCGCCAGCCTTCGCCACGGACAGGAACAATGCGGGCAAGATTATGTTCTGCCCCCAAACCGCCCCGATCGAAACATCCCAAGTGAGCGTACTGGTTCTGTGGAGCCCCTAGCCTCCGCCTTTCCCGTCTCGGCCTCCATTCAGCGTCGGTATCATGAACATGACCAGGAGTGTGCGCGCCAGCGACTCCGCCAGTCACGCGTGGCGCACATCCGAAAAGCCATCAAAAAGATGAGCCGACGGGTTCAGGCCCTGCAATCAGATCTAGACAAAGCCGAACGGTTTCGAGGGTATGCGCGCTATGGCGAGTTACTGAAAGCTAACCTGGGCCGGCTGGTCAAAGGCGAGGAGCAGGTCACGGTCGTGGACTATTTTGATCCTGACTTACCGGAACTCAACATTCCTCTCGACCCAGCGAAACATCCCAAGGACAATATGCAAGAGTATTTTCGCAAGCACCGAAAATACCTGGCGGCTGAGCGAGAAATCCGCCCTCGTCTGGCGCAAGCCGAACGCGATGTAAAAAGGCTCCAACAGGAGCAGAGGTCTATCGAGGAAGGCGTGGGGGACCTCGAAACCTCACCCCTTCTGCCGAAAGAGGCCCCCAAACCCTCTACGCATCCCAGAAGAGACAGGAAGAAGATGGGCCCAGACGCCCACACGCGTTCGGGTCCGTTTCGCAGATTTACCTCCACCGACGGCCTTCTCATCTATGTGGGCCGCAATGCTCGAGAAAATGAGGAATTGACTCACACCTTCGCTCATAGCGACGATCTCTGGCTTCACGCCCGCGGAACACCGGGGTCTCACGTCGTCGTCCGCCTGGAAAAAGGCACTGAACCACCCCACGAGACGCTGCGCGATGCCGCCACGCTTGCGTTGCTCTATAGCGACCTTAAGAAAAGTGGAAAGGGGGAGGTTCTCTACACCAGAAAAAAATGGGTAAGAAAAGCAAAAGGCAAGCCTCCGGGCACAGTCATTGTGACCCGAGAGAAGTCACTCTACGTCAGTCTCGACAAGACACGGTTGGAGGGGCTTAAACAGCGTTCGCAATGAATGAGGGATGACCCACACTGTTCTTCCAGGTTCAGGACAGCGGTCCCGTGGACTTCCCCCCAGCCGTGAGGTGGGAAAAGGGAAGGGAGCACATGGGACACCTCACTCCAGGGAAATCGGCCCAGGGCGTGTTCGCGTCTTCCGAATAGGTGGGAGAGCGCGGGACAACCGGTGCCTGAGTATGATGGGATCCATGATTTCGCCGCAGGAAGGGCATCGCCATCCTCGAAAATAGATCACCCCAGTGTCATCATAGACATCCTCAAAGATGTCGTTCACCATGAGCCCCTTGCAACGAAGACAGTTCATCATTGACCTCTCCATCAGCGTGCTCACATCATGATCTTCCTGTTTCTGGGAGGGCCGATTCCACGAAGTCGGAAACCCAGCCTATTGAGTGAGGTTTCACCTCCCAATGAACGATGCGCGAGGCGAATAGGGCACAGGGTTTCGGGTTTAGGGGAGATTGAATATCTGAGCCACGGTGGAAAGGACATCCGCTCTCTCAGGGGGCTTCACAAGAAACCCTCGAACTCCTGCCTTTAACGCCCTTTCTTGTAGGGTTTTGTCCAAACCGCTCGAATGCAGCACGACCGGTGGATGTGGCAGATCAGCCCGCTGCGAGAGCCTGTCGAGAAATTCGATCCCGTTCATAATGGGCATGCGATAATCCGTAATGATCAAATCAAAACTGCTCGCCTCGAGACATCGAAGAGCGGAGTCACCATCGTGGGCTTCCTCACAAATGCACCCGTGAGTTTCGAGGAGAGCGCGCAGCACCATCCTCACGGAGGGGGTATCGTCCACGACCAGGACCTTTGTGCCAGAAAATTGTGCCATGACAATCTCAAGTATTTCTACGCAGGCGAAGTCATAGAAGAAGCCGAGTCACGACTCCCTTCAAGCATGGTCTGGCTGATCTGTTCCAACGCGTGAGCCCAGGCCAGGTCAACCTCGTGAGTCCATGTCTGTCCGAGGAACTCCTCGAGAACCACAAGGAGGGTTCGTTGCACAGCCTTGTAGTGTTCAGGCTGGACGCCATAGGCTTCATGCCGCTTACCAAGTTGGCGTAGCGACGCGGCCAACTGAAGGGGATCGCGTAGGGTCTGTACGGTCAGGGCCAAGGCCGACCAGAGCTTCTCCTGCTGCTCCGCCATGGAGACTCCATGAAACAGCGGCTTGATGTCCGGATGATCGACAAGAAGTACTTCGTAGAAGCGGGCGGCAAAGGCCTGCGCACGCGGAGTCAAGTGCGCTACACTCTGTTCCAGTAGCTCAACGTCTGAATTGACGTATTCCATTGTGTCTGTCCCCAAACAAGCCAAAGCTGCGGCGTCGTGGGTTCTAACCGAACAGACGACGGCATTTTTTCTCTACCAGCACTTGGTCGACGGGCTTCTGGAAGTAGTCGGTAGCGCCACTCGTCAGGGCTGAGACGGCGTCGCCCCTCCCTTCCTTCTCACCAAACACGATGATTGGAATGTGGGGGTATTGTTGACGTATCTCCCTCAACACCGTGAGTCCGTGTGCCCCCTGCATGTCCAGATCTATGAGAATCCCATCACACTTGATGGCCTTGAGAATACTGCTCCCTTCACTACTACTGCGGGCGGTCGCCACATCAAAGCCCATCCCAACCAAGTAGCTCGATAGCAAGCTCGTCAAGTCCTGATCGTCATCCACAACCAAGATTCTATTCAGCATCACGTAGTAGATCGCCGTCTTTGCATGGCAGCACGGACGTACTCCTCTCCAAATGACCTGGAGAACTCAAGCCCCCAGCTGATGAAAGCCAGGACGCCTTGAGCAGGGCTTTCCTTTCCACTTACTCGCTCGTGAGGAGAACCCGCTCACCGACGACGACGACGCCTCGCATGATCGGGTGGAGTTCACAGTGATACGAATACCGTCCCGGGGAAAGCGCTGGAATCTTGAAGCTGCCATTCGGCTGGACCACCCCAGAGTCAAAAGCACAAGGGCCCTCCTTTACACACGCGTCATGCCGGATCGTGTGAGGGGAAGCCGTTGGGTTGACCCACTGGATCGGACTACCTGGGCTGACTCTTGCTTCAAATGGAAGGTAGTATGGAGACCAGCCCTCCATTGTTATGATGGTCGGAGCCATGCTGGCCTCGCCCGCTACGACACCCCCGCTCAGAAGGAGAAGCAGCATGACAATGTTCCGCACGGGCTTTCTCCATATTGTCAGCACACCTTGTGATTTCATGGTCTTCCCTCATCATAAGAGTGACCTTTGCAGACCCCCAAGGTAATTGCATTTTACTTTCATGCGATATAAATGTGCTATCACTAAAGCCCTCCCTACAAATAAATGTCGCATAAATCTTTGCTTTATATTGCCAAATTTAAACGCCCCCAACCCGAAGGTTGAAGGCCTTGAAACTCCCTATCCTCCATGCCCTGGACCAAAGAGGTGGAAACACCACCAACCCCCGCCTCCGCGAATAATGACAGCCGCGGGTCAGGGAAAGTTCAGCCATCCCTGTCAGGAAACATGAGGG